>JBKEAO010000072.1:0-75298 GCA_047972335.1 Anaerocolumna sp. | reverse complement strand
CGTACTCATTACAATGCCCTTGGTCATTGTGCTGGCAAACTCATCAGAATCCTATGGAAAATGCTAACTGATGAGGTAGAATTTAACCTTGAATAAAAGGTTTGATTATTAATATATCTAGATTTTGAAAATGCACCTTAGGGAGCTCTTATTAAAGTTACCCTTTTTTATAATCATTAATCAAAAAGAATTTATTTTCATTTCGGGCTTGACTTTTCATAGCTGGTCTCTCTCTCTATCTATAATATTTTGTAGTGTTGATATCAGCTTGTACAACATTAAAAAACTAAGACTATATCCAAAACTCTGGATTTGTAATTGTTGCAGATGAATAGAACGATACATCCATAAATTAATATTTTCGCTTCTAGTTCAGCAAATTTTTAGATTTACAATAAAATATATTAAGATGAAGCATAGGAGAATATTACTATACTCAGTCTTTAATCCCTTCCACTATATACCATATTATTCTATTTTCCTATTTTTTTCAACTAAAAGCTATACTAATTTTGTCTAAAAAGAAGCAGGAACCATATTTATTCTCAATCACATGGATTTCATACAATCCATAATCTATATAAATATTTCGAAAGCGCAGTCAATGAATCTCGCCTTTCCTGAGCCCCGAAAGAATTGCTATAATACTCTATTGTCTCATAAATTCCACCCAGTTCAGACACATATTCTAATGCCAACTTTACTGTTTCTATATCCATATACTTTTCTTATTCCAGTTTTTCCTTCGTTTGTAAATACTACAATTTGTTATCGTTCATTATCGATACCTTGATTATAAGACCATTGATTAGCTCTGCTATGCAAGACTTCAAAGAAGTCTACATGCTCTTGATAATGTTCTTTAGTTAAGCATCTTCTTTTCTCCATTAGTCTAATGACATTAGATGCAGTGTCCTCATAACCTGTTTCCCTTTCTGTTCCAAGAATGACTTGACCATCTTTAGATTCAAAAAGTTTAAGAGAATCATTGATTTTTTTTAAATTAGATTCGTCTTGTCCCTGCTGATTTGGAGTGTCCACAACAAAAAGGTGCCTGTTAGGTGCCCGATATCATGTCACCACTCCTCCCTCTTCGACCACACTTTCCTCTAATTGCCCATTCCAAATCATTCCACCCAAGATCCTCAGTTCCCGACACTTCCTTGACCCTCCTGCCATCTACCGACCATCGACTCAATAAAAAAAGCCCCAACCCCTCAGGATTGAGACTAATGTTTAACAACGGAGACGGTGGGATTCGAACCCACGTGACCTTGCGGTCAAAACGATTTCGAGTCGCTCTCGTTATGGCCTCTTCGATACATCTCCAATATATTATATCTTCATAAATGAAGTTAATATCATAAATAAATGACTTAATACAAACATGAAACACAAACAAATCTAATTTTTTACAACAAATTGAATATATCTAATAAAATACATCTGATTTAGTATTCCTAACTAAATACATTGAATTAAATGAGTCTAATTTTATTTCATCAAACACTATACTGAACAATTAATAATTCAACACAGATTTTATCTATCATTCTTCCTGTCTTAACCTGCTCCTCCATAGTTACGCAAGAGCTAAGCGCGTCTTTTAATACTTCCTTTTTAAAATTCTTACTCTGACTAACATATTTACCAATGGTAAATGGCATTAATCCTGTCTTTTGACTAATGATTGTATTGTTAAAACCAAGGTTTACCAAGTCTTTCACCTGCAAAAGGATGTTAAAGTGTCTAGTAATTAAAAACAAAATAGACATGGGTTTTTCTTTTAAAGCCAATAAATCATAATACAAGTCCAATGCTTGATTTTGATTTTTACTGCCAATCGCATCAATCATCTGAAATATTTTACCAGATATTTGTGATGTACATACCTCATCGATATCCTTTATAGTGATGATATCTCTGTCATAGGCATAGCAACTAAGTTTCTCAACTTCATTTTGAATATTTTCCATATCTGTTCCCACTTTACTTAAAAAATGTAAAATAGTTTCACCAGTTATCTTCTTTTTATCCTTACCTAGTATGGAAGTAACCCACAATTTTAAATTATTCTCATCCATTCCATTCATTTCTGATATGGTGCCAATGTCTTTGACAGCTTTATATAGTCGATTTCGTTTATCTACTTCACTTTCAACAAATACAACATGGGTAGTGTGTGGAAATAATTTAATGAAATCTGCTAAATCGTTTTGATTTTTAAAATACCCACTATTTTCAATAAGGATTAATCTTCTCTCACTAAAAAAGGGCAAGGTATTGGCAATGTCAACCACTTTAGAGACGTTTACTTGTTTTCCTTCAAAGTAAGAAAAATTCATATCATCTCCGTTACCAATCATAGCTTCCTTAAGCTTATTTTTATATAGTTTCTTCAAATAGCTTTCTGTACCATACAATAAATATACTGGTTTAAATTGATTTAGTTTGATATGTTCCTTGATATTTTTCATACTTTCATACCTTCCGTTATAATTCCTTCCAGGAAGAAGACTTCTTATATTTTACTAATAAATATGTAAATAAGCAAGCTAAATTTTAAGCTATGTTCAATTATTTGATTGATTCGTGATAAATTTCAAGCTAAGTACTATTCTTCTTGTAATTTCATAATATGAATAGTATGGCAAAAGCCCTTGTATTCATTTCAACGCCTTAGTCAGGGTTTTTGCTTTGTAGATCATAATAGATTATTATTGAAATTGGGAGGAATACAATTGATGATAAAAGCCTTTTTGCTCCATTAACTCTATATGCGTTCCCTGCTCTACCACATTTCCTTGATCCACAACCAATATTAGGTCTGCATTTTGAATCGTTGATAGTCTATGAGCAATTACAAAACATGTCTTATCTGCCATTAACTTTCTCATTGCTGCCTGGATTTGAATTTCTGTTCTAGTATCCACATTAGAGGTAGCTTCGTCAAGAATTAATATTTTAGCTTCCATTAACATGGCTCTTGCAATGGTAAGAAGTTGTTTTTGACCTTTAGAAATATTCATACCGTCTTCATTTAATATAGTTTGGTAGCCCTCTGGTAACTTAGTTATATAGGAATGAATTTTTGCTGCTTTGGCAGCCTCAATCACTTCCTTCATGGTAGCATTTTCCAGCCCATAGGCTATGTTATCAAAAATTGTACCATGAAACACCCAGGTATCTTGCAATACCATGGTAAATGCTTTTCTAAGGCTTTTTCTTGTATATTCTCTGATATCTTTCTCATTGATTACAATACTTCCTTCATCAACATCATAAAAACGCATGAGTAAATTAATGATTGTGGTTTTTCCTGCACCTGTGGGCCCTACAATAGCGATCAAATTACCTTCCTTCGCTTCTAGACTTAGGTCTTTTATTATCATCTTATCTTTTACATATCCAAAAGTTACATGATTTAATTTTACTTCTCCACTAACTTCTATAAGCTCTGTGGCAGAAGATTGATCTGTTTTTTCTGGTTCTTCATCAAGGATTTTAAATACTCGTTCAGCTGCCGCTGCCGCAGATTGCAATTCACTCACAATATTTGCAGTCTCGTTAATCGGCCCTGAAAATTTCCTAGAGTAAAGAACAAAGGAGGATATATTTCCAACAGTCAGATACCCAAATAAATATAATAAGGCACCAAATACCGTTACAAGGGATAAGGATAAATTATTAATAAAATTAACCGTAGGCCCTACAATACTTCCATAATAATCTGAGTTATAGTATGCTTCAACAGATTCATTATTTATTTGATCAAAATCTTCTAATATAGCTTGTTCTCTTGCATAAGCTTTTATTGTTTTTTGACCAGAAACCATTTCCTCTACATAACCATTTAGTTGCCCTAACTTTTCAGAGCGAATACTAAATAATGGTCTAACTTTTCCGGACATATATTTTGTATACCAGATTGATAGTGGTATGGTAACTAGCATAACTAACACTAGAGGAGGCGATATAATAACCATCATAATAAATGAACCTATAACAGTAATTACACTTGCTAATATTTGCACCACGTCAGTAGATAGTGAAGTACTAATTACGTCTATGTCATAAGAGATACGACTTATGATATCTCCTGCCTGTCTGGTATCATAGTAACCAACAGGTAATTCTGTTAGCTTATGAAATACGTCTTCTCGCATCTTTTTTGTAACCTTCTGGCTGATTCGAAGCATTAGTATGGATAAACAATAAGATAAAATCGATGAAATCACATAAAATAGAATCATCCATCCAGCATAATAAAATACCTTTTGAAAAATAACTCTTCCCTTGCCAGGTTCTATGGCATCAATTGCATAACCTGAAAGCATTGGACCAACTAACGCAAGTAGGTTACTAATTATTGTAAGAGATATGGCAAATAATAATCTCCATTTATCCCGATACAAATACATACTCAGCCTTTTTATGATTGATTTTGTGTCTCTTGGTTTATAATCTTTTGATGTTTGTTCATACTCATTTATGTGTTTATTTTGAGTATTTATTTTATTATTTTGATTACTTTGATTGCTATTCTTTTTTTTATCACTTTGATTATTTTTATTACTTCGATTATTTTTATTATTAGACTTCATGTGGGACCCCCAATCTGCATCGTTACATACATATATTGATATGAATATGTTTGCTACTATTACTAAAAATGTTTATGAACTTAAATTGCATCATACAGTATTTTAGTTATGAACTTCCCATCTGGGATTGGTAAATCTCATGGTAAACACCACAATTTTCTAATAAATCCTCATGTTTTCCCTGTCCAATAATTTTTCCATCCTCCATTACCAGAATCTGATCCATATACATAATTGAACTTATTCTTTGTGCTACCATAATTGTTGTAGTATTTTTATAATGATTTCTTATTGCATTTCTAAGTTTGGCATCTGTTTTATAATCAAGAGCACTTGAAGAATCATCTAATACCAATATCTCGGGTTTATCGGCTAATGCTCTTGCGATTAAAAGTCTTTGTTTTTGACCACCACTTAAATTCGCACCTTTGATTGCAACAGAATAATCATAGGTGGATTCAAGTTCATGAATAAATTCAGCTGCCTGTGCATCCTCGGCTGCTTGTGTAGCTTCTGCTAATGACACACCTCTGTTTAGATTAATATTACCAAGTATGGAATCTGCAAATATAGTATCGTTTTGAAATACCACCCCAAATTTCTGCCTTAGTTGTGTTAGAGGAATCGTTTTTATATTTCTACCATTCATATAGATACCACCTTTTGTAATATCATAGTATCTCATTAACAAATTGATCAAAGTAGTTTTTCCAGATCCTGTTGCGCCTATAATTCCTAGGCTTTCCCCTTGTTTCATCTGAAAAGTAATATTTTCTACAGATGTAGAATCATTTTCTACAGAAGTAGTTTTATTGTATTCTGCATTACTAATACGACTGCTGATACTATTGTTATAAGAATTATTATTAGAAGAAGTAGTATACTTAAATGTCACATGGTCAAATTCAATATGTATTTTCTTGTTGTCTGGCTTTGTCGGATGCTGTTCTACACTCATAGTAATGAGTTCATCCTCACTGTTTAATACTTCTGAAATACGTCCTGCGGATGCAGTTGCCTTAGAAAGTATTACAAATATTTTTGTAATCATCATCACAGCAGTTAGGATCATAGTAAAATACGACAAGAAGGCTACAATCTTACCAACTTCAGATGCACCACTATTTACACGATAAGCACCGAATACCACTACAAGTGTTAATCCAACATTGAGTAATAGATTCATAATAGGATTTATTGTAGCCATAGTTGATCCAGCCTTTAACTCTCTCTTCACCAATTCGTCATTAGCTGACTGAAAACGTCGATTCTCATAGGAAGACTTTGATAATGCCTTTATGACTCTAATACCTGTAATATTTTCTCTTACAACTCGGATCATCTTATCAGATGCTGATTGACTTAAGGTATAAAGTGGAATTCCCTTTTTAGAAACCCAGTAAACAGCTATTCCAAGCAACGGCAAAATTCCTATTAAAATTAATGTTAAAACTGGCTCTAAAGTTGAAGTAATAATGATACCACCAATCAAAATAATAGGCGCTCTTACACCGAGTCTTTGCATCATTCCAACCATATGATGAATATTATAGGTATCCGAAGTCATTCTAGACACCAAGGAGGGTATCGATAGTCTGTCAACTTGTGAACCTGATAAATCCAGAATTTTTTTAAATAAATCATGTCTTATAGCTCTAACAGAATCTGCTGCTACTCTAGACGCCATACGATTGGCCATAATATTAAAAACTCTGGCACCAATGGACAACAGTAGCATAATTAGACCCCATAATAGAACCATATTCACCTGTTTTAAAGGGATAACTTCATCAATGATATATGCTAAAACCCAGGGAAGCCCAAGATCCATAAATGTACCAAGTACTTTTATCAAAAAGCCATAAAGCATTCTAAAACCATATGGTTTTAAATAATATATTATTTGTTTCATAAATGACTCCTATCTTTGTAAGTTATTTCTATAAGGAAATTCCCTTTACTAAGTTATGCGTCTATATAAATATGGTATTCTAACAGTGTTTATAAACAAATAAAATCCGCCTATTGTTACTTTGGCGGACCTTAAAAGCTATTGAAGTAACTTCTTTGCTAAAAAATTATAAAGAATAACTCTTCACTTATTCTCTAAATATAATGTTTCCATCTTCGTCCATCTCGTCCACAATTGCTAAAGATTCCAATCGAACACCCATGGATCTAATCATTTCTCCACCACTTTGAAAACCTTTTTCAATTACAATACCAGTACCTTCAATCTTTGCACCAGAACTTCTTACAATATCAATCAAACCAGCTAAAGCACATCCATTAGCAAGAAAATCATCAATGATTAGCACCCTATCCTCTGGGCTTAAGAACTTTTTGGATACAATTACATCATAAGTTTTCTTATGCGTAAAAGATTCGATTTTTGTAGAATAAACCTCTCCATCAATATTAATGCTCTGTGCTTTTTTAGCAAATACTACAGGTGCATTAAAATACTGAGCAACAATACAAGCAATGCCAATACCAGATGCTTCAATGGTTAATATTTTATTTATATCACAGTCTGCAAAGATTCTCTTAAATTCCTTGCCAATTTCATTAAATAAAGAAATATCCATTTGATGATTTAAAAAATTATCTACCTTTAAAACATTGCCTTTTTTTACAAGTCCGTCTTTTCTGATTCTTTCTTGAAGTAATTTCATTCTAGTACCTTTCCTTTGCCTAATATCCTTAAAATATGTAAAATTCCATCGTATAACAATATAACCATAATTCATTACAAGTATAATAACACATATAATTAATCATAACAATATGTTACTTTTGAAAAGATAGCGTCAATTTACTCTCGGGAATAATGGTCGGAGTAATCCCTTTATGATCTTTTAGACTAATATATTAGTTTAACCATGTTTCACTACTTTATATTCTACATTACTGAAATGATCTTCTTTTGTGGGCTCTGCCCACACCCGGCCTCCAGAATAACTGTTAAAAACTTGGTTATAATCTAAATGCCGATAGAATAAAGTAAATCCTGGTGGTTATAAGCATTAGCCACCGGGATTTTTATGACTAATTTTAAATACTGGTGGCCTCCTTATCGGATTTCATTTTATTATTTAAGAACTTTTAAATTACCCACTTACTATTAATGATGTCTCTCATCCACTTCATACTTTCCTGCTCCAATCCAGGTATCGTAGCCTGTAATGGTTCTGCATAATTCCTCGCTGCACTTTTTTGTCTCAGGTCTTTCACCATTTCGTCCTTCTTTTGTATCCGTTCTTCTTTCTCCTGATGGTCTTTTTTCCACTTCAGAAGATCGATTACCTTTCCTCCGTTCCCTTTATAGGCTCTCAGTTTTGATATCCGATCAGCGCCTAGTTCACTCCAGCCCATAGGTCTGCTACTCAAACGATCTGATAGCATATGACTAATCTGCCCTTCCGCACAGCAACCCCATACAGCACCTGCATCATCAACGCGAATGGTGATTCCCTCCCAATTGTTCATAAGATAGTTAAGCGATTCTTCCACTTCTTTATATTTATTTTCGTTTTCTGTAACTGCAAGTATTCTTCCAAATATCTCTCTCGTACTTTTCCTATCCTTACTATACAACGCCTCATAGATTTCACTTTTGACATCACTAGCACTATCAAACAGATGTACTACAGCTCGATTTATATATTTCTCCATGTGAAACTTATCTAGTACAAATTTAGATTTTTCTAGCACCTCACATCCTGCTTTTATCCATCTTGCTCCATCTCCTGAGATATAAATTCTGTCAAGATAATCTATATCATAAACGGTTGCGATATAATCCGACACTTGTTGCCATAACTTCTCATTGTTCTTACTCCCTTTATGAATCCCACAAAAATAATGTTTACCAATAAGACGATGCCTCTTACTCTTAGATTTTTCTCCGCTCTCATTTATGATGTCTTCAAATACACAGATTAGTTTTGGCATTAGGGTATTGTCTACTTTCCCGTTTGCATCTCCTCTAACATCGCCTTTCTTTACTAAAAATTGTGCAGCAACATGATCTTCATCCGCTACGATATGAAGAGTTTTGAGCTTTTTCTTTTCTTTCAAACCTTCTAATAATGGCATTTCTTCTGGAAGACTGTGTACTAGATTTTTTACTGCTTGTTTACTAACCTGATCCGTCAGGCTAGCATGAAGTCCTCCTTTTCTGTAGCTGCTTTCAATTGCTTCTTCTAAGATAGCTGCAGCTGCACCTAAGCTTATCCTTTGATGCCCTTCCACACCAATCAACTCATCCAACAAGCATATCGATTTTTGAGTTTTCTTTGAAGTATATCTGGTGCGATGATAGGTAATTTCACCGATAGGTAACATGAGTTTTTTTACTTCATTATTCTGTTCCACAGTCCAACCCTCTGATATGCGAACGGTACTCTCTCGGATATCTTCATCCATTTGCTCAAATATCTCGGTTATCATACTCTTTACTAGCTCATTTGCTCTGTTACTAAGGTAATTCGACAATTCATCCATGTCCTTTTCACCAGACACAAAGCTTTTTATAAATTTTTCCATCTCACATGTTTCATTTTTAATAAAATGTATTATACTTTTATACATAGGGGTACACCTTTCTTTTTATGATTTATAAGTCTGGTAACTTATCATAAAAGAGGTTTACCCTTTTTTGTTTCTCTATTCCATTATTTTACATATAACCGAGAATAACTTTACCCTAAGTTTTGAAAAGGTAAAAGTAGGTATAGATATATATATGGATATAAAATAAGATAGATATTAATGAGAACAGTTTGAAAGTAAGTAATAGAAAAATATTAGAAAAGTAAATATAGGGAAATATAATATTTATATTTCCCTATAAATTATCATTACTTCATATTTAGTTTATCGCATTTTTCATGGATTTTATGTAACTCATTACTGGCCAAAGAGCATCTCTTCCATACTGCTCTACTATCTTTACGATTGCACTTCCAACGATAACACCATCAGCTAATTGTGCAAAACTCTCT
The DNA here is from genome assembly GCA_047972335.1 of Anaerocolumna sp. Taxonomy (GTDB): domain Bacteria; phylum Bacillota; class Clostridia; order Lachnospirales; family Lachnospiraceae; genus Anaerocolumna. Next base: position 65,688 of record JBKEAO010000072.1, on the reverse strand, counting down.
GCTTGCTCTGGTGTAGATATACCAAAACCGATTGCACAAGGGGTACTACTAACTTCCCTTACAAGGGAAATCATTGAAGAAATATCAGTCTTAATTTCAGATCGTACCCCTGTTACCCCCAAAGATGAAACACAATAGATAAAACCCTTTGCATCCTTTGCAATTTGTTTGATTCTCTCCTTAGAGGTGGGTGCTATCAAGGTTATTAAATCAACTCCATATTTAAGACACTCTGGCTCTAATTCTTCCTTTTCTTCATAAGGAACATCTGGAACGATGATACCATCTACACCGCACTTTTTGCAATTAGATAGAAATTTATCTTTCCCATAAGTATAAATCGGATTCATATACGTAAGAAAAACAAGAGGTACTGTTACTTTTTTTCTTACTTTTTCTATCAAATCAAATATTTTATCTGTGGTTGTACCGGCACTTAATGCCCTTTCATTTGCACTTTGAATTACAACTCCCTCTGCAATTGGATCAGAAAAAGGAATTCCTATTTCAATCAAATCAGCACCTGCAGATTCCATTGCGTAGATTAATTTTTCCGTCGTATCTAAATCAGGGTCCCCTCCTGTGATAAAGGCTATAAATGCTTTTTTATTTATAAATGCATTACTTATTCTACTCATTTATGTTTACCCCCTTATATCTTGCAATTGCAGCAACGTCTTTATCTCCTCTGCCAGATAAATTTATGACAATTATTTTATCTTTCGGTAAGGTTTTAGCTAGCTTCATGGCATAAGCTACACCATGGGCACTTTCTATTGCAGGAATAATCCCTTCTGTTTTTGACAAGTATTCAAAAGCTTCTACTGCCTCACTGTCTGTTATTGGAACATACTTTGCTCGGCCATTTTGATGAAGCATGGCATGTTCTGGACCAATTCCTGGATAATCAAGTCCTGCCGATATGGAATAAACAGGTGCAATCTGTCCATACTCGTCCTGACAAAATATTGACTTCATACCATGGAATATACCCTCACTGCCATTGGATATAGTTGCAGCATTTTTAGGCGTATCAACACCAAGACCGGCAGCTTCACAGCCAATTAATTCCACTTCTTTATCCTCTAAGAATTCATAAAAGGCACCCATAGCATTACTTCCACCACCAACACATGCAATAATTACATCAGGTAGTTTGTTTTCTTTTATTTTTATTTGCTCTTTGATCTCTGTGCCAATTATCTTCTGAAAGTCCCTAACTATAGTGGGAAAAGGATGTGGACCCATTACAGAACCTAATACATATAAAGTATCCTCCACTCTTTTAGTCCATTCACGCATGGTTTCATTTACTGCATCTTTTAGAGTCATAGTGCCACTCGTAACTGGGTGGACCTTAGCTCCTAAAAGTTCCATACGAAATACATTAAGTGCTTGTCGTTCTGTGTCCTCCTTACCCATAAATATTTCACAAGAAAGTCCCATAAGTGCGGCAGCTGTAGCTGTTGCAACCCCATGTTGACCTGCTCCTGTCTCTGCAATGACTCTGGTTTTGCCCATTCTTTTTGCTAAAAGCACCTGCCCTAATACATTGTTGATTTTATGTGAACCTGTATGGTTTAAGTCTTCACGTTTCAAATATATTTTTGCACCGCCTAGGTCATTTGTCATTTTTTTGGCATAATAAAGCATAGATGGACGGTTGGCATACTCACTGTAAAGTGTATTCAATTCTTCATTAAAATCAGGATCATTTTTATAAAATTCATAAGCTTGTTCAACCTCATGAACTGCATTCATTAAAGTTTCTGGGACGTATTGTCCTCCATACTGCATAAATCTACCTTTTTTCATTCTCATTTCCTTTCTGTTTTTGTAATTCCTCTTACCGCTAGTATAAAATCTCTAACTTTTAACCGATCTTTAAACCCATCAGTCTCAACCCCACTACTAACATCTACACAGTAGGGATTACAGATCTTAATGGCCTTTGTAACATTATTGGCATCTAATCCCCCTGCTAAAAAAAATGCATTCTGCTGATTATTTAGCAGGTTATGATCGAAAGCAATACCGCTTCCTCCATGTTGGCCTTTTACCATCGCGTCATACATGACAAATTCAGTAGGATATGCCTTGTAACTTAAATGCTCCCTAAGCTCCTCTGATTTCATAGTAGGTTCCACTCCAATTACTTTAATGATAGGCGTACTTACTTTCTTTTTTAGTAAATGAATGTAGGCATTATCCTCCCCACCATGAAGTTGTATGATATCAATGCAATTACTCTCACATAACGCCACAATATGTTCTATAGGTTCATTGACAAAAACGCCAACAGCTTGGATAGAAGGATCTAATTCCTTTTTAAGTTCCATGGCAGTAAGCCTATCAATTCTACGCTTACTACCAGCAAATACAAAACCGATATAATCTGGAAGACATTCATTGACAAGGTGTATATCTTCTATTCTTTTTAGACCACATATCTTAATCTTAGTCATAAATCTCTCCTCTCTACTAATGTCTGAAACGCTTTAACAGATTTGTAAGGAACTATGAGGCTTACAATTTAGATACCCCACGTAATTCCTCTAGCATTTTTGATTTATTTTTAGCACGCATTAAAGTTTCTCCAACTAATACACCATTTACCTTGGCCTCTTTAAGGGCCTTTATATCCTGATTAGTGGAAATACCGCTTTCTGCAATAAAAATGATATTCTCAGGAACTAATTTTCTAAGCCTGATACTGTTATTGATATCTACTTGAAAGGTTCTTAAGTCTCTATTATTCACGCCAATCATGCGTGCTCTACAATTAACTGCTCTATGTACTTCCTTTTCATCATGTGCTTCTACCAATACCGAAAGCCCTAAATCATCGCATAAATGCAAGTACTGCGTTAGTTCATTGTCATCTAATATAGAACATATTAGTAAAATGCAATCTGCTCCTATTACTTTACTTTGGTAAATCTGGTAGGGATCTATAATAAAATCCTTTCTAATTAATGGAATAGATACAGCTCTTTTAATTTCTGTTAGATATATGTCACTGCCTTTAAAAAAATCTGGTTCAGTTAAAACTGATATGCAAGTGGCAGAGGCATCTTCATATTCTTTCGCAATTTTTAAATAGGGGAACACTTCATCAATCACACCTTTTGATGGAGAGGCTTTTTTTATTTCACAAATAAAATGCATATTATTTGTGCAAAAAGCCTTTTCAAAAGGAAAATCCTTCGTTGTACTACTAAGGTTCTCGGCCATGGATTTCATGGCAGAGTAAGGGATGGCTTCTTTATCTTTCTCAACTCTAACTTTTACTGCATTTATTATTGTTTCAAGTATCATAAGAACAACCTTTCTTACTGAATCGTCTACTATTTGTTTAATGATTGGAAATCCTGATAAATTCCTCCAATTGCCTTAGCGCCTTTTTACTATCTATTAAATCATTGGCAATATCAGCAGCTTCTCTCATTGTAATATTATCTCTTACTAAGTAGATACAAGCTGCAGCGTTCATAACTACTGCATCTCTTTTAGGACCCTTTTCACCATTTAATATACTTCTTGTAATTTCCGCATTATCTTGTGGATCTCCACCAGATAAATCTTCTTTTTTACATCGGCTCAGTCCAAAATGTTCTGGTTCTAAGGTATAGCTTGAAATGACTCCATCTCTGATTTCACAACATTCTGTGGTAGCACTCAGTGATATTTCATCTAAGCCATCATTACCATATACCACTAGTGCTCTATTTACTCCAAGGTTTGCTAATACATTGGCCAAAGGTTTTACTAAGGATTTATCATATACTCCTAATAATTGCATATTAGCACCAGCTGGATTAGCCAAAGGACCTAATATATTAAAAATTGTACGTATACCCAACTCTTTTCTAACAGGTGCTACATATTTCATGGCTGAATGGTAGGTTTGTGCAAACATAAAACATAGGCCAATTTCCTTTAAAATCTCTGCACTTTTTGCAGGACTAATCATAATATTAACACCCAATGCTTCTAAAACATCTGCAGCTCCACACTTACTAGAAATACTTCTATTGCCATGTTTAGCAACTGGAATATTAGCCGCAGATACCACCAATGCAGCTGTAGTGGAAATATTAAAAGTAAAAGCTTCATCTCCACCTGTACCAACAATTTCCAGCACATTCATATTGTGTAACAGTCTGGTGCAATGTTTCCTCATGCCTGCAGCACTTGCAGTAATTTCTTCAATTGTTTCACCTTTCATTCTTAGGCCCGTAAGATATGCTCCAATGTGAATTCCAGAAGCTTCACCACTCATTATTTCATTCATAACACCTTCCGCTATTTCATAAGTTAAATCCTCTTTTGCAACAAGTTTATGGATTGCCTCTTTGATCATAATTTTGACCCCTTTCTAGATTGAATTTCATTCACTCCTATTCATGCATCTTATAGATATTTGCCTATTGCCACCCTAACCTTATGATAAACTTAGAAAATTCTCCATTATGACTGCACCAACTGGTGTCAATACAGATTCTGGATGAAATTGTACTCCATAAATATTGTATTCTCTATGCTTTACTGCCATGATATCACCATCTAAAGCACAACCTATAATCACTACTTCTGCAGGCAAAGAATCATCCTTAACCGCCAGGGAATGATATCTGCCAACTAAAATTGTTTCATTAAGTCCTTTAAATATTTTATCCTCACTTATATTTACAAGGCTTTGTTTACCGTGCATTAATGTACTTGCATATGTAATGGTTGCCCCAAATGCTTCACATATCCCCTGATGTCCAAGACATACACCAAGTATTGGCACTTTACCTTGCAGTTTCCTTACCACTTCTTCTAATACTCCTGCATCTACTGGTCTGCCAGGTCCTGGTGATAATATAATGTGAGAAGGTTTTAATGCTTCAATTTCTTCAACTGACATCTCATCATTTCTAATAACTTTAATTGTTGTATCTTTTGCAATGGTACCAATTAATTGTACCAAGTTGTAGGAAAAGCTATCATAGTTATCAATTAATAATATCATTTCTATATCTCCCCTCCACGTTTAATTGCTTCGATTACAGCACCTGCCTTGTTTGCACATTCTTCATATTCTCTTTCTGGTATACTATCTGCTACAATACCAGCACCTGCCTGAACAAATACTTTGTCATTTTTTTTCACTGCAGTTCTAATCGCGATACAAACATCTAGATTACCAGATAAATCCAAATAACCTATGGCACCCCCATAAACACCTCTTGCTACAGGTTCTAACTCATCGATAATCTCACAAGCTCTAAATTTTGGCGCTCCTGAGAGAGTACCTGCGGGTAAGACAGCACCAATGGTATCACAACCATCTTTATCTGGGGAAATCCTTCCGTTTACAATACTTACTATATGCATTACTTTAGAAAATCTGTGTATCTTCATATATTCCTCAACTTTTACACTGCCAAAAGTGGATATCTTACCTATATCGTTTCTAGCCAGGTCAACTAACATATTATGCTCTGAAAGTTCCTTTTCATCTGCCATTAGTTCTGCTTCAAGATTTTTATCCTCCTCTTCTGTCTTTCCTCTAGGTCTAGTGCCAGCTACTGGAAAAGTAGTTAACTTGCCATCCAAAAGCTTTACCATGGTTTCTGGGGAGGCTCCAGTAATTTGTAATTCATTATTTTGTATAAAATACATGTAAGGTGATGGATTGGTGGTACGAAGTACACGGTATGCATGTAATAAACTCCCCTTCATCATTGCCTCAAACCTTCTTGATATGACTGCTTGAAAAATATCGCCCTCTCTTATATATTGTTTTGTTCTTTCTACAAGTGTAGCGTATTCTTCTTTTGTCATATTACATGTAAAATCTATCTTTTCATTTGGAGAAGTTGGTTTCACTGGGACATTATTCTGGATAATAGTCTCCATTTTATATAATTCAGAAAGTGCCTTATTATAACCTTCTTCTTTTTCTTTTGCATTATAATTGACGATGATAATAATCTTTTGCTTTAGGTGGTCAAAGGCAATTACCTTATCAAAGAACATAAAATCATAATCATTAAACTCACTCTCCTTTATGGATAACTTAGGTTCTGCATACTTAATCATTTCATAAGAGAAGTATCCCACCAATCCGCCTGTAAAGGTTGGTAAACCTGCCATTCTAGGTGCATTATTATCTTTGATTAGATTCCTTATTGCACCCATAGGTGTATCATCTATCTTTTTTATTACCTGATCTTGTAGGTACTGTACGGTGTTCCCTTTACAAGTAATTCGAAGAATTGGTTCATACCCTAGAAAAGAATATCTACCAAAATGTTCGCCGCCCTCAACACTTTCTAATAGAAAGAAATTCTTGTCTACCTCCGCAAGTTTTTGTAATAACAAAATTGGTGTAGTTATATCTGCAAACATTTCACCAACAATGGGAATACGATTGTATTCCTTTTCAAAACCTTTTAATTCTTCGTAATTCGTAATTAACTCCATATCCTATCCTCCTATTTCATTCCAATAAAAAAAAGCCTCTATCCCTTAATAAACTTAAGGGACAAAGACTTCAATCTCTGCGGTACCACCCATATTGGTGCTATAAGCACCCACTCTCATTGTATACAATCATATACACCCAACTGGTAACGGAAAGGGAACCCGTTGACATCTACTTCCAAGTGAATTGGTTTCAAGCCACCCTCACAAGTCCATTCAGTAAATTCTACGAAGTATACTATACTTCTGCCTATCGTTCTCCCACCATGAAACGATTCTCTGTGAGGCTTTCCTCTACTTAATTCTCTTGTTCATCGGTTTAATTCGTTAAATTATTTATTATCATATCCTATTCACTAAATTTTGTCAATATGAAAATAAAATATTTTTTAGTACTATTTTTTCTTTGCCTTACCTAGATAAGCTGCCTTAACTGATGCATCGTTTAAGAGCTCAGCACCAGTTCCTTGTAATGTAATACGACCTGTTTCCATAACATAGCCTAAATGTGCTATCTTTAACGCCAAGTTCGCATTTTGCTCCACTAATAGAATTGTCATGCCTTCGGTGTTTACTGTTTTAATAATACTCATAATATCATTCACAATTAAGGGTGCAAGGCCAAGGGAGGGTTCATCCATCATGATAACTTTTGGTTTACTCATAAGGGCGCGACCTACCGCTAGCATCTGTTGCTCCCCACCAGATAAAGTTCCAGACATTTGCCAAGAACGTTCTTTTAGCCTTGGAAACATTTGATAAACTCGATTGATATCATCCTCAAGGTTATCTTTTCGTAAGTATCCACCTATTTTTAAGTTCTCAAGAACAGTTAGGTTTGGGAATACGTGTCTGCCTTCAGGAACTAAAGTTACGCCTTTTTCAACAATGGTATTGCTAAGACTTCCAGTAATATTCTCTTCATAAAAATGAACCAAACCACTTTCTGGGCGAACCAAACCTGCAATGGTTCTAAGTATGGTACTTTTTCCTGCACCATTGGCACCTATTAATGTAACTATTTCACCTTCTGGTACAGTTAGACTAACGCCTTTTACTGCCTTTATACCACCATAGGAAATACTTAAATTATCTAATGTTAATATATTTTTTTTACTCATCTTCTTGTACCCCCAAATAAGCTTCAATAACACGTTGATTTGATTGGATCTCATCTGGTGTACCATGTGCGATTAATTTACCAAAATCTAATACATATATTCGATCTGAAATTTCCATAACCAAATCCATATGATGTTCTATCATAAACACTGTCAGATCAAATTTATCTCTGATTTCATGAATAAACATAGTTAATTCATCTGTTTCCTGTGGATTCATACCAGCAGCTGGCTCATCCAGAAGCAATAATTTTGGATGAGTAGCAAGGGCACGTGCGATTTCTAAGTGTCTTTGTTGTCCATAAGGAAGGGAACTTGCAATCTCATCCTTCACTTGGCAAAGTCCTAATATATCTAGCAATTCCATTGTCTCTTTACGCATCTGCTGCTCTTCTTTGTAATTAAGTCCAAGGGTAGCTGATAAAAAGTTAGCTTTTGCTCTCATGTGTTTCGCAATTAATACATTATCAAAGACTGTCAATTCTTTAAATAAACGAATGTTTTGAAAAGTTCTTGCCACACCAAGTTTCGTAATAAGATCAGGTGTTTTCTTCATAACCTTTGTATATTTACCAGCATTATCTCCAGCATAGATTTTCTTCATATTACCTTGTGGGTAGTTAGAAGTTATCATCTTATCTTCAAAAGATATCATACCATTGGTTGGTGCATATACTCCTGTGATCACGTTAAATGCAGTGGTTTTACCAGCTCCATTAGGACCAATTAAGGATACAATTTCACCTTTTTTCACTTCTAAGGAAAGGTTATTGACAGCAACAACACCACCAAACTGCATTGTAATATCTTGTACTTGTAATATATTATTTCCCATTTTCTAAACCTCCTTTACTTGAGGTCTTCTTTTTCCGACTTAGTAATCCTTTACACCAATGAATTAAGCCCTCCCAGGAAAATTCGTTTTTACCCATAATACCTCTTTGATAGAATAAAACAACAATCATAAGAAGTATAGAGAATACTACCATACGAAATCCTGTTCTAAATAATGGCACCTGAAAATCTCCAATAAATAAAGGTGCATCAAAGAATCTAAGCCACCATTCCTTACTAACCGTTACAAGGATGGCACCAATAATACTACCGGTTACACTACCAATTCCACCAATAACTACAATTAATAAAATATCATAAGTTAAAGAAATACTAAAAGTTTTAGAATCAATGGAACGCATAAACATAGCAAGCATACCGCCACTAACTGCAGAAAAGAAAGAGCCAATAATAAAGGATAATTGTTTGTGTTTAAAAAGATTAATACCCATAGCTTCTGCGGCTATTTCATCTTCTCTAATCGCTTTAAAAGCTCTACCATAAGTACTACGAATTAATAGAATCATGAGTGAAATGCAAACAGCAGCAATCACAAAAGTCTGTATAATAGAGGAAAATCCTTCAATACGTTTTAATCCATAGGAACCATTGGTGATTGTATCCATCTGAGGACTTGCAATGACTGCTCTAATAATTTCTGAAAAGCCTAAGGTAGCGATGGCTAAATAATCACTTTTTAATCTAAGTACTGGAAGTCCAATTAATCCAGCAAATATTGCTGCTACCAGACCACCAGCGATTAAGCCAAGGTATGGGATTAGCGCTTGGACCCATATGGGACCATTTTCTAAAACACCTTTAAATGCAGTGATGACAGGTGATACACCACTAATATAATAAACGCCTTCAATACTGTCTAAAGGAATTAAAAATATTGCCGTTATGTAAGCACCAATAGCCATGAATCCTGCTTGGCCCAGGGAAAATAGTCCTGTAAAACCAGTCACAAGATTCATAGATACTGCAACAACTGCTAAAATCATACCTTTTTGTAACACTGTGTAGGCCATACCATACTGTCGTTTATTTAATTCTAAAAAGAATAATAAGGCAAAAACGAGTGCCAATAGAATGATAGAGTATAGTCTCTTATTTAACTTCTTCATATGAACCCCTTTCCTATACCTTATCAATATTCTTCTCGCCAAACAAACCAGTTGGACGAAATAATAGGATAATAATCAATAATAAAAATGTAAATGCATCACTAAAGGTTGAGTAGCCAAGTGCTACTAAAAGAGTTTCACAGATACCGATGATAAATCCACCAACCACTGCACCAGGAATGCTACCTATACCACCAAGTACAGCTGCTACAAAGCATTTTAGTCCAGGCAAAGTACCACTAAAAGGTGTTACTGACATACGATCGGTAAAATATAAAATTGATCCGATTGCTGCCAAAAAGGAACCAATTACAAAGGTTGTGCTAATTACACGATTGATACGAATTCCCATTAATTGAGCAGTTTCAAAATCCTTTGATACTGCACGCATGGCCATACCAACTTTGGTATGATTAATTAAAAACATCAACCCTATAACAAGTACAATGGACAATACCGGTGTTACAAAAGTAACCAAGGATGCTGAAACAGATCCAATGTGGAATATTTTCTTTAAAAAAGGTATCTCCGGATAAGCACGTGGAAGTGCTGTAAAAAGATAAGTTGCTAAATTCTGAATCAAATAAGAAACACCAATTGCCGAAATCATAATTGACATACGAGGTGCGGTTCTTAAAGGTTTATATGCACAACGTTCAATGATTACACCAATTAAAATCGTAATCAAACAAACTACTGGTATTGCCACTTGCCAAGGCATACTTGACATGGCAAAAATCATGATGTACCCTGCCACCATAAAAATATCTCCATGGGCAAAGTTAATTAGGCGTAGTATACCATATACCATAGTATATCCTATTGCTATTAAGGCATAAGCTCCACCAAGAGATATACCCGTTAAGACATGTTGAAAAAATGTAGCCAAACTCATTCTTGCTCCTCCAAAAAGTCATTGTCTTTAAATGTAATAGGGACTGCCACAAAATAAGCTGACAGTCCTAAAAGTTGAATGACTTACAAATCATTCTTACTTAATCGTTCTTATTCTCCAACTTTAACAGTTTTAAGGAACTCAAATGCACCATCTTTTATTACCTTAATAAATGCCATGTCTTTGTTAGCATCACCATTTTCGTCAAATGTAATAGAGCCAGTTACACCATCAAGTTGAACTTTTTCGATTGCATCACGAATTGCAGTTGTATCGGTACTATTTGCTTCTTTGATTGCTTTTATTGCAACTAGGTAAGCATCGTATCCAAGTGCTGAAACGGCAGGTATAATATCTGATTGTTTGTTTTCTACTAAATATTTTTTAAATCCTTCGACAAAGTTTTTTCCTTCCTCATTAGCTGGGTCTGCTTCATCGTAAAATGTAGATAATACAACACCATCTGCATATTCGCCTGCATTTTCAATAATGGTTGAATTCTCCCAAGTATCTCCTGCCATTATAGTTGCAGTAATACCAAGTTCACGTGCTTGCTTAATAATTAAAGGCGCTGTAGCTATAGAAGAAGGAGCAAAAATTACATCAGGATTTGCAGCCTTAATATTAGTTAATATAGCTTTAAAATCTGTTTGATTGGTTTGGAATTGTTCATTAGAAACGATAGCTCCACTACCAGCTAACTCTACAAAAGCCTCCACAAAATAGTTACCAAGACCTGAAGAATAGTCATCACCAAGTTGGGTTATGACTGCCGCAGTTTTAGCACCAGATTGGGCTGCATAATTAGCCATTACTGTTCCTTGGAAAGGATCTAAGAAACATACACGGAAATAATATTCATTGTCAAGAGTTACCTGTGGATTGGTACAAGAAGCACCAATTGCAGGGATATTAGCATCTTTAAAGAAATCCCCAGCTGCTATAGAAACACCAGAACCATAAGATCCAAGAACAACACTAACATCATCACTGATTAAACTCTGTGCAGCACTAATTGCCTCTGTCTTATCACTCTTATTATCAACTTCAACTAATTCAATATCATATGTAGTACCATTAATTTCAACGGTAGGATATACTTGATTCGCATATCTCATACCCAAAACTTCTTGATAACCACCGCCGCCATTCTCCCCTGTTAATGGTTCGAATACACCGATTTTAATTACATTGCTATTGCCATCCTTATTACCTGATGAGCTTGTCTCTTTTGTACTGCAGCCACTGAGTAAGCCTACAGCTAATACAGCGCATAGACCTAACGCTAATACTTTCTTTTTCATATAAAAATCCTCCTTTTGTCTTTACCCCGAAAACATATGCCTTTATCATCCGCGTGACAAAGACATATGTCTTTTAATACTTTGACAGTATATCACTTTAGCAAGGTGACATCAAGAAAAATTTATCTAAATTATTAAAAATATTAACTTAAATTCACTTTTTTTGTATAACATAGTTAAATATTACCATTTAATTTTTATTTCATTATTAATTTTTTTATTTTTAACCATCTGCTTTTAAGGTTGTCCCAGATTACTCCTGTTTTAGAATCTAATGCAAAATGATCAATGATTAAGAATATAATATAGATCGTAATGACCCAGAAGCTTTTATTGGATACCAGTTTGTTTGATACTTTTTGGGATTGTTTCTTATCGTTCTTTTTCAACATCTTCACCTCTTCCTAATTGGAGTTTTCAATTCTTGGATTAAAATCAAATGTATCTGCACAAAAAACACCATTCCATTTATCTAATAAATACTTAACAAAGGGTCTAAATTCATCTATCGTACAATGACTAAAGGTAACAGCAAATATAGACTTAATCTCACGCTCATTCACAAAAGCTTGATCTTCTTTATCTTTGAATTCAACTCTTTGTGGTTCAAAATCTATACTTTTACCATCACCTAAGGTAATTTCTAATATATTCAACTCCTCCCAAAGTTCTATATCACCATAATTAACTTCTTTTGCAACTTCAGCAATCATAGAGGCACTCACTTCTATAGGGCTCATATAAAACCATTCATTTTGAAGGTTATGTTTCATATTTTTCTTTTGTGTTTCTTTTTTTAATATACCAAAGTTCTTTTTTTTCGCTACATTCTTACTTTTGTCATTGTCCTTGTGCTTGCCAACTTTCAACCTAATACCTCCATCGTATCTTCCTTATTTAAATCATTATATGGTCCAATTATACTACAATTTAGTAAAAATAAAAGAGTTACTATTCACAATATAACTAATTATATACTACAACTCCAATAAGGGTAACATAAAATCTATTGAGAATAAACTATCATTTGTGTTATACTGATATGGATTGGAGGTTTTGAACATGTATTATAAACAATATGGAAATACCGATATGAAAGTATCTGCCATCGGCATGGGTTGTATGAGATATGACGATGAAGATGTCACTGCAGGAAATTTTGAAAAATGTGCGGAAATTGCATTATACGCACATGAAAAAGGAATCAATTATTTTGATACAGCTCCTTATTATTGTCAGGATAAAAGTGAAATAATTACCGGCATGGCTCTAAGCCAAGTACCTAGAGACAGTTATTATATATCCTCTAAAACAAATATGGGTACTGTAGGTGGTAAGCATACCAAAGATGATTTTCGTAAAAGATTAGAAACGACTTTAACCAGATTAAAAGTGGATTACTTAGACTTCTACCATTTATGGTGCATACTAAACTTAGACTCATTTTCCAAACAATGCGATGCATTATATGGTTTTTTTGAAGAAGCAAAAAAAGATAGATTAATAAGGAATATTGTATTCTCCTCCCATATGCAGGGAGATGAATTAGAAGATGCTGTTAAGTCTGATCTATTTAAAGGTATGTTAATCGGATATAATGCTTTAAATTATAGATTCCGACAGACAGGAATTGAAGCTGCCTATCATAAAGGTATGGGTGTGGTGGTAATGAACCCCCTAGGTGGTGGTTTAATACCAGGTAATCCAAAAACTTTTGAATACCTTACAGAAGGAACCGACTTAACTGTGCCGCAAGCTGCCCTTAACTTTGTAGCATCTCACAAGGAAATTACAATTACGTTAGCGGGATGCACAACAAAAGCACATATTGATGATGCCTGTAAGGCAGTAGCAGACTTAAAAGAAAGACCTGCAAAAGAAATTTATAACGAGTATGAGAAGAAAGGTATGGCTTTAAATAATCTATGTACTGGATGTGGTTATTGTAAACATTGTCCAAAGAACATAGATATTCCTAAGTTCATGGATGCTTATAATGAGAGCATACTTGGCAATGATATGAATAGTCGTTTAAAATGGCACTGGCATATACCTGCCTCTGATGCTGCTACTTGTATCAACTGCGGCAAATGTGAAAAATTATGTACACAACATCTGCCAATCATTGATAGATTAAAAGAAATTGCAACAACTTGTGATTAAAACTGAAAAATGTTGTTATTTTACTATATAAATTTCAAAAAACAAATTGGGTAATGGAAAGAATTTTCTCATTCCATTACCCTTAACTTATCGCCTACAATATTATTTTATATATTTGAAATGTAAATGAAAATATGAATACTTTTGATAACTATAAATAATATACCTTCATCAATCAAGCTTACTATTCTTAATTTAACATGGTAGCAGTTAGGTCTTTTTATATATGTGCCTATACTGATTAGGTGTCATGTGGTATTTACTCTTAAATACTCTATGAAAATAACTGGTATTATCATAACCTACCGCAGCGATAATATCAGATATGGATAGCTGTGTATTTCCAAGTAATTCAACAGCCTTGCTAAATTTCTTAGTCTGTAACAAATCTTTGTAAGTATGCCCAGTATTTCTTTTAATCAATTTACTTAAGGAATATACTGACTGATTCAGTTCCTGGGAAAGACCTGTTAGGCTTCCATCCTTATAATTTTCTTCTATATATCGTAACACAGAAAGTACAATGTAATTATCATATGGATCATTTTCCTGTTGTTGAATCTTATCCGTATAATTAAGTAATTGTAAGAATAAAAGTCCCATGGTAGTCTGATTGATTTTTCTAGTATTGGGTTGTTTATTCACTAATGACCATATCATATTTTCCATAAGATTTTGTATAGGTAGTATGTCTGATACCTTAAAATGAAGATAGTTTGATTTACCTGAATCCTGTCTTAATGCTTCTATAATAAAATCTTTTAATAAATTCTCACCATCTAACATAGTAAATGCCACATCAAAAAATTCAGGTAACACAATAAAATTAATAGCAATATCATTTTCTCCTGCAGGCAAGATTTCCTGATAAGAATTCTGATTCAGAAACAATAAGTCACCTGCATTTAACACAACCTTACTGGTATCATTGATCATGTGTGTGGTACTTCCTGTACACATATATATAATCTCTATATAATTATGTTTATGTTTTGGAAAAGGTATATATCTGGTGTGAGTTCTGACATCAATTAATCGCCCCTTTTCAAGCATCTTCTTGCTATCAATTACAAATTCTTTTCCAGTTGTATAGCGCTCTTTTTCAACAGAATGATTACCGGATAAAATAAGTTGTTCTTCTGGCGTAATTTGCTTTAATAATGCTAGTAGTTCATGATTCAATTTTTTCCAGTCTCCTTCCTATTTGTATACAACTTTAATGAATGATCAAATTTTAATGTTGGACTCATAATCTATGGTATTATTAAGAAATGAGATTGTAAATAGCTTTCATTCAAAGTTTTAATTATGGTTTCTGGTAATTCATATTACTGGTCCAAAAATTCTATAAGTTCTTTTATTCCCTCACCCGTCAATGCGCTGACTAAAAATATCTTCTCACAACCAGCTAATTTCAACCACTCTATAGCTCTTTTAGGACGAGCATCTTTGTGATCAATTTGTGTAACAATACCAATAACCTCCCTGTTAACCAGGCAGGTTATATTAGGACTATATAATGAATATTCTTCTCTCGCGCTTAAAAGTAACCCAACCACATCTGCTTCATAAGAATATAAGGCAAGAGCACCAGCTAGAATCTTTGTTTCGGCATATTCCCCTGGTGTATCAATAATAACATCATGATAATTGGTGTATTGGGTTTTTTGATAACGAATTGTTTCACCACGCATAGCCTGTGTAAGTGTTGTTTTGCCAGTCTCACTTCTGCCTACAAGTATGATCTTTCTCATGTCCTTGTAATCTCACATACTGTAAAGTTCAGCTTATCTTTTGCATAATCTACGATTGCATTTAGTGATGTTTCCACCTCAGAAACACTACCTGTTACGATAAGAGTCCCACTAAATCGATCAACAAATCCTAGTTCAACACCTGATGTCTTAATAGCAATGTCACTGGCAATGATTGCTGTTTCACTTGGAGATAAGGTTACAATACCTATGGCAGTTTTGGAGTAATCAATCTCTGGATTTAAACCTAATTTTTTATATAGGCTTTTGTCAGGATTGGCAATGACGTGTGCAATGGTAATTTGTTTACCAGGGACAATTTCCTGAATGATTCTCATTTTATTCTCGTTGGTTATAATGTCCTGCAAATTCATAATTTCCACCGCCTTTTTTGTTTATAACAAATTTATTTTAGACTTAAGTCAAATATCAAAAAACTTCTATATCTTATAATCATTTCATTAAAAGCACTATTTTAACCTTTTATTACTAACAAATTGTAATGATAATACCAATTTAAAAATTTGAAACATTCAGCCATTTTAATTATCCACCAATTTGAGACTCCAGTCCACAGGAGATAACTACTGTTAAAAGCTCCTCCATACGTTCATTGGATAAAGGAATTGCCTCTTGTAAGGCATAAGGCCTATTTAATCCAGCGTATTTATCCTGACCCAGTCTATGGTATGGCAGTAAATGCAGTTCTGTCACATTCGGAAGTGTTTTTGCAAAGGTAGCAATGGCTCTTATTTCTTCCTTCGTATCATTAAACCCTGGAATGACTGGTACACGGATTATCAGTTTGGTCCCTGACTCTGCAATTTTTCTCGCATTTTCTAAAATAAGTTCATTCGATACACCTGTATATTCCTTATGTTTCGCATTGCTCATATGTTTAATATCCATCAAATATAAATCTAAATGGGGTAAAAACATTTGAATATGCTCAAATTTAGCGTTCCCTGTGCTCTCCATTGCAGTATTAATGCCATTTTCTTTACATACGCAAAGTAGAGCTGAACCAAACTCTGGCTGAAATAAGGCTTCACCACCAGACAAAGTAACGCCGCCACCAGATCTCTTATAATATGGCATATCTCGTTTTACTTCTTCCACTACTTCTAATACGGTAACATCTCTACCTATAATTTTTAGTTTGCCTTGTACTTCCATGGTTTGTATGGCATATTCTTGAGATTCTGGATTGCAACACCACTTACAACGCAAGAAACAGCCCTTTAAAAAGACAATGGATCGAATGCCAGGCCCATCATGAATGGAAAACCTTTGAATGTCAAATATACGCCCCTTAACATGATTCATATCTTCCATCTGTCTTCTCCTCTAATTTTAATAATTTATTGCTTATTCGTCGATGATCCAATTGTGTTCTAGGGTTAATCTCTGATTATAACCATACAATTTAAAATCCCTGCTGTGTTCTAGCGATAATATCATCTTGCAATGACCTTGATAAAGATGTAAAAAGTGCACTATACCCAGCAACTCTTACAACCAAACTTTTATATTTCTCAGGATTTTGTTGTGCTTCTATTAGGGTCTCACGACTTACTACATTAAATTGCATGTGACTACCCTTTTGATCAAAATAAGCTCTAATTAAGGCGACAAAGTTCTCAAGGCCCTTAACACCACTTAAAGCGGAGGGATGAAATTTTTGATTAAATAATGTGCCGTTGGATGCGATAAAGTGATCAAGTCTAGAAACTGAGTTAGCTGCGGCTGTTGGACCATTGGTATCTTTACCTGAAGTAGGTGACACCCCATCTGCTACAGGAGTATATGCTAGTCTTCCATCCGGTGTAGCCCCAGTTTGCGCCCCAAGTGGTACATTGGCAGAAACAGGATACAGACCTGCTTGATATTGCCCACCTCTTGGATTCTTAAAGGTTTCAACAGGTTTGGTGTATGTATAAGCCACTTCCCTAGCAAAACTATCTACCTCATCAATATCATTACCATATTTTGGTAATTCCTGTATCATTTCAAGTATATTGTCAAAACGATCACTTTCATTCTTTGTTACCCCACCAGTAAGTGCGGTCTTAAATATATCTGCAATCTGGTTTTCAGTCACTTTTTGTCCAGCCTTTACAAGGCTTAGAACCGCTTCTGTTGTTACCTCACTGGCTGCATCTTGGCCGATTCCTTTACCGTAATTAAGGATAAGGGCAGATTTTAGCTCTTTCATGGTCACTTTCTTTTCTTCAAACACCAATTTTTTAATAGCATATAAGGAATCTGTCATATTCGCAATACCAAAACCTTGTGGTCCAGTAAAGTTATACACTGCGCCACCCTCTTGTACGCTTTTGCCACGGCCAATACAATCTTCAATCATCCCAGATAAAAAAGGTAATGGGCATCTTTGGGCATGGGCAACATCAATGGAATTATCAGCATTTACCATTAATTCTATCATATAATTCATCTGTCTTTTGTAAGCATCAAAGAATTGTTCAAAAGTATCCATTTGGGCAACATCACCAGTTTGTAAACTGATTAATTTACCTTTATCCATACCATTGCTAAAAGTTAATTCCAACGGACGTAACATGTTAAAGAACGCAGCATCGTGCCACCCGTCTGTCTTCCCAGCTTTTTGTGGTTCAACACATCCAATGATATTATACTCTCTGGCATCTTCTAGGGTAAGTCCCCTATTTACTAAAGAAGGGATTACCACTTCATCGTTATAATAGGCAGGCAATCCTATTCCAGTTCTAGTAAGGGTTGCCGCTTTTAATAAAAATTCCTGAGGTGTACCATTCCATACTCTAACGGATAGAGACGGTTGAGGAAGAGCCACATGAAGAGAGGCTTCAATACACATAAAGGATAAATCATTGGTTACATCAAGACCTTCTTTGCTCTGACCACCAGCAATTAAATTCTGGAACAAGCTATAACCTGCAAAGCCTTCTGCTGAAGCTGCATCTCTGGCTTTATTTAAATCATTTAATTTGACCCATATACAATCCATTAGTTCTTGTGCAAACTCTCTTGTAATCTTACCAAGTTTCATATCTCTTTCATAGTAAGGATACATATATTGATCAAAACGACCTGGAGAAATAGAATGTCCACTGGATTCAACCTGTAAAAGCATCTGAACAAACCAAAAGGATTGACAAGCCTCATAGAAACTATCTGCTCCTACAGCGGGTACCTTTTCACAGATTTTAGCGATTTCTATAAGTTCCTTCTTTCTGTCTTCATCACTGGCTTGATCCGCCATTTCTTTTGCTAAAACAGCATATCTATTGGCATAATCAATAGCAGCTTTCGCACTGATTACCACAGCTTCTAAAAATTTCTGGCGCCTTGCATAATCCATATCAGATACCTTAAGATGTGTCATTGCTGTGACTGCTTCTTCAATGATTCCTTCATAACCTTTTGAGAGGATCTTTTCATAGGAAACAGTCACATGTCCCACACCATTATAGAAGTAATTACCTGTCGTAAAAATATTATGTTCCATAGCTAATTTGGTCTCTGGAGCCATGTAAGAATACGCTAATTCACTAGTGGTTTTCCCTTCCCAGTAACGATAAACTTCACGTAATGTTTGTTTCGTTTCTTCAGAAATATAAAAGGGATCTGCACTTCTTTTTTCAATGGTATCAAATTCATTCTCAAGCCATCCATAGGAGAATTCAGGAAAGACCTGACAACCTCTAGGTGCTTTCGTTGCACTACCAACGATTAGTTCGTTGTCCCTGATTGTAATCGGAATGTTCTTTAAAATATGTTCAAATGCTCTTGCCCTACGAGTAATAATAGGTAAATCTTCCGTCTGTTTATAACTTTCCGTAATTAAGTAACCCCTGTCTGCTTCAATAACAGGCATGGATTTATAAAGATCTTCAATTAATTTATCTATTCTTGGACTTTTTACGATACTTGCATCGTTATATTTTTTCATTCCTTACTCCCTTCAGGTTATTATCTTTACTTATTATCTTCGTTATGGTATACCTTCACATTCATAGAATGTAAATTTTTAATCCAATTTACATCTAATTCTGAATCTGTAACCAATATATCTATTTCTTCAAGATTATCTATTTTTGTAAAGGAAATTCTATTAAATTTTGAACTATCAGCTGCTAAAATCTTAACATTTGCAGCTTCAAACATTAATTTCTTAATATGAGCATCCATTTCATTAGAATCTGTTATTCCTTTTTCCATATCAATTCCTTTACAAGATACAATTGCTTTATCAACATGAAAATTACTAATCATATTTTCTGCCTGATAACCTACCAACGAAAGACTTCCCTCTTTTAACATACCACCAGTGGACAGTACTTTCCATCCAGTCATATCTGAGAGTTCTAATAGTATTTCTATTGAATTGGTGATCAAAGTTATATTCTTTTTATTTTTTAAATGTTTTGCCACATAAACTGCAGTCGAGCTGGCATCCATCATGACATGGTCGCCGTCTTCTATCAGGGAACTAATCATTTCTGCAATTTTATTTTTATTGGTTACATTTGCCTTTTTTCTCACTGTATATGGTAAGTCAACATTTACACTTTCATTTACAATGGCACCGCCATAGGTTTTCTTGGCAAATCCTTCTTTCTCTAATTTTTCTAAATCTCTTCGAATGGTTTCTTCTGTAACTTCAAACAAAGCACTTAAATCGCTAACTACAACACGACTTTCCTTTTGTAAAATAGATAATATTTTATTTCTTCTTTCTATTGCTAACATAAAAGTTGCCCTCCATTCCTATATTTCAAAAGACAAGTATTAACTGATGAATTGGCTTTACAAAATGCTCTTTGCTAGTTTACTATCCGGATTGGCAATGATTGCCGAATCTAGTAGCATGGAACCTTCACCAACAGACTTTTTAGCTTTATCTATTGCAGCTTCAACCGCAGCTACTTCACCAGTAAGCATCATATAAGATTTACCACACATGCCTCTTGCAATTCTTAGTTCTATTAATTCTACTTCTGCAGTTTTAGCAGCTTCATCAGCCGCTACAATAATTGAAGCAACAGAAAATGTCTCAAGTACACCAAGTGCTTGCATCTTTTCAATTTGCGTTGTTCCATAAATAGCAGAAAATATTGATTCGTGAGGGTTCCCTAATATAAAACTGTCAATCAGATGTTCGCTGTATCTGGTTTTGGCAATTTCAATACAGGCATTCACCGCACTTAAATCCCCTTTCAGTAAACATATATATTTACCGGGACAGACTGTCTGGGCTTCTATGATTTCAACCTGGGCAGTTTTTAACATGGTATCTGCAGCCAATAATCCTGTTGATACTGTTTTATATTCTACCATTCCAATTGCCTTACTCATAAGCTACATCCTCTCTTACTATCCTAATCATTTATGTAATGTTTGTTTTTTCTATATAAACCTTACTATCTATACAATGTTGTTTTTCCTGTACTCGTTGTTCGTATTTTTATAAATTTCTCTGTTACTTCTATTACTTCACCTGTAATAGATGCATGTACTGGAAGTGATAGTTTATCTCCATCACTTGCCCCAATTTCCTGGCCTTTTACAACCATGTCATGAACATTTACAACACTTACTGCCTTCGCACCAATATGCTGACTCAGCGAAATCTTAACAATCTCAGGTATGATTGTATTGTCAACTAAATTTGCCTCAACATCGTATTCTTTTAGTCCAAGTCTAGCAGTCAATCGTTCCATTGGGACCTTTCTATAGTCCCTAAGTGAGTGATTGTCTTTTGACGGAATTCCTTTTGGTATCTGAATTCCCTTCTTCCTAAGACCAGCTTTATATTCTGTAATTAGTTTTCTAGGAGACAACCCTTGTGGACAGGCATATAATTCACATACCCCGCAGGAACAACAAAACATGGTTTGTAAAAAGGGTTCTAAATCCTGCGTGGTTCCACTTGTAGCTGCCCTCATAAATAGGTGCGGTGTAATCGGATTACCAAGTAAGTATCTTGGACAAAGCTCCGTACACATCTCGCATTGACAGCAAACTGACATAGCCCTTTTTAAATCAAGGGAAGTATTTGAATTAAATTTTTGAATTACCCCGTGATCCTTTGGTAATACAAGTATAGCATTGGTGGTTTTCGTTACAGTGTCAAAGGAATTTACAATACTGCCTGTCATTGGACCACCCATAAAATAAACAGGGCTTTTAATCACTGGTCCACCGGCCAATTGAACAACCTCTTCCACTTTCATGCCGATTGGAACTTTAAAAGTGGAAGGCTTTGATACTTCACCAGCGACGGTTAGGTACTTTGAGGTTACAGGTTCTCCTTTCTCTAAGCCGTTATATATATTTAGTACAGTTTCTACGTTAAAAACTGCAACACCGATTTCTATTGGAATACTTCCAGGTGGTACTTTTTTGCCAAGGGTTTCATAAATAAGTATCACTTCATCACCCATAGGATATACTTCTGGAAGTAATTTGAGTGTAATCTCCATAAAGGAGTCTAAATTTGCTTTTACACTTTCAATTGTATTCGTATAAGCTTCCTTTACTGCAATAATAATCTCATTAGCCCCCATAGCATTTGCCATGGTTTTAAGAGTGGACATAATTTCATAAGCATATTTTTGCAGCAACTGCCTATGTACTTTAAGCAAAGGCTCACATTCAGCACAGTTAAGTATAATTGTTTTTGCTCGGTTATCTATTTTCCCATAAGTAGGAAATCCGGCACCACCGGCACCGGTAATTCCATATGTCTTAAGGTCTCTAGCCAGTTCCTTACTATCCATTATTTCATCATGCCTTTCATTCCAGTCCTATGCCATCATCTACAATGCCAACAATTGCGGCATCTATGGGGGATTCGTTTAAGTTACAGCCAATTCTTGCTGCACTACCTGTAGCTACAAGTACCAGTTCTCCAATACCAGCACCAACATTATCTATAGCAACTATTCTTGCACCAGAGGAATTCATATTTCTTAACGGTTCTACAATCAAGAACTTACTTCCTACTAGCTTTTCATTTTTTCTAGTTGCAATCACTGACCCGACTACTTTACCTACAATCATCTCTCCACCTGCTTATCTAAAGATTTTTGCCTTATTCTATAATAATTTCACTATTACTGCTGTGGTTCCAGTGCTAATTTTTGCTGCATTAGCTTCGTCTGTATCTATATGCATTTCTAGTGTAAAACTCTCATCTACACGAATGGAAACATGATTAAATGTTGTTCCACGCTCGTTTTCTACTTGAATGGATACTACATCGCCATTTTTAACGCCTGCTGCTAGAGCATCTGCTGGCGACATATGAATATGTCTTTTGGCAATGATACAGCCTTCTTCTAAGTAAATAACACCTTTAGGTCCTACAATCGCAATAGGCGCAGAACCCTTGATATCACCAGACTCTCTAATAGGTGCTTTCATTCCCAACTTAATAGCATCAGTTGCTGATATTTCTACTTGAGATGCTTTACGTACGGGTCCTAATATTCTTACATTTTCCATGGCCCTAAGTTTCAGACCCACAATGGTCACTACTTCATTAGAGGCATATTGACCACCCATTAATTCTTTCTTCTTTGTTAGCTCATATCCTGTACCAAAAAGAGTTTCCACATCTTTTTGTGTCAGGTGAACATGTCTTGCAGAGACACCAATTGGCACCACAAAACCACTTTCATCTTTATCTTTTTTTATAGCTTCTATGACTAATTTGGTAATACGTTCAATTGCTTCTTCTTTTAAGAATTCTTCCAAAATATTCACCTGCTTTTCCTAGTATCATAGGCTTACTTATCGTAAGAGTGCCAAAAGTCAGAATTAGACTTTTGGCAACCCAACTTCATTCCTTAATATAATTTAGTATAAAATGAATTTGCTAAAAAATGATTATTTGAAATGTTCATTTTAATAATTATTTTAATAAAGGAAGGATCTTTTCTACATCTGTATGAGGTCTTGGAATTACATGTGTAGCTACTAATTCGCCTAATCTAGAAGCACTATTTGCACCAGATTCAACTGCCGCTTTTACTGCTCCTACATCTCCTCTTACCATAACACTTACTAAGCCAGAACCAATTTTTTCTGTTCCTACTAATGTAACATTTGCTGCTTTTAACATTGCATCTGCTGCTTCAATTGCTGCTACTAAACCTCTTGTTTCAACCATTCCTAATGCTTCTTGTGCCATTCTTTTTTCCTCCATAATAGCGGGTTTCGCTATTTCCTTATTTGATGTTTTATTAGTATCCATCTGTTGCTTTAACTCTTTGATGGTTTCAGCCTTATTTCTTTGCGTCTTTTCCTGTGTTTCTTTCGCTATGCCTTTTGCCATACAAAACCCATGCCTTTCCACTACACTTAAGTAGAATTACTTGGTTAACCTTTTTGCACTTAAACCTACCATGCGCAATGTCTCTTCATGTGGATTTGGAATAACTGCATGTACGCAAGGTTTCATTGCCTTACTTGCAGCACTTTCTACTGCTTCTGTTACGGCAGCAACATCACCTTGTACAATGATTGTAACCAGTCTACCACCTAATTTTCTTTCCCAAGTTACAAACTCTACATCTGCAGTTTTACACATAGTATCCAATGCATCAACTGCTGCTGTAACACTTGGTATTTCAATAAATCCTAGTGATTTCATTGCAACCTCCCTTAAATAGATGGAAGAATTTTTTCAACATCTGTATGAGGTCTAGGAATTACATGTACTGCTACTAATTCACCAAGTCTGGTAGCTGCTGCTGCACCTACTTCTGTGGCTGCTTTTACTGCGCCAACATCACCACGAACTAAAACAGTTACAAGTCCAGAACCAATCTTTTCAGTACCTACTAATACTACATCAGCTGCTTTAATCATCGCATCTGCAGCTTCGATTGCTGCGGTAAGTCCTCTAGTTTCTACCATTCCTAATGCTTCTTGAGCCATGTTATTATCCTCCTATATCATCTAAATCAATATTCAAAAGTCTTTATTATAACACTCCTATCCATAAATAAGCTTATAAAACAAAGTAGAATATAGTTTGATGATTTCATTGATTAATTAGTTAATTTGTAATTTTCATTAATTTGTGATTTTCATTATTTCATTAATTTGTGATTTTCATTAATTTGTATCTTGCTTTGCTTTGTTATCATATCATTTTGTAAATTATATATACCTTACACTCTATGATACATGATTCGACTAGTTTTTATCAAGTCCATTTAGAGAAAGTATCTTTTCTGTTCCTGCCTCTGGATTCGCTATTACATGCTTTGTAATAACTCCTGATACCTTATTGGCTGCAACTTCTGCTGCATCAACTGCAGCTTTAACATCCTCAACCCCACCACGAAACTTAACCATTACGATTAAGGGAACGGGAAGACTATCTGCATTGGCAGGCTTATTACGGTCAAATGTTTCAAGGGTAACATTCGCTGCCTTACAGCCTGCGTCACCTGCAACAAAAGCTGCAACTAGTCCATACACTTCTATCATGCCTACTGCACTTGCCATGATTACACCAAACCTTTCTATTATTCATTAATGATTGCTATTTTTAATCCTTCCATTTTTAGGTTAGTCAAATGACCTTCATTAATTTTTTCTAACGGAAATGTATGCGTGATTAATTTATTCATTGGAAGTCCTATGCCCTTGGCTCTCTTTAAGAAGTCAAAGGTAGTCGCATAATCTCTTAAGGTATAAACCCAAGAACCTACAGTAGTAATTTCTTTTGCACAAATATCAAAGTGAGGATTGATTGTCGCCTCACCACCATTGATAAAGAAACCAAGTTCGCAAAGACCACCACCGTTACGGATAAATTTATAAATGTTTGAGTGCGCTGCAGGTGATCCTGTACATTGGAAAGCAAAATCTGCTAAATATCCACCAAATGCATCTTTTACACCATTTGCCAATGGTTCTACACCTTTAAAATCTTTGAAATTAACGGTATTGTTTGCACCCATTTCTTTTGCAAAATCAAGTCTTTTTTGTTCACCATCTACTGCTACAATGTTTTCAATACCCATAGTGCGAAGTACTGCGATACAAATTAAACCAATAGGACCACAGCCTTGTACAACCACTCTACTGTTAAATCTTAATATACCAGTAGTTTTAGCGCGTTCTACAGCATGAATTAATACTGCACATGGTTCAATTAAAATTCTAGAATATAAATCTAAATCACTTACATTAAAAATTGTGGAGCCACCACGAATTACTATGTAATCAGCAAACCAACCGTTTAAGTGGGTATCATCATCTGGTAATAGTCCATAAACATCCGCACCACCAACATTTTGTTTGTTTAAGTCAAACATAGTAATATCAGGATTATCTTTAAAAATCATACAGGATACGACCTTATCACCAACACCAAGTGGCTTACCTGCACTATCCTTCTTTACATTTTTACCAACTTTTACTACTTCTCCAGTTCCTTCATGTCCTAATACTATTGGAATCAGACCAAAAGGATCTCTTTTAAATTCATGAGCATCTGTACCACAAATTCCACAACCTTCCACTTTCACAAGAATATCATCATCTCCTAGTTCAGGAATTGGAAATTCTTTTATATCAAAGTTCTCTAATTTCGTAAGCATTGCTGCCTTACTAGTTTTAGGAATTCCTGTAGTTGCAGCTTTTGTTGCTGTACTATTTGGTGACTGTTTCATTTCCTGAAGAACTTGTTTTACAATTTCTTCAATCTTTAAGGAATTAACATCCATTTCATTTCCTCCGTCTTAAACCTATAATGATTTCATTTAGGTTTGTCATTACAAGTTTCATATTTTCCTTAGAATCTTATATAAGAGAGTTTCATATACTATCCTGAAAATCTTACATACTAGATTGTTTTATCTTATGCATAGACTTTCTGCCATGACACAACGTCTTTGCTTTGTAAAGGTTCTTGCTGAGGTTAAACCTTCACCGGTTCTGCTTGCAATGGTAAAGGTACAAAATCCTTCTCCACCAAATCCTAATGCTGCATAAGATGGTGCATTCTTTACAAAGATTGCTGTGTCAACAGCTTTTCCAAACTTAGTTAAGTTATCTACATTTTTAGAATGCATATGAGCAGAATGACGATTTCCATGTTCTAACCACACTGCCTTTTCAATGGCATCATCAATATCATTTGCTCTTACAATTCCAAGAATTGGCATCATTAGTTCTTCATCAATTAGTGGATGTTCCTTTTCTCCTTCAAAAATAATGCATCTAGTATTTTGTGGAGAATTGATTCCTATCATGGATAATAGAGTACGTGCATCTTTTCCTACACATTTTCTATTCAATTTGTTATCCTTTAGAACAACACTTAGTAACTTATCTTGCTCTTCTTTTGAAATAATGTAGCAACCATTTTCCACAAGATGATGTTTTAATTCCTCTACAATAGAATCTAGTGCAACAATTTCTTTTTCAGCAATGCAAGGTAAATTGTTATCAAAGGTTGCACCATTTACAATATCCATAGCTGCCTTTTTTATATCTGCCGTATCATCTACAAGTACAGGGGGATTACCTGCTCCAGCACCAATTCCTCTTTTCCCTGAGGATAGCACTGTTGTTACCACACCAGGTCCACCAGTAGCAACAATCAGTGGAATATCTTTGTGTTTCATCATGATATCACCAGAACTTAGGGTAGGCTTTGTTACCGATACGGCTATATGATCTGGTCCACCAACTTCTTTTGAAGCCTCATTTATCATATTGACTGCAAAGTTAGATACTTTGATTGCTGCTGGATGAGGATTAAATACTACTGTATTACCACCAGCAATCATACCAATTGTATTGCAAATAATTGTCTCACTTGGGTTTGTACAGGGTGTTATTGCACCGATTACTCCAAATGGCCCCATCTCTACCAAAGTTAGACCACGATCTCCTGACCATGCAATGGTGCTAATATCTTCTGTACCTGGTGTTTTTTCTGCAAGGAGTTGATGTTTTAGTATTTTATGTCCTACATTACCCATACCTGTTTCTTCAACACCCATTTTAGCCATGATTTCTGCATTCTCTATGGTCTTCTTACGAATATTTTCAATAATCTTTTCTCTATGGTCCATAGGAAGTTTCTGCATGATTGATTGTGCTTTTTTTGAAGCATTGATGGCATCATTCATATCTTCATATACACCAAGTTGTGAGGTTTCTCTGCCTTCTACTGGCTCTTTGTTTGTATCCAACTGCATCAAAACTTTTTTCACGATATCTTGCAATTGCGTTTCCGTTACCACACCATTACCTCCTTTAACTTAATTTTGCCAAATTCTGCAAGTTCTGAGTCTTGTTCTTCGCTCCCACCACTTACACCGAGAGCTCCAATCAATTTATCCTTGTTATATAGTGGTTCACCACCACCAAAAATAACTATTTTACCTTGGTTGGTGTTTTGAATTCCGTATAATGAACCGCCTGGCTGACTTAAGGCCTTTAAGGTCAAGGTTGACATTTTTAAAGCTGCACAAGTATAAGCCTTATTACATGCTATATCATAACTTGCTATGTAAGCATCATCCATAACATGTACCGCAACCGGATTGGCTCCTTTATTATATACAGCAATAACAGCATGAACTCCCATAGAAACCGCCTTTAGCTCAATTTCTTTTATTAAGGCGGTGGCTATTTTTAAGCTTATATTTTCATTCTGTATCCTATGTGTCTCTATGAGTTGATATGTATCTTTTAAATATTCACAAACAGAACTTCTAACCATGTTACTTACCATATCAACCTGTATCTTGTTTAACTGATCATGTAATAACGCCAGGGAATGTACTAATTTATCGTCTTTACTGGATTGTTTAATCTGTAACAAATGTCTTGTTAATTCCTTGATCTTAGTAAAATCCTTAACATCATTCATGGTGTTTTGATTCATTAAATCCTTCATCATCTTTCTCCATTCTTAAGAGTGAAGTTTTTAACCTATTATTTCAATCCTAATTGTTCCATAACCTTTTTGGTGATTTCTGAAACTAATTCTGCTGAATCAACCTGTGTTTTTTCTGTACCATGTCCACCACAGTTATGGCAGCTTGCTTTACCTTCTTTTGTATTTTGACATACATTAGCTGGATGTTTTCCTGTCATGCCAAATTGTCTACGGATTTCGTATAATCTTTGTACTTGTGCTTCAGATAATTCTTGTGGTCCACCAAGTTGTTTGGAGATATATAATAATTTTGCATAAAACTCTACAGATTCCATTTTGTGATAAGCAGATAATAAAGAATCAGCAAATGTAAGTGCTCCGTGATTTTCTAATAAAACTGCATCATAATATGGAAGATATTTAGAAACTGCATCTGGAATTTCATCTGTTGAAGGAGTACCGTATTCAGCAATTGGCACACATCCTAAAGTTATTACAGCTTCTGGCATAATTGGCTGAGTCAAAGGAATGCCTGCGATTGCAAAACCAGTAGCATACATTGGATGAGCATGTACCACAGAAACAACGTCTGGTCTTTCTTGATATACACGCATATGCATCTTAATTTCTGAAGAAGGTTTAAAATTACCGTTCGCTTGAATTACCTTGCCATTCTTATCCACTTTACATATGTATTCAGGTGTCATAAAACCTTTACTAACTCCAGTAGGTGTACATAGAAATTCATTGTCATTTAATTTAACTGATATGTTACCATCATTGGCTGCAACCATTCCTCTGTTGTAAATCCTTCTGCCTATTTCGCATATTTCCTTCTTGATTTCGTATTCTGATGTCATTTTGTTATCTCCTTTTATATTGTGGTTTTAAGTTGTTTTGTGTGTATTTACCTGTATTGTATCACTTGCAAATAATTAAGTCAATATAAGTTAGTGATTTTTCATTTTATTTTGTTGATTTTATTGGTTTTGATTCTTTATCAACTAGATTACAACACAAGTAAAAAAAACTTTCTTTATAACACACTAGATATGATTAATTGGTTAAATAAAAAAGGAGAAAATGAAGAAGTATCTTCTGCAATTCTTTCACTTTCTAAATTCTATAAGATGACTTTAAGCAAAGGGAATATCGTTGTAACAATCGCTGAGGAGCTTGAACACGTATCACTGTATATAAAACTTCAAAACATGCGTTACAACAACAAAATTGCATATACAGTGGATATTCCTGATAACATGCTTGGATATACCATACCCAAAATCATATTTCAACCGGTTATTGAAAATGCCATCCAACATGGTATCTTTGGAAAAGAATCCAAAGAAGGAACCATCGTAATCACTGGTTGGATTGAAGAAGAAACTTTGGTATTTATTATATCAGATGACGGTGTGGGAATGGCTGAGGACCGAATTAAGGATATACTAGCTGGAAAGGTCCAAAGTTCCACTGGAAGTGGTGTTGGCATCGTGAATACCCATAACCTATTGCAGTTGTTCTGCGACTCACAATTTGGATTATCCTATAGAAGTAAATTAGGAGAATATACAGAGATAGAAATACGAATTCCAGCAGTAAAGGCATAAACGAAGGACAAATGATCTAACGTTATTCAATAGACCATTTGTCCTTTCGTATTACCATTTCTAAGTATTACCATTTCTAAGTATTACTATATTTAAGCTCTAGTTGATAATACATCTTTTTCATATTTTTGTACTTCTTCAAACCATTCTCCTCTGATAGGAACCTGGTTTGATTCACAGAAATAATTCCATACATCACCAAATGGATATAATTTTAATTCTTCTTGAAGCATCATAAGTTCTGTGAAATTTAAAGAATCTTGTAATGTTTTCAATGTTTTGTGAGGTGTAAGCATTGCATAAAGTAGAGATTTTTGCATATTTCTCATACCTACTACCCATGCTGAAATACGGTTTATACTTGCATCAAAGAAGTCAAGACCAATTAGTACACGATCAAGTGCATCGCATCTTACGATTTCTTTTGCAATTTCTTTTGTTTCATCATCAAATAATACAACATGGTCACTATCCCATCTGATTGGTCTTGTTACATGAAGTGCTATTTTATCAGAGAATAAAAGCATGGAAGGAATTTTATCTGATACCACTTCAGTTGGATGATAATGTCCATTATCTAATAAACATAAAATATCATTTTTAGCTGCATAGTTCATGTAGAACTCATGAGAACCTACTGTACAAGCTTCAAATCCAATACCAAATACCTTGGATTCAACAGCTACATGCACTAAGTTTTTGTCATATCCAATGGATAAAATCTGATCTAGAGAATCCTTAAGTCTTGCTCTAGGTCCTAAACGGTCAGCAGGGATATCTTTAAAACCGTCAGGAATCCATATATTCATTAAAGCTGGTTTGCCAAGTTCTTTTGCAAAGTATTCTGCAATACGAAGGCTGGCTTTACCATGGTCTATCCAAAATTTACGGATTTCTTCATCTGCACTAGATAAGGTAAGACCATCAGCTTTAGGATGTGAGAAGTAAGTAGGGTTAAAATCAAGTCCTAAACCTCTTTCCTTTGCAAATTCTACCCACTTAGCAAAATGTTTTGGTTCTAATTTATCACGGTCAGCAAATTCTCCTTCTTCAAAAATTGCATAATTAGCATGAAGATTGATTCTGTGTGCTCCAGGGATTAAACTAAGGGTTTTATCAATATCAGCCATTAATTCTTTTGGATTTCTTGCTTTTCCTGGGTAGTTACCAGTTGCCTGAATACCACCTGATAATGTACCTGCACCTTCAAAACCAGATACGTCATCACCTTGCCAGCAATGCATAGAGATTGCCACATTCTTTAATTTTTCAATCACAGCATCTGTATCAATTCCTATTTTTTTATAAGCTTCTTTTGCCAATTCATAACTTTGTTTTGTAGACATAATTGTTCTCCTTTATATTTTAATAATGGTAGTTTTTATTTTAAAAAATTAACTTCATTATAAGTTTTATTTAAATTCTTTAATTTGAAAAGAATCAAATACACAAGTTCTAGCTTTTTCAATGGTTATAAAATCATTGGCCTTTAGCATTTGCGCTAGTATATTACCAATGGCAGTTGCCTCAGTTGGACCAGCAAATACTGGTTTATTCGTAGTTTTAGCTGTAAGTTCATTTAAGTAATCCGCATTGGCACCACCACCTACAATATGAATCCTTGCATAAGTTTTACCTGTCAGTTCCTCTAGTTCTTTGATTGCTTGTGCATAACTTTCAGAAAGACTGTTATAGATGACAGCTGCTATTTCCCCTACTGTTTCAGGTACTTCCTGATTGGTATCTTTACAGTATGCTTTTATTGCCTCGGTCATATTATTAGGTGATAAAAACACCTCTGCGTTCACATCTACTCTTGATTTAAAATCATTGGATTTAGTTGCAAGTTCACATAATTCTGCAAAGGAATAACTATCATTTAACTCATGTCTTACAGATTGAATCATCCAAAGTCCCATTATATTTTTAAGATAACGGAATCGATAATCATATCCACCTTCATTGGTAAAATTATCCAACTTACTTTCTTTACTGCAATCAGCTTCCATTCTCTCAATACCCATAAGTGACCAAGTACCTGAACTAATGTACAAATAATCGTCGTCATTTGCCGGTACAGATAAAACAGCTGAGCCAGTATCGTGAGTTGCTGGAAGAATTACCTCACAGTCAAACCCTACTTCTTCTTTAATGGTATCTAAGAAGTTACCAACCACAGTTTTAGGCATGGATATTTTCTTAAACATATTCCTATTATATCCTAAGGTTTCAATTAATGTATCATCCCAATCTTTTGTAAGAGGGTTTACTAATTGTGTTGTGGTTGCATTGGTATATTCTGTTAGTTTATTACCAGTTAACAAAAAGTTAAAGTAATCGGGTATTAAAAGCAAACAATCTGCTTGTTCCATGTGGTTAGGATCTTGTGTCTTTACAGCCATTAACTGATATATGGTATTAAAAATCTGTTTTTGAATGCCTGTCCTCTCATATAATAAATCTTCAGAAATAGATTCATATACTTTAAGATCCATACCAGTAGTCCTTTTATCTCTGTAGCCACATGTATTCCCAATAATCTGATCTTTTTCATCTAATAATACATAGTCTACACCCCATGTATCGATTCCCATACTTACTGGGATTTTACCAATTTCCTTACATTTTTTCAAACCATTCTTTATCTCAATAAATAATCTGTCAAGCTCCCAGCATAAATGTCCATCTTTATTTACCATGCCGTTTTCAAAACGATATATTTCTTGCAAAGAAATTTTACCATCATCTAAAGTTCCAAGTATATGTCTACCACTAGATGCACCAATGTCTACCGCCAAATAATATTTATGCATATCTGCCATCCTTCCATCTATATTTTCCACTTACTATGT
This sequence comes from Anaerocolumna sp., assembly GCA_047972335.1. GTDB lineage: Bacteria > Bacillota > Clostridia > Lachnospirales > Lachnospiraceae > Anaerocolumna. The sequence continues at coordinate 32,638 of JBKEAO010000072.1, read as the reverse complement.
ACATTATATATTAGAGATAGAAAAAAAATAAGGACTTTATTTTGTTATATTTACGTCCTTATTTGCTAACTAGGACCAATTCTTTTATATACTTTGAACTTGAAAGTATATTGACAAATACAAAAACTTTCTATATAATTATAATACTTTGATATTCAAAGTATTATTGTTGTTTGCATTTATCTTAAAACTATATACTAAGAAAGGAACGATTCGTGAAGGAGCAGAAAGAGAATTTGAATAAGTTTTTAATTCATGTTTTTCATGATATTCTCCGTTTAGAGGAGACTGCATTGACAAAAGGCGACTATAAAAACTTATCCATTAATGAAATGCATGTCATTGAAGCTGTACATAACGGCAACATGGAGGGACTTCATACAATGACTGAAATCGCCGCAAAACTAATGGTTACTGCTAGTACACTCACCACTTCTGTTAAAACCTTAGAGCGTAAAGGGTATTTAATTCGAAGTAAATTAAAGGAAGATAAACGAAGGGTTAATGTAGAACTTACATCACTTGGTATAAAAGCTTATGATAAACACAAAGAATTTCACGCTAAACTTGTAGATGACATTGCTAATAATTTAGAAACCAAGGAGTTAACTGCATTAGAAAACGCATTATCAATTTTGCATGATTTTTTTAATACTATAAATTAATATGGAGGCTATATGAATATAAAAATAATTACGGATTCTACTTCAGACATCAGTCAGAAAGAGGCCAAAGAACTCAATATCACAGTACTACCCTTACACGTAATTTTTGCAGATGGTGAATATACAGATGGGATAGACTTATTACCAGAGGAATTTTACGACAAATTAATAAAGTCAGAGAAACTTCCAAGTACGAGTCAATTAACACCTGAACAGTACTTACCATACTTTGAAGAAGCCAAATCTAATGGGGATGCAATCATTGTACTTACTATCTCATCTAAACTAAGCGGCACATATCAGAGCGCCGTTATTGCAAAAGACATAGTTGAATACGACAATATTCATATTATCGACAGCCAAAATGTAACATTAGGTCTCCAAATATTAATCAGAAAAACCATTGATCTCGTTCATTTAGGTGATGATATAGAAAAAATCGTGACAGAAATTGAAAAATCCAAACATAGAATTAAATTATTCGCAGTATTAGAAAGTCTTGAATACTTAAAAAAAGGTGGACGTCTTTCAGGAGTAGGTGCATTTGCAGGTACAATACTTAACATAAAACCCATTATCGAGATAAAAGATGGTGAAGTAACTGTTGCAGCAAAAGCCAGAGGCCTACAAAGTGCATATCAAAAGATTCTTCAACTAATACAACAAAGCGGCGGGATGAATATGAACTCTCATTACTGCATCGGCTATTCTGCTTACAAAGACAATATGAACGACTTTTTAAAGGCTGTAGAAGCAGACTTACCCTTAGATTCTAACTATGTCAGTCCCATTGGAACAGTTGTTGGAACCCATGCGGGGCCTGGTGTATGTGGTATTGCATTTTTTTCCAATGATATTAATTAGTTAGTTTAAATTGGATTGAAATATAGAATGCAGCGACAAAAGATAAATTTCAATCTTATAGTTATGAATACAATACTTTTTTTGATAGTCAGCCGCTGGATTGCTTTACTTCCGTTTGCGCAGACTGGCTGAGCTCATCCATCTTGTGAAGCGAAGCATTCTGAACGTGGGAAGGTAAAGCAAGGAAAGGAAAGTAAAACAATCCAGTGGCGTCCCTAGAACTATGACTAGGCTAAACTGTGACAAATACCAACAATTTCAACTAAAATGAAATACCAAAGAATACCAAAGATTTCAACTAAAATGAATTGACTTATATAACAAAGCATGATAACATTGCTTTGTCATAAAATTCTAAAAAATTTCTTTCGGTTATTAGCCAATTATATCTTGCTGTTTTGTGTAAAGATAACGCGATTTATTTATCTTAATTTTTAACACGAAACATATATTGCATCATATAATAATTTTATAATTTAATGATTTAATGATTTTATGTTTTTATGTTTTTATGTTTTTATGTTTTTATGTTTTTATGTTTTTATGTTTTTATGTTTTTATGTTTTTATGTTTTATGATTGTTACTCATTCACTAGATTAATCCAAAATCTGTCTAACAGAAATGTTAAAATTAGCGCCATGCACCTCTATTGGATAAGGAAATTTAGAGGTTAACGAGGTAGGGAGTTAGCGAATTCTTCGGCGGATGCTCTCTCATAGACTTGGATGTGTGATGTGTCGACAAAACTTTGGGTAACCAAAGCACAACAGCGGCATAACCAAGATAAATGAATTAGGTGAAACAAATTCTTATATATTACAGATACTACTGTTTATAAGAATTGTTTTTGCTATGAATTCATCAGATTATTATAGAACTTAGAAAATTAAATAATTAAAGGAGATTTTTTTATGTGTGGAATTATAGGTTTTACTGGTTATACTGAGGCGAAGGATGTTCTGTTAAATGGATTACAATCTCTAGAATATCGTGGTTATGACAGTGCAGGTATTGCTTTCTTTCATAATGAAAGTGTTCAGACAATCAAAACAGTTGGAAAGGTTTCTTCCTTAAGGGATAAAATATCTGAAACAAAGGACATAGAAAGTACTTGCGGTTTCGGACATACGCGCTGGGCCACTCATGGCGGTGTTACAGACACCAACTCACACCCTCATACCTGTGGTAATGTGACCTTAATTCATAATGGAATTATTGAAAATTATCATCAATTAGAATTAGAACTTGCCAAAAGCGGTAAATTCCCCGTATCTCAAACCGATACAGAAATAGCAGCTATGTTAATTGATAGTTTGTATGATGGTGATCCCTACAAAGCAATTACTAAGGCTGTTCAGCTTCTAAAAGGTGCTTTTGCTTTTTGTATTATGTTTTTAGATGAACCAGAAGTCATATATTGTTTACGAAATGAAAGCCCACTTGTTGCTTGTCATACAAAAGATGGCGCTGTAATTGCTTCTGATATGGTTGCACTGATTGAATATTCTAAGGACTATTTTGTCCTTCCAGAAATGCATATAGCAAAGTTAACAAAAGAAAGTATTGTAGTAAAAGATCTCTCCGGCAATACAATAGAGCCAAAAATTCTTCATGTTACCTGGGATATGAATGCAGCTAGAAAAGGTGGCTATCCTCACTTTATGTTAAAAGAAATCTTTGAACAGCCAGCGTCCATTCGTAATACAATTCTGCCAAGAATCACAGAAGGAAAATACCCTGACTTTGCGCAAGATAACATACCAGATTCAATCTATGAAAAGGTGAGTAGAATTGTAATCGTTGCTTGTGGAACTGCAATGCATGCAGGTTTGGTTGGAAAAGTAATATTAGAAAAGTTACTACGTATTCCTGTATCGGTTGATATAGCTTCAGAATTTAGATATGAAAACCCTATTATTGATAAGGAAACCTTAGTGATCACTATATCCCAATCAGGTGAAACAGCAGACACCTTAGCAGCCTTAAGGCTTGCAAAAGAAAATGGCTCGACTACCCTATCCATTGTAAATGTAAAGGGTTCCTCTATTGCAAGAGAAAGTGATTATGTGTTATATACCCATGCAGGTCCTGAAATAGCTGTTGCAAGTACAAAAGCTTATACTGCACAATTATCCGCTTTATATCTGCTTAGTTTTAAGTTTGCCTTAGCCAGAGGTACTATTACGAAAGAACAATGTGCTGATTATATCATAGGTTTACAAGAGATGATTCCTGCTTTAGAAGAGACCTTAACTTTTGATGGGGCAATTGAAGAAATCTGTAAACTATTTCAGAAAAAAGAAGATTTGTTCTTTATTGGAAGAGGATTAGATTACGCTCTCTCTTGTGAAGGATCTATTAAACTAAAAGAAATTAGTTATATCCATTCCGAAGCATATGCTGCTGGCGAATTAAAACATGGTACCCTTTCCTTAGTCACAAAAGGAGTCCCTGTTGTTGCCTTGGCTACCCAAGATCATGTTTATACTAAGATGATTTCAAACATTCGAGAAGTCAGAGCTAGAGATGCATTTGTATTATTAATCACCAATGGAGAAGTTACTGTTGATTCCTCCATGTATGATTATCACATTCAATTGCCAAAATTGCCCGATGATCTTACCCCATTTACTGTTGCAGTTATATTGCAATTATTGGCATACTATACCTCTGTACACCGTGGATTAAATGTAGACCAGCCACGTAACCTTGCCAAATCTGTGACAGTAGAATAAAGATAGATAACGCCTTATAAGCAACTCATTAAAATGGGATTTGTATTGATCCATAATAGGATAGGCCAAATAACTATTTTTAAATAAAATTCACCCCATACACAACCTAAAAAGGAAGTGTATGGGGGTTTTTATATGTTTTAATATGCTACTTTTAATATGCTTTTCTTACATATAATAAATCATATATTCTGATTTCTTCCTGTGCAATTGTCTTAAACTTTACAGTAAGAAGTTCCTTGCCAGCATAACAATTAGGATTAATTTCATATTCTTTGATATAATAGAGTTCTTCATTTTCACTCTTAATGAAATCTTTTACCAATAGCGTATCATCTATATATATTTCTACAGATTTGTTCGTATCTCTACTAGAATAGGTCGTGCCAAGATACAATGTTTCATCTTGCTTCACCTTTACTTCATAGCTTACCCATCCGCCACTTCTAATGATTCTGCATCTGCGAGCAAATACATCTGATGCATCTGTTAACTCTCCTTTGATGCCATGAACAAGTTCGTACTGGTCATTACCTAGAGGAATTTTATCAATGATAGCGTTTTCAAATTGCCTGCGTTTTTCTTCTAACTCCATTCGTTTAATATATCCTTTAGAATCTCTATTCACGATTTCCCAATAGATTCCATAACGTTGCGTAAATTGCTTATAATGAGGTGTAAATAACAGGTTGGTATCCTCATCCGTTCCTACTAATTTAAATTCTAGTTCCTCTCCTGTTCGAACCAAGTATTTAGAAAGATTCTCAATCCAATCCTTAACAGGTACATCTTCAACAATGATAAAATCCTTAATCTGCATTTCTTTTAAAGGAATGTTAACTGCAACTCCAGTTTCTATCATACCCATTGCTTCAGAACCCAAAGCCGCACTTAATACTACAGGCCCATAACAAAAAGCAATCACTTCATGATTATCAGGAAGTATCGTATAAGATACCTCCATTGGTAATATTAACTCAATCTGATCAAGGTTCCTCCAATCTTTTTCTAATACAGCATACCCATTTTCAATAGGATATTCGAATGGCACACCATTTATTTTTATGGTAGCTTTACCTGCTAACCATTCTGGAATACGTAAGTTGATAGCAAAGTGTTTACTTTCCTCAGATATTTTTAACCAAAACAATACCTTATCCACTTTAGGGATATCAGAAGTCTGTTCAAGTATTACACCCTCTTCTTCCCATGTTACACTTGAACTAATATATCTATTTACAAAAAGCTTATCCTCTAAGCTAAAATATATTCCATCATTTAGCTTTGTGAAGTTCTCCATTCCAGTTCCCGTACAACACCAGAATTTATCAAAAGGGGTACCAAATACTTTGAAATATCCTGTAGCCATTGGCTGAAAGTAAGTTGTCATACCAGTCTGTGGATTTTGAGAAGAAAGGATGGAATTAATATGAGCCTGTTCATAAAAGTCCGCATATTTCTTATCACCAGTTACTAGGAATAGCCCTTTTGCAAGTTTAAGCATATTATAAGAATTACAAGTTTCACAATTACAATTGGTTCTTTCTGCATCTAAGATGTCTGGTGTTCCAAAGTGTTCCCACTCACTATTTCCACCTGTTACATAAGTATGATGATTCACAACCATATCAAAAAAATTTATGGCTGCTTTTAAATAAACCTCATCATCTCCTATGGTTATGTAGCGATTAAGTGCGCCTAAAACTTTAGGAATTGTAGTATTGGCATGTTTTCCATCTAATACATCCTTATCATTTGCAAAATAATGAATCAAAGGCATTTCGTCAAAGGCATGGGCTGCTCGTGCATGTTCTTCCTTTTTTGTAATATGATAGAGATCGTATAAACAGTCATTCATCCCACCATATTCTACTGCTAAAACGATATACTTTAACTCTTCTGACCATTTACTGGTGCGATTATATACCCAATCCCCTAGATTGCTTCCAATTTCTTTTGCAAGTTCTAGCTTAGTAGCATGGTATATGCTAACTAATCCAGCAAGTACTTTATGCATCGTGTACCAGGGAACCCAAGCAGGCTTTCTATTCTCCACTCTGTCAAATATCTCTTCCTCTGTTGCAAATAAATACCCGTTTTCACCCTGGCAAAGTTTTAGTTCTTTTAGTATAAGTTGAATTCGTTCTAAACTCTCTACAGATTTGGTGTTTTCATATGCCTGTGATAATGCAGTCATATAATGCCCTAAGGTATGGCCTTTTATTTCAGTACTTTCCCAACCTGTATATTTACTATCAAGAGGTGTTCTTCCCGCAACTTCAGAAAATCCAGCAAGTAATTTCTCGGGCTTTAATGCATATAAGTACTCCAATTCCTTGCTAAATGAATTCTCACTATAGGAATCCATAATCTTAACTTTACTTAGACTAAAACTTTTCATCAGAGCTGGTGTTGATTTTGAAGTCTGACTCATTATATTACCCTAACCTTTCTAATAGCTGTATGTAAACTCCAACAGACCATTCATTATATTAGCTTCATCATCCTAATAGATAAATCATTCTTATAGCTAAATCATTCTAAATCATTTAAAAGATGTTCTCTTCATAAATTAATGTTATTATACCAACTTTCCCTTTTCACGGTAAATGGTAGATAGATTGATTAGGTGTCAAAAAGTTATTTACTTTCTATATTTCATAAGGTATACTTCCTTTAACAGATATGGAATATTTAATATAACACACTTGTATATAACGAATAACAAGTATATACTACGTGAATTATGAGTGTATATGCCAAATATCCTATCCTATATGCAAACTTTGGCTACTTTTAACTAGGTGTAAAATAGTTATATAAACTATGCTTTATTATTAGTAATTCAAACTTCGCTGAAAATAAGTTATCCAACCACTTGATAAATTCAGTATTTAGTTTATGGATATTATCGTGATACAGACTTTTTTATTGTTGTTCCAATTCCTAATTTGGAAGTTACTAATCGTTTATAACTTTGGTAAAGCAGATAAAAAAAGTTCAAACTCCTATAGTACAGTCGAACAGTGAACTTTTTTTATCTAAACCAAAGATTACAAACCATAAGTAACTTCACAAATTCATCATAGTCACAACTATAAAAAGTTTGTATCACGATAATAAATATAGTGTATCGGCTGAATTTATCAAGCAGAATATAGAATATTGACTGCAAAGTAAGTGTTAATTACTCAAACCTCATACAAAATAAATTGTTTTAGTACTTGATAACTATTAAAGTTTAAGCTAGTTATACAATTCCATATATAAATTGACAAATCAAAGGAAAATAATATATGAATATAGATAAGAATTTAGATGGGAATATTGAACATTATATAGATGATAATATAAATAAGAATATGTTTAAGAATATAAATAAAAATATATATGAATTAATATTGAAAGAACCCCTAGATTATATATATACTGGGAAATTTAAGGCACCAAAGAAGGATTGGATACATGAACGATTTACATTAAAAGATTACGAATTATTTGTTGTGACTGAAGGTACCCTCTACATTGCTGACAACAATGGTAAATATGTAGTTGAGAAGGGGAAACACCTTCTTTTAGCACCAACTTCTGGAAATATGCGTTATGGTTATCTTCCTTCTGAATGTAGCTTTTATTGGCTTCATTTTATGCCGAAACATGAATTAATTGTAAGCGATAGCTCCAATTCATTTACACCTGACTTTAAAAGAATTTATATACCTGCCATAGGGACTTTGCCCGCTATAGAAAAAGTGGTGATACTTATGAAACAACTACAAGACTCTCTTCGTTCAAATTATGAATCAAACTTTATAAATTATATTACCACTACCATATTGTGCGAGATATACAATCAATATTACTCACAAAAAGCACTTTCCATAAAAGAGCCCCAACGACAAATTTATAATGATATTATTGATTATATAAAATTAACTATTACCAAAAACCTTAAGATATCTGAAATTGCCAAGCATTTTGGCTACAATGAGAAATATTTGTCCCACTTATTTAGAAATATAGAAGGTTTACCCATGAAACAATATATTCTTAGAGAAAAAATAGAGCTTGCCAAATATAGACTTTCAGATACCAATGATACCATTAATGAAATCGCTCTTTCTTTGGGTTTTATAGACAGCCATAACTTTATGAAAACATTTAAAAAGACAGTTGGCTTTACTCCTACTGAATATAGAAATACCTACTCAAAAAGATTACTCTATGATAAATAAGCTAATCTTCTCAAAGAGATTACTCTATGATAAATAAACTAATCTTCTCAAAAAGATTCTCTATGATAAAGAAACTAATCTTCTCAAAGAGATTACTTTATGATAAAGAATGTAACCTTCTCAGAGAAATATCAAGTAGTATTGGAACTTATGGTACTCTAATTGTAACTATTCAGCCTCAAATATGTCAGTCACTAAAAAGTCCTAGGTAAAATAAATATAGATACCTCTTAGTTCATCATCACGCTAGGTAGGATCTTTTTAGTGACGCATAGTGTGATATGGCTGAATAGTTAATACACAGTATGTTTGATCTATTGATAAATCACTTCTTGTAAGAATAACCCACGGGGTTCTGCGGTTATTCCTGCTTTGCTTCTATCCTTACTTTCTAATGCCTCTTTCACACTTTCTATTGTTCTTGTTCCATCTCCCACTTCCATTAAAGTGCCCACTAGGATTCTCGCCATATTCGGCCAAAAATCATCTGCTTCTAATGTAATATTGATTTCATTAATATCTGCGTAAATATCAATCTTATGCATGGTTCTCTCAGTAGACTTTTTCATTCTTTTGTTATCAGAAAAAGCTTTAAAATCATGTTTGCCGATTAAAGGCTTAGCAGCCTCACGCATCTTTAAGATATCCAATTTATGAAAACTATAATAGTTGTATTTTCTTTCAAAAACAGAAGAAACTTCACCCATAGTTATCTTATATTCATAACGAAACGCTTTTGCATTAAAACTACTGTGAAATCTTTCTGGCACCTCAAATACCTCTAATACAGCAATATCTCTAGGCAAGAATCTATTCAGATAATGTTTAATCTCATATAACTTCATATCTGTATTTGTTCTAAAATTAGCTATTTGTCCATAGGCATGAACCCCAGCTTCAGTTCTAGCTGCACCAATTACTTCAACTGCTTCATTTTCCATTTTACTTAGGACACCTTCAATCTTATCCTGTACTGTTAAACTATTATTATTTCCTGGCTGTTTTTGCCAGCCATCATATCTAGAACCATCATATTCTAAAACTAGTTTGATATTTCGCATGTACTTTGCTCCTCTTTGACCTACATTTCAACTTATTGCTAAATTTTAATGATTCAAAATATTCTTATACAATATTTATTCTAATCATTCTCAATGTTTCTATTATCCACTAATCACGCCAGATTGTCCATATTTATTTTGCAAAAAAGCCAAACTGCAGTACAACCGATTGCAGTTTGGCTAAAATATTTAACCAAATAAGGAGAAAGTCAGAAAAATAGTTGCGGTCAAGGAGGCCACTAAAGATACAACTGTTATTTGTGTATTGATGGAAGGTCCCGCAGTATCTTTAAAAGGATCCCCTACAGTATCTCCTACAACACCTGCTTTGTGCGCAGTAGAATTCTTACCACCATTATGACCAGATTCTATATACTTTTTCGTATTGTCCCAAAGGCCACCAGAGTTAGACATAAATAAGGCAAATAATAACCCACTGATAATATTACCTGTGATAAATCCGCCAATCGCTTGCACACCACCGATAAAACCAACTAGTAAGGTGGATATAATAACCATTAATCCTGCTGGTATTAATTCATTGATTGCACCAGTCGTAGCTATTTCTATACATTTGTCATATTCCGGTATAGCACCCTCTTTTCCTTCCTTAAGGCCTACTATTTCCCTAAATTGGCGATGTATTTCTGCCACCATACGTTGCGCATTGCGGTCTACACCTAACATAAGCATTGCAGAAAAAACAGCTGGAATAGATGCACCAAACAATAAACCAAAGAAAACCACTGGATTAATAATATCAAAACCTTGTATGTATTGCATTCCTTCCTTTACAAGTCCAAGATCAATTGCTGCTGTATTTACCTCACTCATAAACGCACCTAATAAAGAGATTACAGTAAGACCTGCAGCACCAATTGCAAAACCTTTTGTAACTGCCTTTACTGTGTTACCTGCACTATCAAGTGTATCAGTAATCTCAAGTGCCTTATCACCTAAATCTCCCATTTCTACAAGACCTCGGGCATTATCAACAATAGGTCCATAGGCATCATTGGATATAATCATACCAACAATAGACAACATACCAACTGCCGCCATAGAAATTCCAAACATAGGATATCCTGCGCCAAGTGGTTCGCATATTTTATAGGCAGCAAGGGCTGAAACTCCAATACCAATCATGGATGGCAAAGTACTCATCAAACCATAAGAAATTCCCGATAGTATGGTAAATGCCGGTCCCGATTCACAAGCTTTTGCAACTGCATGTACAGGTGGTTTTTTATCATCTGTAAAGTAGTCACTAGCCAAACCAATGATTACACCTACAATAAGGCCAATTGCACTTGCACCCCAAATGCGCCATTCAAAATCAAAAACCCAGGTAGCCACTGCAGTTAAAACACCAAATATTACTGTAGTTACATATGTATTAGAATTTAATGCTCTAGTAGGATCTCCATTATCCTTCATCTTAGCTGTCAAAACTCCTATCATGGAAGCAAATAAACCAATGGCTCCATAGCAAAATACCATGGACGCATTATCCGTACCACCGGATGTTTTATCAAGTCCAGATGCCATAACCAGAGCGGCCGCCATAGAAGCTACATTAGAATCAAATAAATCCGCACCCATACCAGCAACGTCTCCTACGTTATCACCCACATTATCGGCAATAACAGCTGGATTTCTAGGATCATCTTCTGGTATTCCAAGTTCAACCTTTCCGCAAAGGTCAGCACTAATGTCTGCGGTTTTTGTAAAAATACCCCCACCTGCCTTAGCAAAAAGAGCCATGGAACTGGCACCAAAGCTAAAACCTAACAGGGCAGTTGTATTATTTGTTATAAGTAGAATTAACGTCACCCCTAATAAACTAGAACCTACAACTGCCATACCCATTACTGCACCACCACGAAAGCCTGACATAAAGGAGGGTTTGATGCCTTTTGTTGCTGCTTCTGCTGCCTTAACATTTGCTATCGTTGCAATACTAATACCAATTGTACCAGCAATGCCTGAAAATACTGTACCAAATATATAAGAAACAGCCATTAGTATATTTTTTACCACATCTCCTTTCCAAATAGGTTCTGGTAGGAAAACCATAATGATAATTGCGACTACTGTACAAAATTTTGCCAAAGTCATAAATTCTTTTTTTAAAAAAGTATACGCTCCATTGCGGATTAACTTACTTACTTCAGCAATCCGTTTGTTAGAAGATGGTTGTTTTGCCACCCATTTGTACAGCCATAAGGCAGCAATAAACGAAAGAAGTGCCACAACAATTGATGTCATCTGAAAAAACAAAATACTAAATTCCATACTATGTAACTCCTTTTCTTGAAAATGTTATAAATTAACAATTTTTCGCTTTGTATCAAATAGTACCACCAATATAACAATTGTGCAACAGAAAAGTATATCAATTACAATTTATGCCATATTGTATATTCAAACATTTATAAACGTAAATTATGAACAATTCTATTGTGTATAATGAGAATTATATTCTTATATTTTAGTCAAATATACCAATACAACAAATTATCTATTCGTCATTTTTAATTCATTCACCCTAATCTAGCTCTCGATATTAATGTGTCACTGAGTAAAGTAAAAGTAAATGTAATAGTAATATATAATAGTTAACTTTTATGATTCAGCTTCGTTAAACCTAAAAACAACCTGTTACCAAATATAATTTAGGACATGGTCCTAAGAAAAATTAGTAACAGGTTGTTTGTTTATCTCTTTCGTTTTTACATTTGTTGCAACTATTAACCATATCATACGGTTGCTCACAAAAAGTCTCTATTTCGTAAGCTAATAAAATAAATAGTATTTAGCTTTACTTGATGTATTTATTTATACTTCAAATAATAAATCTCCATAAGTAGGTACAGGCCATAATTCTTTATCTACAATAAGCTCAAGAGCATCTATAGGTGTTCTTAATACTTCCATAGCTGGGAATACAACATTTTTAAAGTAAACCGCTTGTTCTCCGCCTTCTTTGTCTACAGCTTCTAAAACAAATCCTTGAAGTGATACTACTGCTGCTTTAGACTTAGTTAACAATGCAGAAGTTTCTTTTAATAAAGCTTCCTGAACACTTACATCCGCATCAGGAACAGCTGCTTTGATTGCATTAATAGAACCAGCTAAACTTGTTGCATATTTAATGACTGCTGGTAAATATAATTTATTAGCCATTTCAATCATTGTTTTTGCTTCAATATTAATTGTTTTTGAATAAGCTTCAAATTCAATTTCTGCACGGGAGTGAAGTTCAACTTCAGTATAAACTTTATGTTTACTGAATAATTTTATTGATTTTTCAGAAACCAGGGAAGGAATTGCTTCTACTAAAGATTTTAAGTTAGGTAATCCTCTTCTTTCTGCTTCTTCTACCCAAGCATCTGAGTAACCATTTCCGTTGAAAATAATTCTCTGGTGCTCTGTAACTGTCTTTTTAATTAAGTCATGTACTGCTATATCAAAGTTATCAGCTTTTTCTAATTCATCTGCAAAATCAGATAATATATCAGCTACAATTGTGTTTAATGTTGTATTAGGACCAGCAATTGACATGGAAGATCCAACCATTCTAAACTCGAATTTATTTCCAGTAAATGCAAATGGTGAAGTACGGTTACGATCTGTTGCATCTTTTTGTAATTCTGGTAAAGTATGAACACCAATGTTTAATTTGCCACCTTTTTTACTACTTGTAGCATCACCAGTTTCAACAAGTTGTTTTACAACATCCTCAAGTTGTTCTCCTAAGAAGATGGATATAATTCCAGGAGGTGCTTCATTTGCTCCTAAACGGTGATCATTACCAGCATTAGAAGCTGATAAACGAAGGATATCTGCATTCACATCTACTGCCTTAATAACAGCGGATAAGAATAATAAAAATTGAATATTTTCATGTGGTGTCTTACCTGGATCTAAAAGATTCTTGCCTGTATCTGTAACAATTGACCAGTTGTCATGTTTTCCAGAACCGTTCACACCAGCAAAAGGTTTCTCATGTAATAGACAAGCTAACCCATGACGGCTTGCAACTTTTTTCATAATTTCCATTACTAATTGATTATGATCTGTAGATATATTAGCTGTGGTATAGATTGGAGCCAATTCGTGCTGAGCTGGAGCCACTTCATTATGTTGAGTCTTTGCTAAAATACCAAGTTTCCAGCATTCTTCATTTAACTCTTTCATAAATGCTGCGATTCTTTCTTTCAGACTACCAAAATAATGATCTTCCATTTCTTGTCCTTTAGGAGGAAGTGCACCAAATAAAGTACGTCCAGTAAAGATTAAATCTTCTCTTTTTAGATATTTTGCTTTGTCAACTAAGAAATATTCTTGTTCTGGACCTACTGAACAAGAAACTGACTTTACATCAGTATGGCCAAACAAGCGAACAACACGTGTTGCCTGCACGCTAATTGCTTCCATAGATCTAAGTAAAGGAGTTTTCTTATCCAAAGCTTCACCAGTATAAGAACAAAAAGCTGTTGGTATACATAATGTAACGCCTGCAGCATCTTCTCTTAAGAATGCAGGTGAAGTACAATCCCAAGCAGTATAACCTCTAGCCTCAAAAGTAGCACGAAGACCACCTGAAGGGAAGGAGGATGCATCTGGTTCACCTTTAATTAATTCTTTACCAGAGAATTCCATGATAATCTTGCCATCAGCAGTGGGACTAATAAAAGAATCATGTTTTTCAGCTGTGATACCTGTCATAGGTTGGAACCAGTGCGTATAATGAGTAGCACCTCTCTCAATTGCCCAGTCTTTCATTGCATTCGCAACGATATCAGCAACAGCAGGATCTAAATCCTCACCATTCTTAATTGTTTTCTTTAAAGCAGCAAACGTTTTTTTAGGTAAACGTTCTGTCATAGTTGCTTCGCAAAATACATCTTTACCAAAGATTTCTGTTAATTTGTCAGCCATATAAAATAACTCCTTCCACACTCTTTATATTTGTTAATTACATACTTATTAGGATTACAAATATCTATTACTATATTTGTATAAAAAAAATGTTCCCAAATAAATGAGAACATCTTTGCTCTAACGATTAATCGTCTAAAAATAAAATAACACTTTTTATGCAAAAAGAAAAGCTTTTTTTTAAAATTTTTATATTTTTTTTAAATCGAAAGTAAATTGCTATAAATACTTTATTTTATTAACTTGATACATAGAAAACCTTTGTCTTCTATAGTGTAAAAATTAGTAAATATTCGTACAAGTTGATTTATTTAGTACTTCTCAAACTTAAAAATACTAATTCCAAGCGGAGGGATTGTTACAATAAGGGATTCTTCTCTTGCATCCCATGGAACATTCTTTGCTTGCTGTACTCTTTTATTGCATCGCCCATTTCCACCATAAATACAAGCATCACTATTAAAAATCTCTTTGTATTTACCCTGAAAAGGTACTCCTATCCTATATTTATCATATGTAACCGGTGTAAAATTACACAGTATTAACAAAGCTTCTTTTTTCCACAAGGAATATCTCATAAAAACAATAATACTATGATCAGCGTCTAAGGAACTAATCCATTCAAAACCTTCTGTATTAAAATCCATTTCATAAAGCGCCGGATGCTTTGTATAAAAATGATTCAAATCCTTAACATACTTTTGTAATTGTAAATGATTCGTATCCCTAAGCAACTCCCAGGATAGTTGGATATTTTCATTCCATTCCGTAAGTTGTGCAAACTCCTGTCCCATAAATAAGAGTTTTTTTCCTGGATGACACATCATAAATCCATACAATACTTTTAGATTGGCAAATTTTTGTTCTAAAGTACCAGGCATTTTGTTTATCATAGAACCTTTTAAATGAACTACTTCGTCGTGAGATAAAACCAGCTGAAATCTCTCACTAAAGGCATATACTATGCTAAAAGTAAGTTCACCATGTCGGCCTTTTCGAAACAATGGATCAGTTTTCATATACTGAGTGATATCATTCATCCAACCTAAATTCCATTTATAATGAAACCCTAGTCCTCCCTTTTCTACTTCTGTAGTAATGGCAGGCCACGCAGTTGATTCCTCAGCTATGATAAGAACTCCGTCCTTTCTCTTGGCAATGAGAGAATTAAGATGCTTTAATAACTCCATGGCTTCTAGATTCTCATAACTACCATAGATATTTGGAAGCCATTCTCCGTCTTCCTTGCCGTAATTAAGATACAACATAGATGCAACTGCATCAATACGGATGCCATCCACGTGGTACTTCTGAATCCAAAACAATACATTGGCAATTAGAAATAGACTAACTTGTGGTTTACCATAATCAAAAATCAAAGTACCCCAATGAGGATGTTCCCCTCGCCTTTTATCAGGATGCTCATATAAACTAGTCCCATCAAAGGTAGCCAATCCAAATCCATCCTTTGGAAAATGTGCTGGCACCCAGTCTATAATAACTCCAATCTTCTTTTGATGCATATAATTTACAAAATACATAAAGTCACACGGTGTACCAAATCTGGAAGTCGGTGCATAATACCCAGTAACCTGATACCCCCAAGAACCATCATAAGGATGTTCCATCACTGGTAAAATTTCGATATGGGTATAACCCATATCTAGTACATAATCAGCTATCATAGGTGCAAGCTCACGGTACTGATAAAACTCTTTATCACCAGGTTTTTTCCATGAACCCAAATGTAATTCATAAATATTAATAGGTTTAGAATCAAAATTCCTCTGCTTTCGTTCCAATAAATAGGCAGAATCCGTCCATTTATGGCCACTTAAGTCAGTGATAATAGATGCTGTATTCGGACGAAGTTCTGTCTGATTGGCATAGGGATCTGCTTTTAAAACCAAAAAGTTCCCTGGAATTTTCAGTTCGTATTTATAAAGGGCTCCAGGTAATAATCCAGGAATGAATATCTCAAAAATACCAGCATCGCCCAATCTATTCATGGCATGCCTTCTGCCATCCCAATTATTAAAATCACCAACAACACTAACTCTTATAGCATTTGGTGCCCAAACGGCAAAATGCACTCCAGATATCCCATTGATTGTTCGAACATGGGATCCAAGTTTATCATAGATGGTATAATGGATACCTGCAGAGAACTTTTCTAAATCTTTCTTCGTAATATATGGTTTAAAAGAATACGGATCTAAAATTTCTTCACTGGTATTGTTATCATATGTAATAATGAGTGTATAAGGCATTACCTTTTTATCTGGAAGTAATCCATTGAAAAATCCTTCTTCACTGATCTTATTCATAACATATTCTATATTCCGATTCGTTTTTATCACCACCTGCACAGCAGTTGGAATATATACACAAATCCGAATGCCCTGACTAATAAGATGAGGCCCTAAAATATGATGTGGATGCTCATGTTCTGAAAGAATGATTTTATCAATAGATTCCCTATTTCTAAATACCCACGCTTCATCTGACATATTTACTCCCATGGATTTATTTTATATTTACGAACCTAAATAGAAACTTGATATTCATATGCATGACAACAACTTAGATTAATTTATTCTAAATACCATTCATCAATACCATTAGATTCAGCTTCTTCTGATTTCTCAGGCATGTATTTCTTTAAGACTCTTTCCATCAAAAAGGAAATAACCAATTGGGTTAATCCAGGTACAATAATGATTAGAAAAGGAATTATATATACAGCAAATGTAAAAACCAATGTAACAACTGCTAATAAGATAGTAGTTGGCAAATGTCTCATGGCCATAAAGAACGCAGTCTTATATAGACTTTTTACACTCATACTAAATCTTGATAAAACAGGACAAAGATATAAAGTTACTAGGAAAACAATTAAAAGCATTGCATTGAAAATAGTAAACAATATAACAGCTAGATTACCTTCTATTAAGTTTGTAAAACGTCTATCTAGAACTAAAATAACTACCAGAGCAGTTAGAATAAGACCGGCAATTGTTCCTGATTTAAAATTTGTTTTAAATGCATGAAAAAATTCTCTTGAGATATAACCTCTCTCTCTTCTAATTACTTTAACCACAGTATAATATAGTGCACTAGTTGCAGGAACTATAGTTATAATCGGAATGCAACAAATTAACCATAATATACTGACCAAAATCAAATCCACAAATTTCGTTAATCCAGTAAAAAAAGGATTGTCTAAGTTAAATAAATTACCCATAATAAGCTTTCCTCGATTCGTTAAATATTTGAAATAATCAATTCCATATTACCATCTAAATTATAATCCCCATATCCTGAAGGTAATATAAAATGATCTCCTTTTTTAATTTGTATTCCATTTATTAAGCCATCACCATCTATAACACTTACAACCGTAAATGGTTCCATTTGGTTTAACAAAACCTGTCCCTTAACAAGGACTCTTTTTACACTATAATACTTACAATCCACTAATTTTTCAATCGTTCCATGTTCTAAAAATTTGATCTCTCTTGTAGATGTCTCAAGCTGTTGAGGGCAGGTTATTACATCAATACTTTTTTCTAAATGTAATTCTCTTGGCTTGCCATTTTGCAGCCTGTCATAATCATATAGACGATAAGTAATATCACTATTTTGCTGCGTTTCTAATATAACTGTTCCCGCCTTGATTGCATGTACAGTTCCTGGATTAATCTGAAAAAAATCACCTTTTTTGATAGGAATCTCTTGTATCAGCTTTGACCATTCCTTGTGATTTATCATATGGATTAATTCTTCTTTACTCTTTGCATTATGTCCAACAATTATAGTAGCACCTTCATCACAGTCAAGAATATACCAACATTCCGTTTTACCCAATGATCCATTTTCATTTTTCGTAGCATAGCTATCATCTGGATGAACTTGAATACTTAAATCCGCCTTGGCATCAATAATTTTTATGAGAAGTGGAAATACCTCTCCTGATACATTGCCAAACAATTCTCTGTGGTTAGCCCATAAGCTGCTAAGTTTTTGTCCTTTGTATTCACCATGAATCACTGTGCAATCGCCATTACTATGTGCGCTTATCGCCCAGCATTCTCCTGTATTTTCACTAGGTATATTGTAACCAAAATCTGTATTAAGCCGGTTACCTCCCCATATCATTTCTTTAAAAACAGGTTCTAAAAAAATTATGTCTTTCATCATAGCCTCCTAAAGTAAGTTACCTAACATCTATTTTACCACAATAATGCAGTATACAAAAGTGAAAATTATCTAAAATATAAACGGTTACATTTATTGTACAAAAAAACATATTATATCTCATACATATATTGTAAATTTAAATCGTTAATCATCATTACATCCTATATTTATATCATATAAAAAGTTAGGACATAATATACCATTCTACTAGGTATTATTATGTCCTAACTCTATAAATTTATCGTAATCCCTTATTAATAATTTTCATTTTACTTTTTATATTATGATGCTAGGTTCATATTATCTCTTTATTGATTCTTCGTATTTAACATACCAATAATTAAATCTGCTGCATTTTCACGAGTCAGCGTATTATTTGGACTAAACTCGTTGTTGCTATTATTTTTTAATAAATCAAGACCCCAAGCTATTGCAACATAGCCCAAATCACTTTGTGTTATACTATCTTTATCATTAAAGTCTACACTATAAATTCCTTTAATTCCAGCAACATTATCATAACCTAGAACCTTAAGAGCTAATTTTGCAGTATCAAGTCTAGTAATAGAAGAAGCATTCTCATTTATCGATATGCTATTGGAATCATAATAAAATCCTGTTTTTTCTAAGAAATCAATTAATTCTTCAACAGATATTGTCTTGTTAGGATTATATAAACCACCTTCAAATCCAATACCGATATCTGCTAATAATAAAATATTACGCTCTGATGTTAAACCATTTACATCTGTATAGGAATACAGATCTGCATTTTTATTATATACAGTACCATCATAATTTAATTGTTTTCCTGTAAAAGGTGAAATAAAGGATGGATTAATATCTGTTCTATAAACCAAGCGTGCTTCTCCACTGACAGAGTAACTATCTGTACTTACTTCGCTTACACCATTCATTGATCTACTACTTTCCTTAAGGCTATGAATCTGGTTCACTTCATATACCAATTGATACCCTTCTTTTGATATATATGATTGGAAAGCATTTTCAGCACTCATAGCACCTTTAGGGGATTCAAAAGTAATATTATCATTCCAATTATAATTATAGCTGTATATTTTACCTGTCACTCCATCCACGGAACCACTGATACCATTGTATGGATAAACAATCTCTTCATTTACCCTATTATAATTATAATTGTATCCTCCGTAAACTTCCTTATTATCTACATAAGCAATGACATAGGAATCTGAAGAATCTGTAAAAACAGACTTTTGAAACAAGTCAGGTATTTGTGTTTTTAAAAAGGATTCTAAGTTCTTACGCCCTTGCTCCATGGTATACCCTACTTTAACATCTTTCCACTCATTTGTATTTGTATCATAATAACTTTTTACACTTGCATAAAAACTTAAGATTTTTCCTGTAACGGCATCCACTTCACCAGATGCATAGGCACGGTAATAATCACTAGAATCATTTTTAACTTCTCTTGTATCATTCATGGTAATGCTCCATACATAACGAGTATCACTACTTTTACCATAACTATAGTAATCTGATCTTTTATATAGTTTTGCAGTTATTGCATTCAAATTTTTATCCAGCAGAAGACTTTTATTGTCAGTGAGCGTATTAATTGCCTTATCCTTACTGATTAAATTCTTCATTTCATCAAGCTTTGTAATTTCTTCACTGGTAAGCCCGCTGCCACTATCCTTTGATTCCTCTGCTACAGTATCGGTATCTAAACTGCTATTCTCACCTTTATCGATTACCCATTCACTTTGTGATGTATACACTTCACCAGTTTTCGCGTCCACTGCTAGATAATTATTGTCTGGACTATATACTAGAAATGCTTTTACTTTAGTTGTACCATCTGCCTCAGTAATATACGCATTCTGATAAGATAAATTCATTTTAATTGTCTTACCTATCTTAGCCCTAGCTTCCTCTTTTGTAATGTTAGTATCCGCCGAAGGGATACTTAAATTATAAATCCAGTTGGTTGAATAAGACCTTATGGTACCAGTACTAAAATCCACGCCAATCTGAATGGTATTGTCTGGCATGGAGAGCCCATTTTCCATTCTGGTATAGGTATAATAATACATGCCACCACCAAATGAATCTGTTGATGATTCTGTATACTTCACCTTTCCAGCAATATTGGCAGCAACTTTTTTCATAAATGCATCTGCTTTTGACTTTAATTCAGACTTTAAATATTTAGGAGCCAGTTGGCTTTTTCCATCGTAATAGTAATAACTTATAATATTGCCTGCTTTGTCACTCTGAACACCAATATGTTCATTACCCTCTTTGCTACTCCAGTTTAAATACCACACTAGATTTTGATCATAGCTGTTTGAATTAAGATAATAATCAAATACTGATAAAGAAGATGACACAGTAATCTTAGATTTTACGGTTTTTATAATCTGTTCTAAATCCTCAGAACTTGCCTGGTTAGATTCACTTGTAACAGCCATCTCATCAGAAGCTGGCATATCAGTTGCATTGGTTGTAATGGTATCAGTTGTCGTATCAGTTGCCGTTGCAGTTGTCGTTACAGTTCCCTTTGATGTTCCCTGGGCGAAAGCGTAATGAAATGGTATGATACAAACAACCAAACAACCTGTTAAAATTATGGCTCCAATTCTTTTTTTCATCTCAAATATTCCTCCTATACCTACTATATTTAATCACTAAAATGAATCCACTCATACATTGTTGCATCTATTTAGGATTCGCTTTACATATTAGACGATACAAATATTGGCATAGTTCCATAAAATATAAATTATATTACTGTTTTTGATTATACTAATTGATGAAATGAGAATTGCAAAAACCCAATAGGCTTAAGCCTACTGGGTTGTATTTACTGGGTAACATTCAGATTATTCACTCATAAACTGAAGCTTATGTATGAATAATCCGATCCTTAACTTAGGCTCAAACCAGGTTGACTTAGGTGGCATCAGTTTTCCCATGTCTGATACTACAAAAAGTTCATTGATGTCTGTTGGATACATAGAGAAGGCTATTTTCATATCAGTATTAGCACGTAATTCCAGCTCCTTTAACCCTCTAATTCCACCAATGAAATCAATTCGCACATCACTACAAGGGTCCTTAATACCTAATATTTCATCAAACAGATACTGTTGCAATATGGAAACATCCAGGCTATTTACTGGATCACCATAATTCTTATAGATTTCTTTTATAACAAGTTTGTACCAAATTCCTTCCAAGTACATCCCAAAGGTTCCTTTTGCTTCCGGTGAAAAGGCACCATCACCCAACTGAGTGACTTCAAATTTGTCCTTTAAGCGACTTACAAACTCTTCAAATGTCAACCCATTTAAGTCCTTTATAGCACGATTATAGGGAAGAATTTTTAATTCTTCCTCTGGGAATAAGACACTGAGGAAATAATTAAATTCTTCCTTCCCATTATATTCACTGTTTTCTTCTCTTCGCTTTAATCCTACTTTTACAGCAGATGCAGCTCTATGGTGCCCATCTGCAATATAGATATCGTTAATATCAAGAAAACTTTCATGGATCGCTAAAACATCACTCATGTCAGAAATACGCCAAGCCCTGTGGGTAACCTGATCATCACTTATAAAATCATATAAAGGAGCGTTAAGTTTTACTTTTTGAATCACTTCATTGATTGCTTTCTTGGAACGATAAGCTAAGAATATAGGACCAGTTTGTGCATCACAAACATCTACATGATTGATTCTATCTATTTCTTTTTCCGTTCTAGTATTTTCATGTTTCTTTATTACACCATCCAAATAATCATCTATGGAGGCACAAGCCACAAGGCCTGTCTGACTCCTATTGTTCATGATTAACTCATAGATATAATAGCATTCCTGCTTATCTTCTATTAATTGACCTTTTAAAAGCATATCATCTAAAATTTCTTTCGCCTTTTTATATACAAGGGGATCATGAACATCAATCGAATGGTCAAATTGTGTCTCTGCCCTATCTACCCTTAAAAAAGAGAATGGTTGTTTTTCAATCTCTGCCTTCGCCTCTAAAGTATTATAAACATCGTATGGAAGTGCGGCTATTTTAGAAGCGAATTCTACGTTAGGTCTAATACTCTGAAATGGTTTTATAATTGCCATAATTTTTCATACCTCACTTTCTATCTCAATTGTAACAAAACAGGTTACACCAAATCAATATCTGGTTATAACCTGTTATGAATTTTTATAATTAATTCTGTTTTGATGGACCTATTCATTACATTATAGTACTCTTACTTTTAGAACTCCTGAAATATTACTTAAAGATTCAACGATAGAAGAATTCACATCTCCTTCTATGTCAAGAACTGTATAAGCGTAGTCTCCTTTACTCTTATTCACCAGATTAGATATGTTAATATTTTCTCCTGAGATAGCACCAGTGAATTGAGTAAGCATATTAGGAATGTTTAAATGGTTTATAGTAATACGTTTTCCTGTTGATAGAGCACCTGCATCACAGTCTGGATAATTAACAGAATTAATAATATTACCAAGTTCCATATATTCTTTTATTTGTCTAACTGCCATGATAGCACAATTATCTTCAGACTCTTCAGTAGAAGCACCAAGATGAGGTATTGCAATAACACCTGGAATAGATGCTGTCTTATCATTTGGGAAATCTGTTACATAGGAGCTAACCTTTCCTGTGCTTAAAGCTTCTGCTATATCATCATCGTTTACCAATAAATCACGTGAAAAATTAAGAATCACAACACCATCTTTCATTTTTGCTATGGTATCTTTATTAATCATTTTCTTTGTATCATCTAATAGTGGTACGTGTACTGTAATATAGTCACATTCTTTGAATATTTCATCTCTGGTTTTTACTGAAATAATATCTCTAGATAGATTCCAAGCATGTTCTACTGATATGTACGGATCACATCCATATACTTCCATTCCCAGACGTTTGGCAGCATTAGCAACCAAAACTCCGATTGCACCTAGACCAATAACACCTAATTTCTTACCCAGAATTTCTTTACCCGCGAATTTAGATTTGCCCTTTTCAACTAGTTTAGCAATATCAGTTTCACCTTTTATGGACTGTACCCAGTTAATACCACCAACGATATTTCTAGATGCTAACATAAGTCCTGCTATCACCAGTTCCTTTACACCATTTGCATTGGCACCAGGGGTATTAAATACAACAATACCTTTCTTTGCACATGTATCAAGTGGAATATTATTTACTCCAGCACCAGCTCTTGCAACTGCTACAAGATTATCTTGTAGTTCAAGCTCATGCATGGAGGCACTTCTAACCAATGCAGCTTCTGCATCATTTAAATTATCTACCTTTTCATATTTATCTGAAAAAAGATTTAAACCGATTGGCGCTATGGGATTCAAACAATTATATTTTATCATTGTACACTCCTTCTAAGTTAAGTGGATATTTACAATCCACTAAGTTACTTGCTCCTAACCTATAATACAAAGTCATTTATTTGGTGTTTTCTTCTTCAAATTTTTTCATAAATGCAACTAATTTTTCAACACCATCAATCGGCATTGCATTATAGATACTTGCTCTCATACCACCTACTGAGCGATGTCCCTTAAGATTTTCAAATCCAGCTGTTTTTGCTTCTTTTACAAATTTAGCATCTAATTCATCATTACCTGTAACAAATGGTACATTCATAAGTGAGCGATCTTCTTTTGCTACTGTTCCTTTAAAGAGATTACTCTGGTCTAAGAAATCATATAAAACAGCTGCTTTTTTCTCATTAATTTCTTTCATTGCAGCTAAGCCACCTAGCTTTTTAATCCATTTAAATACTTTTCCACAGATATAGATACCATATGCAGGAGGTGTATTATATAAGGATTCATTATCATTATGTATCTTATATTTTAACATTGTAGGCGTACCTGGTAAGGTATCTTCTGTAATTAAATCTTCTCTAATAATTACAATAACCACACCAGCTGGACCAATATTTTTTTGTACTCCACCATAAATAAGTGCATATTTACTTACATCTACTGGCTCTGATAAAAAGCAAGAGGATACATCAGATACCAGGTCTTTTCCTTTGGTGTTTGGTAAAGTTTTAAATTTAGTTCCATAGATTGTATTGTTTTCACATATGTACACATAATCTGCATCAGGGCTTATTGGTAAGTCTGAACAATCAGGTATATAGGAAAAGGTTTTATCTGCAGAAGAGGCAATGGCATTGGCTTTTCCGTAAATTTTTCCTTCTTCATATGCTTTCTTAGCCCATTGACCAGTGATAATATAATCAGCCACTTTATTTTTCATCAAATTCATAGGAATCATAGCAAATTGCTGAGAAGCACCACCTTGTAAAAACAATACCTTATAATTGCTAGGTATGTTCATCAAGTCTCTTAAATCTTGTTCCGCTTCATGTATGATATTCTCATATGCTTTAGATCTGTGACTCATTTCCATGACCGACATTCCGCACCCTTTATAATCTAACATCTCTTTTGCTGCTTCTTCAAGTACCTCTTCTGGTAATACTGCAGGTCCTGCTGAAAAATTGTACACTCTTCCCACTGTGAAATCCTCCTTCATATTCTTCGCCTCATATTGCTTGTTTTTTCAATTTTTAATTATTTTTGTTCATTGTTTAAATCAATTTTTATGGATCAGTTCTTATGGATCAGTTCTTTACTTGAACGCTTTACTCTATTACATTATAAAACTTAGTTAATTTTTAGTCAATATCTGTTTAGAAAAGAAGGCACTTTTTTTGTCTAAATATAATTTATATTCATTCAAAAAGTGCCCTTTATTGTTCCTCTTTGAACCTATCTATTTTTTAGCTTCTAGGTCTTCTTCTGTAAATACTTCATCAATTGCAGCACCTGGTGCTACCATTGGCCATACTTTATCATCCGTTGGTATATGGCAGTCAATTACTACAGGTTCGTTCATTTCTAAAACTTTTTTAAGTAATGGTTCTACTTCTTCCTTTTTCGTAATACGAAAAGCTTTTGCTCCCATAGCTTCAGATAATTTAACAAAATCAACAGTATCATTTAAATTTGTATGAGAATATCTTTGACCATAGAATAAAGTCTGCCATTGTCTTACCATACCTAAAACATGATTATTAAATATAATCTGAATAATTGGTATCTGATATCTTGTAGCGGTGGCGATTTCATTCATATTCATTCTAAAACAGCCATCTCCAGCAATATTAATAACTGGTGTATCAGGATTACCAACTTTAGCACCTATACTTGCCCCAAGTCCATAACCCATTGTACCAAGTCCGCCAGAAGTAAGGAATGTTCTCGGTTTCTTATATTTATAAAATTGAGCTGCCCACATTTGATGTTGACCTACTTCAGTGGTAATAATTGCATCACCTTGTGTTAGTTCATATAATTTTTCCAAGATATATGGACCAGTTAAATGCTCTTTATGATATTTTAGAGGAAATTCCTCTTTCATCTTAAGCACATAGTCAACCCATTCTTTATGATCTTGTTTTGTTAGTTCTTTATTTAATAATTTAAGGACTTCTTTGATGTCACCAACCACACAATGGCTTGTGATTACATTCTTGTTAATCTCAACTGGATCAATATCAATCTGAAGTATTTTCGCATTTTTAGCAAATTTATTCGCATTGCCGGTTACTCTGTCGCTAAATCTTGCTCCAATTGTAATTAATAAGTCACATTCTGTTACGCTTAAGTTAGCAGTTTTGGTACCATGCATACCAATCATACCTGTATAAAGAGGATCTTCACCATCAAATCCACCTTTAGCCATTAATGTATCCGTTACAGGTGCGTTCACTTTTTCTACAAAAGTTGCTACTTCATCAAAAGATTCTGAAATAATTACACCGCCACCAAGGAAAATGATTGGCTTTTTAGAGGCACTTATCATCTCTAATGCAACTTTAAGATCCTCTTTGGAAAACGTAGAATTGTCTTTTTCAATGATAGATACTTCTTTTCTTTCATAAGCTGATTTGTTTGAGGTAACATCTTTCGCTATATCAATAAGTACAGGACCAGGTCTTCCTGTTTGTGCGATTTTGAAAGCTCTTCTTATTGTATCAGCTAATTTATCAACATCTTTTACAATAAAATTATGTTTGGTAATAGGCATTGTTATTCCTGCTATGTCTACCTCCTGAAAGCTATCTTTTCCTAAAAGGCTAACACCAACATTTCCAGTAATTGCAACAATTGGAATAGAATCCATATATGCTGTAGCAATTCCAGTTACCAGATTCGTAGCACCAGGACCACTTGTTGCTATACATACCCCAACTTTACCTGTTGATCTTGCATAACCATCTGCCGCATGGGATGCTCCCTGTTCATGAGAAGTTAAAATATGACATATCTCCTCTTGATGTCTGTATAATTCATCATATATGTTTAAAACCGCACCACCTGGATATCCGAATACGGTATCAACACCTTGTTCTTTTAAACATTCAACTAATATTTGTGAACCTGTTAACTGCATATTTACACCTCTTTCATAGTTTACATATTTACATTGTTAAAGTGTTTGGGTAAATATCTAATATTATTTCCCGGGTATTTCAAGTATTGCGCCACGACTTGCAGAAGTTACCATAGCTGCATAACGAGCTAGATATCCTGTTGTAATTTTTGGCTTTCTAGGCTGCCAGTTAGCACGTCTTTTTTCTATTTCTTCCTCTGATACTAAAAAGTCAACAGAGTTCTTATTTATATCAATTCTTATCATGTCCCCTTCTTCAACAAGGGCAATATTACCACCCACAGCAGCTTCTGGTGATACATGGCCGATACAAGCACCTCTTGAAGCACCTGAAAAACGTCCATCTGTGATTAAGGCAACACTTGAGCCTAATCCCATTCCCATAATTGTAGAGGTTGGGTTTAACATTTCTCTCATACCAGGTCCACCCTTAGGTCCTTCATATCTGATGATTACTACATCACCAGGAACTATCTTTCCACCTTTTATTGCTGTGATAGCATCATCTTCACAATCAAATACTCTAGCTTTTCCTTCATGATAGAGCATTTCAGGGGCAACAGCAGATCTTTTTACTACGCTACCTTCAGGTGCAAGATTTCCTTTTAATACTGCGATTCCACCTGTTTCACTATATGGATTCTCAATTGGTCTTATCACTTCTGGGTCTAAATTTCTAGCATCTTTTATATTTTCTTGTACTGTTTGACCAGTAGCAGTTATTAAGTCTGTATATAATAAATTTTTCTTATCTAATTCCTTCATAACCGCATAAACGCCGCCTGCTTCATATAAATCTTCTATATAGGCATGGCCTGCAGGTGCTAGATGACAAAGGTTAGGAGTTTTAGCACTAATTTCGTTTGCAATTTCTAAATTAAGTTCCACACCAGCTTCATGTGCAATAGCTGGAAGGTGTAACATACTATTTGTTGAACAACCAAGTGCCATATCTACAGTTAATGCATTCATAAATGCTTTTTCTGTAAGAATATCACTAGGTCTAATATTCTTTTCATAAAGTTCCATAATCTTCATACCTGCATGTTTTGCAAGTCGGATCCTCTCAGAGTAAACCGCTGGAATTGTTCCATTACCCTTAAGTCCCATACCTAGTACTTCAGTCAGGCAGTTCATACTATTTGCAGTATACATACCTGAACAAGAACCTGCAGTTGGGCAAGTCTTGCATGCATATTCTTCTAGGTCCTCTTCAGATAGATTTCCAGCTGTATATGCACCGACTGCTTCAAACATACTTGACAGACTGGTTCTCTCACCCTTTACTTTACCTGCAAGCATTGGTCCACCACTAACAAATATAGTAGGTACATTGACTCTTGCTGCTGCCATTAAAAGACCTGGTACATTTTTATCACAATTTGGTACCATTACCAAAGCATCAAAAGCATGTGCCATAGCCATTGCTTCAGTTGAGTCAGCGATTAAATCTCTTGTTACGAGTGAATATTTCATACCATTATGTCCCATGGAAATCCCATCACATACAGCAATGGCTGGAAATACAACTGGCGTTCCCCCCGCCATAGCTACACCAAGTTTAACTGCTTCTACAATTTTATCCAGATTCATATGTCCGGGTACTATTTCATTATAGGAATTCACTATACCAATAATTGGTTTACTAAGTTCCTCCTTGGTTAGTCCCAAAGCATTAAAAAGTGATCTGTGAGGTGCTTGCTGTATACCTGTTTTAACTGAATCGCTATTCATATCCATACCACCTTTTCTATTTATTGAATTATTTCCCACTGTTCATGCATAATCTTACGGTGTTTCCGTATATAATAACTTAATCTTATAAAAAAATCAACAAATATTTGTGAAATGATAGGATTTTTTCTTATTAATTAGAATATAACTACATTGGACGTAAAATTTTATTTCATCAATCTTTTGTTGGGTCTAAAAATAAATTATAGTACTATCCTATTTTAAGATTGATAGTATCTATAAGAATTATAGTATGTAAAAAAACCTTCTAGGCACTTAAGGATGTCTTAGAAGGTTTTTTACACAATCTTTATAATAACCATATTATTGTAAATGATATGTCATTTATTTTGAATATAGCTCAACAATTTTTAATAATATTTCGACAACTTTTTCCATGGATTGTACTGATACATATTCATACCTTCCATGATAGTTACTTCCTCCTGTGCAAATATTAGGGCAAGGAAGACCCATATAGGATAATCTAGCACCATCTGTACCACCTCTAATAGGACGCACAAGTGGTTTAACACCTAATTCCTTCATAGCTTGTTTCGCATTATCAATCAAATGAAAGAAAGGTTCAATTTTTTCTTTCATATTATAATAGTTATCATTTATGGTTACAGTAACGCTTCCCTCTCCATATTTATCATTCATATAGTCAGCTATCTTTTGGAATCTCTTTTTCTTTTCTTCAAAAATTTGCTTGGAATGATCTCTAATAATGTATGAAGCTTTTGCACTATCAATGCTTCCTTCCAGATTTGCTATCATATAAAACCCTTCATAATTTTCAGTATACATGGGATTTTCATGTACCGGAAGCATATTTTGAAATTCTACTGCAAGTAAAAGTGCATTGATCATTTGATTTTTGGCACTACCTGGATGTATGCTTACGCCTTGGAATACTACTTTTGCTCCTGCTGCATTAAAATTCTCATATTCTATTTCACCTAATTCGCCACCATCAACAGTATATGCAAAATCCGCCCCAAACCCTTTCACATCAAAAAAATCCACTCCACGGCCAACTTCTTCATCTGGTGTAAATCCAATTTTAATGGTTCCATGTTTAATAGATGGGTTAGAAAGTAGTGTTTGCGCTAGCGTCATTATTTCAGAAACTCCGGCTTTATCATCTGCTCCTAATAGAGTTGTTCCATCAGTCACAATGATATCATCACCAATGATTTTTAAAAGATCTTTGTATTTGTTAGGACTAAGAACAATATTTTGCTCTTTGTTTAAAATAATATCTTTGCCATCATAATTCTCAGCGATTCTAGGATTTACATTTTTTCCACTAAGTGCTGGAGATGTATCCATATGTGAAACAAATCCAAGTACTGGTAGTTCTTTTTCTATATTAGAAGGGATGGTAGCATATACATAGCAGTGTTCATCTAATGTAACATCACTTGCTCCCATTTCTTTTAATTCTTTTACTAACATATTCGCTAGATCACGTTGCTTTTCAGTACTTGGTACTGATTCCATGTCATCCATTGACTGCGTATCTACTTTTACATATCTTAAAAATTTTTCTTTTACACTTTCCATAATTACCTCTTTCTGCTGTTCAATTCATTACACTATACTTCTTTGCCATAAAACCTTACAATACTAAAACTAACGTACCTGTTGTAATTAAGATTCCACCAAGTATGGTTTTTAATGTAAACTCTTCTCCTAAAAAGAAGAATGCCAATATCATTGTAAAAACAATACTTAATTTATCAATGGGAACAACTTTAGATGCTTCTCCAATTTGAAGGGCTTTAAAGTAGAATAACCATGATAACCCTGTTGCTATACCTGAAAAAACTAAAAAAGTTAAACTTTTTTGAGAAATATTTGGTATTTCCCTGTGTTTACCGGTAATAAATACAATTCCCCAGGCCATAACCAAAACAACGATGGTTCTAATTGCTGTAGCTAGATTTGAATTGACGTCTTTGATTCCAATTTTTGATAATATCGATGTTAATGCGGCAAAAACTGCCGACAATAAAGCAAATAAAATCCACATAAAATTACCTCATTAAGAATTTATTGGTTTCTTCCATTATAAATAGCTTTCACATAAAACACAAGACTAAATTGATGTGACAAAGGGGACAGGTTAGTTGACACACGTCCCTGATAAAGGGGACGTGTGTCAACTAACCTGTCCCCTTTGTCACCCTATTTTTGATATAAACTGTATATCCTTGTGCCGTTGCCAAAAATCTGCATACTTTTCTAGTACCAATACATTCCTAATTATAAAGGCTGACATTGTGTCAGAGTCAAGATGATTGTAAAAATAAGGGGAAATAAGGACATGATATAGTTAGAAAGAGGCTGATGTTAGTAAGGGGTTGTTATCAGAAAGAGTTTACTATTAGAAAGAGATTGTTGTGTACATCCTCCATTTTGTAAAATTCTATTCTTCACACTTTATTTAGCAAAGGCGCAAACCATTGAAAAATCTAACTTTCTCTGATTTGCGCCTTTTTGATAAACTATGTTTTTTGATATTTAATTAAACTCTCTTTAAATAATCACCAGTTCTAGTATCAATACTGATTTTATCGCCTTGTTCTACGAATAAAGGAACATAAACTGTAGCTCCTGTTTCAACAATAGCAGGTTTTGTAGCACCTTGTGCAGTATCACCTTTAAAACCTGGTTCAGTACTAGTAATTACTAATTCTGCAAATAAAGGTGGTTCAATTGCAAATACGTTTCCTGCGTGAGAAAGCATTTTAACCATATCATTTTCTTTTACGAATTCCAAAGAATCTCCAATGGAATCTTCGTTAAGTGCGATCTGATCATACGTATTTGTATCCATGAAGTGATATAATTCACCATCGTTATATAAATACTGCATTTCAGCACGTTCAATGTGAGCTTGAGGACATTTTTCAGTAGGTCTAAAAGTTTTTTCAATTACACCACCACTTTTTATATTTCTTAATTTCGTTCTAACGAAAGCTGCACCTTTACCGGGTTTTACATGTTGGAATTCAATAACCTGATAAATATTATTGTCCATTTCAATTGTTAAGCCATTTCTAAAATCGCCTGCAGATACCATATATGATATATTCCTCCTTAAATTAACTACTCTATAGTTTATCTTATCCGACAATTTTTTTCAACTATTTTTTGAGAAATTGCAAAAAACATACAACTTACACTATTAAGCCATAAAAATAAGTTGATCAACTGCCAATACATATCCATTTAGTCCCATTCCAACAATCTGGCCAGTACAAACTGGAGCAGTTACAGAAATATGTCTAAATTCTTCTCGTTTGTGGACATTTGAAATATGTACTTCAATAATAGGTATATCTATGGATGCCAAAGCATCTCTGATTGCGTAGCTGTTATGGGTATAAGCCCCAGGATTAATTATGATACCCTTGGTGACATCACGAAAAGCTGCTTGAATGCGATCTATGATTTCTCCTTCTCCATTGCTTTGAAAAATATCAATTTCTACAGTTTCTTTCAATGCTTTTTGCTGTATTAATTCTTTCAGATACTCATAATCATGATTCCCATACACTGTCTTCTCTCTTATGCCAAGAAAATTAATATTAGGACCATTAATCACTAATAATTTCATTGTTCCCTCCAAACATCTAAGATATTACTTACAATTTCTTCAATACTCTTATGATCCGTT
>JBKEAO010000158.1:0-57843 GCA_047972335.1 Anaerocolumna sp. | reverse complement strand
TATTAGCACCAATATAAATAATATCAGTTGATGTAATTAACGACTTAACACTTCCATCTTCTCTAAATTGTAGTGAATTCAAATCTCCATTAATCCCAATTGCATTTACATCGAAAGCTGTAATCTTGCCAATTGGCGTATTCACTTTAATAGGGTATGCAGGCTCCAAGGATTTAATATTTCCCTCTGGATAAAATGAAATCCCATAACGCACACCGTAAACAGTATTTGCATACTGCACCTTTAATAATTCTTTGGACCAAAGCGTTATACTTTTAAACATGCCTGTTTCATATAGATGCATACTAATGATTTTACTTTCAAACTCACCAAAAGGTAAATTAAAGTGTAAAGGAACAGCCAATTCATATTCATTTTCTTCAGTCCAATACCCCGTTATTTTTCCATTCAGCGGAAATATCCTTTTGATAACACCACTTTCATAAAATATCATCATTTCTGCTGGAAATATTCCTACAGGAGTTTGAATATAAGTCTGTTCTTGTAAGGCAATTTTTTTTAAATTTCCATTGTTATGAAATTCTAAGGATTCTTCATATTTGTATCTTATTCCTTCGTTTTGATACACAGGAATTAATTCTCCAAGAACAGTATGTAATGTTACAAATTCATCTACTTGGCAACCTTTTATATTGCCATTATCATACCAGTCTATATATGAAATCTTCGTTAGTTCTCCATATTTTGTATTCACCTTATTACTACTGGATAACACTACCTTCTTTACTTCCAATACTTTCTCTGCTTCCAATTCTTTCTTTGCTTTCAATTCTTTCTTTGCTTTCAATTCTTTCTTAACTTTCAATTCTTTGTTTACTTTCAATTTCTTTTTTACTTCATATAACCTAGCTTCCTCCATAATAGACCTCCCATAATGTACATTTTACCAAGTTAATACTTCACCGATTTTAAAATATAGTATCACTACAGGTTAGGGGTTTCAATATTGTATTCTGATGGTAAACAAGATAAAAATAGTATATTTTTTGTTACTATTTCAAACTTTTCTAATGTTGCTCTATACTTCTTTCATTGTTCTTTACTTTTCTACGCTCTTTTACTTTACTAAAATTCATCTTTTAGTTCTTAAAGATTACTTTCACTAAATATATACCCCGTGGAAGATCATATCCAAGGTCCATTGCTTGATGTGCTTTGTCTATTAAGTTCTTCTTTGTATCTTCTGGCAAATGTTCATCAAATTCATAGATATACTCTTTCATAATATTGTCAAGTGCTATATTTAAAAGAGAACCGCCAGCTTTACAATATTCATTAAGCGCCTCCGTCATTATCTTTTTATATTCATAATAAGTCATAAAATCACCTTACTCCTATCTTTTTTGCCCAGTGACTTTCCAAATTATAGAAAGTAGTACCATTTATAAAATATCTATCTACTTATAAATGTATATGCAGCTTCAGATGATTTTTTGACTTAAAATTTTATAGAATCTTTTGTTGTTGATGTTCCCTTTTATTCCATCTCGCATATTTTAAATAAGAAGACAATTGGAGCTATGTCTATATGAATCAGAATAACATAAATTATTATTCCAAAGAAGATTTAAGAAATGTCCTACGACAAATAGGTAGCCAATATACCATGTGGACAAGATCTTTATTAGTGAGTAAGGCTTCTTCTATAGATGATCAGGAGGTTTTAGAAAATAGACTTTATGAAGTAGTGAATGACTTTGTTAATTTACTCTTAGTTTATTATGATCAAAACCTTTTAACAAAAATTGAGGATATCTCAAGAAGACAGATAACACTAATGATATCCCTAATCCATACGTTATTATACGAAGATGAAGCCCAAAGTAAAGATGTCATACTAGCTGTCCAAAATAACAGCAAAGATTTGGCATATGCTTTAAACGAACTAAATCCATACTTAAACGAAAGTATCCTAACCAATTCTCTACATGGATTATTATCAATGACAATTGATGAAATATTAAAGAGAAAATCAAAACAATATGCATTGGATGTATATCAATACAGATTTATCGAATATCAAATTTATATGATTGCAGATTATATTTGGGAAGGCTTCTTAAGTGAATTTTACACTTAAAGGCACCAAAATCTATTTTCCGACATATTATATAGTGACGAATACTTTCCTTTCGTCTGACTTTATGTACAGCATTTATTAGGAGGGCACTATGAATGGAGTAAAAGAATTTGTGAATAATACCTGTTCTGAGATAAATGTAACAATAAAAGTACGTTCTGGAAACACCCCTGGATGCACTTACAGAATCGAAGAATTTTGTCTAAAAGTTTTCGAATGCAAAAAGGTATGCTTTGGTAACGAAGCAAATCCACATCTAGATGGAATATGTGTCTGCTACTGTACCTTAGGCCAGTGTGCAAGTTCTGAATTATCAGTGATTAAATGCGGCAGCGAGGTGGACCGTCTGCTCAATCAAAATTACCGCATTTTATTTTTAAATGCTGGTCCATCTGTAGTAATATCTGCCACCAAACATTAAGCTAAATTCATCTTTTTCTATAGTAGCATTCTTGACTAAAAATTCGAAAGTCCATCTTCATAAGTACTATACAAACAAAAAAGCACCAAAGATAATGTGCAGACGTTCTTTTCTTTCATAGGTTTCTTATATCATAACAGAATCATTTTAGTATAAATAATGATTATCACTGTCTTTGATATATCTAAACGTATTATGAAAGAATTAGAGCTTCTGCACATTCCAATAGTACAAGTTTAATAAAGATTTTTCACTTTAAAATCTTTTTCTGCTTCTCTTCTTTGGTCCTTCTTAGCTAAATCTTCACGTTTATCATAGAGTTTTTTACCTCTTGCCAGACCGATTTCCATTTTTACCAGGCTCCCTTTGATATAAACAGTAAGTGGCACTACTGTAAAACCTTTCTGTGCTATTTTCCCCATGATTTTATTAATTTCATAGTTGTGTAATAATAATTTCCTTACTCTAAGGGGATCTTTATTAAATATATTTCCTTTTTCATAAGGGCTAATGTGCATACCGTAGATATATACTTCCCCTCTTTCAATACGAATAAATGATTCCTTCACACTACATTTACCCATACGAAGTGATTTGACTTCAGTACCATGAAGAACAATACCTGCTTCATAGGTTTCTTCAATAAAGTAATCAAAACGGGCTTTTTTGTTGTTTGCAATCATCTTTATACTTTCTTTTGCCATGCGGTTTCCTACCTTCTTAACTTATCCTCTTCTTAACTTATCCTCTATCACTAAGATGTCTTCTGTGTGGTCTTCGCTTTCTGAGATTGACTTTCTGATTTATGCACTTACTCTTTTGTATCTGAATTATTGCTTATCTTATTAATTCGCTTTCACTTTCTGCGTTAGTCATTATCGAAATGATTCGTTTTCTGAATTACTCTTCCTCTTCTTCTCTTTTGGCAAAAGCAAAATCTATTGTCTTTAGTTGTTTATCCGTACTAACAACTCTTATCGTTACAGTCTCACCAAGTTTATAACATCTTCTAGTGTGTTCACCAATCATGGTATAGTGTTCTTCATCGTAGATGTAATAATCATCATGCATATCAGCAACTCGGATCAGCCCTTCCACAGTATTAGGTAGTTCTACAAATAAGCCCCAATTAGTAATACCTGAAATAACTCCAGTAAATACTTCTCCAACATGCCTACTCATATACTCTACTTTCTTTAACTTCTCTACATCTCTTTCAGCATCATCAGCTCTTCTTTCTGTGATACTTGATTGTCTTGCAATATCCGAAACAATCTTGTCATAATGACTTCGTCTCTTCTCATTCAAACCGCCACGTAAACTTTCCTTAATGATTCGATGAATTTGTAGATCCGGATATCTTCTGATAGGAGACGTAAAATGACAATAATATTTGGTAGCAAGACCAAAATGCCCATCACTTGAAGAAGTATATTTAGCACGCTTCATGGAACGAAGTGTCAATCTGCTTATTAAAGCTTCTTCAGGTGTGTTATCTATCTTTAATAGCAATTTCTGTAATTCTTTTGGATGAATATCCTCCTGACTGATTCTAATACTATAACCAAAGTTATTAATCAAAATACCCAGTTGTTTAATTTTCTCACTGTCAGGGTTCTCATGGCTTCTGTAAACAAAAGGTGCTTCTTGCCAGAAAAAATCTTCCGCTACTGTTTCGTTGGCAATTAGCATAAAGTCCTCGATAATTTTAGTGGCTTTATTTCTTTCATATGCTTTTATTTCAATTGGACGCCCATCTTTATCTAGCTTAATTTTACTTTCTGGGAAATCAAAATCAATGGAGCCTCGTTTCCTTCTTTTCTCTCTTAAAATATCAGCTAGTTCTTCCATGAGTTCAAACATTGGAACAAAGTCTTCATAGGCTTTTCTTTCTTCTTGGTCCTTATCCTCAATAATTCTTTTCACGCTGGTATATGTCATTCTTTTATCAACATTTATAACCGTTTCTGCTATTTCATGGCCTATTACATTACCTTTTTCATCTATATCCATAAAACAACTAAGAGCCAATCTATCAGTCCCCGCATTGAGAGAGCATATTCCATTAGAAAGCTTATGTGGTAACATCGGAATCACTCGGTCAACCAGATAAACACTAGTTCCTCTAACAATGGCTTCCTTATCTAGGGGAGAATTCTCAGTGACATAATTGGTCACATCTGCTATGTGTACGCCCAAATGATAAATCCCATCTTTTTTTGAAATGGTAATGGCATCATCTAAATCTTTGGCATCTTCTCCATCTATTGTTACTGTAGGTAATTTTCTTATATCTTTTCTTCCACCTAATTCTCTATCAGTAATTTCCTCTGGTACTTTTTCTACCTGGGCCATAACTTCTGGTGGAAATTCCGTAGGTAAATTATAGGCTAAGATTACGGAACGAATATCAACACCAGGATCATTTTGATGACCTAATATTTCTATTATTCTTCCTTCTGGGTTTTTATTGATATCTCCAAAATGAGTCAGTTTAACAACAACCTTATGACCATTTACCGCCCCTTTGGTGTGTTCTTTTGGTATAAAGATATCTTTACCAAACTTTAAATTATCAGCTATTACAAATCCAAAGTTTTTGCTTTTTTCGAAAGTTCCCACAACTATACTATTATTTCGCTCAACTATTTGAAGAACTTCTCCCTCAAGACGCTTCCCAGTTCTATCCTCTTTTATAGCTACCATAACTGTATCACCATGTAGCGCACCTTTGGTTGCAACTTCTGGTATAAATATATCTTCTTTTTCTCCCTCAATCATGACAAAGCCAAAGCCTCGTTGTGTTCCAGAAAAAGTTCCTGTCTTAATGGATCCATCTGAAACTTTATATTTTCCAGCTTGATCTATGGTTATGTTACCTTCTACAAGTAATGCCTCAAGTACCTCTCTTAAATCGTGTTTTTCGTTTCTTGGCACCTGTAAGATACTTGACATTTCTTTAAATTTCATTGGTTGATACTCTTTACTGCTTATAAAATCTAAAAGAATTTTCTTTTTTTCCTGCAATATGATTTTGTCCATAATACCTCCAAGGATGAGATCAAATATGCATCTATTTGAGAAAGGGAGTAAAATCCTGACACTTAAATAAATACACTTATTTTAGTATACCATAATTCTCCTATAAATAATACATTTATTACAGATTATATCTATCTAATAGTTACTATTCAGTCATATCATACTATGCATTACTAAAAATTCCCTATTTCATGTGCTGATGAATGAAGAATTATCTATATTTAAATTTTTCATATCTAGACATGAAAAGAGGTGCCCAATGTGGACACCTCTTACATTTATTAGATTACATTAAGTACAATTGATAATATGATAAATCCTGCTGCAAGATACTTAGTAGATTTCTCTAACGCACCTTCCATAGATCTACCTTTGTTCTTACCCCAGTAAGTATCAGCAACACCACTGATTGAACCAGATAAACCAGCTGATTTACCTTCTTGTAATAATACAATTCCTGCTAATGTCAAACAAATTAGAACATAAATGATTGTTACAATTATTTTAACAACTTCCATCACTACACCTCCTAAAGCATTACTACTATAGTATCATACTATCTGTCAGATTTCAACTAATTTTTGTACGAGCAGTATGCTATTATTTTTTAATCAAAAGAGATTTACCTGTCATCTCTACTGGTTTAACAAGACCCATCATATCAATTAAGGTAGGAGCTATATCTGCTAGGCAACCACCCTCTTTTAAAGTGTATTCCTTGTCATAATTCACCAATACAAAAGGAACTGGATTTGTAGTATGGGCTGTAAATGGTTCACCTGTATTGTAATCAATTAATTGTTCTACATTGCCATGATCCGCACAGATAAACATCTGTCCGTCTACAGAGATAAGTGCGTCATATACTTTTCCTACACACTCATCAATTGCTTCAACAGCTTTTACTGCTGCATTAACAATACCAGTGTGACCAACCATATCAGGGTTAGCAAAGTTTACAACTATCACATCATATTTATCAGATTTAATTGCTTCTACCAAATCATCTGCTACGTTATATGCACTCATCTCAGGTTGTAAATCATAAGTAGCTACCTTAGGTGAACTTACTAGAATTCTTTCTTCTCCTTCGTTTGGCACTTCTACACCACCATTAAAGAAGAAAGTAACATGTGCATATTTTTCAGTTTCAGCAAGTCTTAATTGTTTTAAATTATTTGCAGCTAAAAATTCACCAAATGTATGAGTGATAGATGTTTTATGGAAAGCAACTATCTTGTGCTCAATGGTAACATCATACTCAGAGAAGCAAACATAAGTTAAGTTCATTCTGTCAGCACCTCTATCAAAACCTGTAAAGTTATCATCACAGAATACTCTTGTTATCTCTCTTGCACGATCAGGTCTAAAGTTAAAGAAAATAATAGAATCATTTTCTTTTATAGTAGCTAACGGTTTTCCATTTTCTACGATAACTGTTGGTTCTACAAATTCATCATTTACACCATTATCATAAGATGCTTGCATTGCAGCTACTGCAGATGTTGCTTCATTGCCTTCTCCAAAAGCCATAACACGGTATGCCTTTTCAACACGTTCCCATCTATTATCGCGGTCCATTACAAAATAACGTCCCATGAGTGAAGCAATTTTACCAACACCAATTTCTTTCATCTTGTCTTCAAGTGCAAGTACAAATGTTTTACCAGAAGTAGGTGCTGTATCTCTACCATCAAGGAAACCGTGTACATATACATTGTTTATACCTTCTCTTTTTGCTAATTCCAATAAAGCAAAGACGTGTGTAATATGACTATGAACACCACCATCAGATAGCAAGCCATATAAATGTAAATCGGAACCATTTTTTTTGCAATTATTTATAGCTTCTAAGAATGCAGTATTTGAAAAGAATTCTCCATCCTGGATTTCTTTTGTAATTCTTGTTAATTCTTGATATATAATTCTTCCTGCACCTATATTTAGATGTCCAACCTCAGAATTACCCATCTGACCTTCTGGAAGTCCAACTGCCATTCCACTTGCATATCCTTTTACAAATGGGTATTCAGTCATTATCTTCTCCATAACTGGTCTTTTTGCTAATTTAATTGCATTGCCTTCTGTTTTATCATTTAATCCATATCCATCTAATATCATTAATACTGTAGGTTTTTTACTCATGATGTGTACTCCTTTTCCAAATTGTGTAGTCATATATCAATGGCCACGAATTCTTATATAAGGTTATGCACCTTATATAAGATGTTTTGTAAATTATATTAACATAATACCATACATGTCAATTATTTTATATATCAATCATTAATATACGAGTATGATTTTTATCATTTAAATAGGTGTATAATTCTTATTTATAAGAGTATGATTCTTATTTATAAGAGTCTACTTTCTATTATTACTTATAATTAACAATTTTACCAAAATCAGGTTTAAGGCTTGCTCCACCAACTAATCCACCATCAATATCAGGTTGAGAGAAAAGTTCTGCTGCACTGTCTGCTGTTACGCTTCCGCCGTACTGGATACGAATTGCTTCAGCAGTCGCTACATCATAAATCTCAGAAATACAATCACGAATGGCTTTACAAACTTCCTGTGCCTGTTCTGTTGTAGCAACTTTACCAGTTCCAATAGCCCAGATTGGTTCATATGCAATGACAGCTGTTTTTGCCTGTTCAGCAGTTACATTTAAGAAAGCAACCTTAATCTGTTGACGAATGAAATCAATTGTAACGCCTTGTTCTCTTTGCGTAAGAGATTCACCACAGCAAACAATAGGTGTGATGCCATGTTCAAAAGCTTTTAAAACTTTTTTATTTACTGTAATATCTGTTTCATTAAAATATTCACGTCTTTCAGAATGTCCAATGATAACATATTTTACACCGATATCCACTAACATATTAGGAGCGATTTCACCAGTATATGCACCACTTTCTTCAAAGTACATATTTTCTGCACCAATATTAATATTAGTTCCTTCTGCTGCTTTTATAGCTGTTGTCAAAGAAATAGCTGGTACACAAAAAACAACATCTGCTTCTTCTGTTGCTACTAAAGGTTTTAA
The DNA here is from genome assembly GCA_047972335.1 of Anaerocolumna sp. Lineage (GTDB taxonomy): Bacteria > Bacillota > Clostridia > Lachnospirales > Lachnospiraceae > Anaerocolumna. The sequence continues at coordinate 49,227 of JBKEAO010000158.1, read as the reverse complement.
CTGATTGATTAATGTAACAGTCTCACTTGGAGTTTTATTCATCTTCCAATTGCCTGCAATAATTTTTCTGCGCATTTTTTATCTCCTTTTCGTTTGAAAAGGGACGGTAACTTTTCTACCTGTCCCCCTTCTGCATATTATATTACTTATTATTTGCTGCTGCAACACCAGGAAGTTCTTTTCCTTCTAAAAATTCTAAAGAAGCTCCACCACCTGTTGAGATATGAGTCATTTTATCACCAAATCCTAAGATATTAACAGCTGCTGCTGAGTCACCACCACCAATGATAGTGATTGCATCAATATCTGCTAAAGCTTTCGCTACAGCAATTGTACCACCTGCATAGTTAGACATTTCGAATACACCCATTGGTCCATTCCATACAACTGTTTTAGCATCTTTTATAGCATCTGCATATAATTTAGAAGTTGCTTCACCAATATCAAGGCCCATCCAGTCATCTTCAATACCATCTTGACCTACTGTTTTAAATTCAGTATCATTAGAGAATTCTTTCGCAACAACTGTATCAACAGGAATTAACAATTTAACACCTTTTGCTTCTGCTTTTTCAATCATTTCTTTCGCATAGTCTAAATAATCAGCTTCTAACATAGATTTACCGATTCTTTCGCCTTTAGCTTTTAAGAAGGTAAATGCCATGCCACCACCAATGATTAAAGTATCTACTTTATCAAGTAAGTTGTTGATAACAGAAATTTTACTAGACACCTTTGATCCACCAAGGATAGCAACAAATGGTCTTTCTGGATTATTCACTGCATTACCAAGGAAATCAATTTCTTTTTGCATTAAATAACCTACTACTGCTGTGTCAACATATTTTGTAATACCAACATTAGAACAATGTGCTCTATGAGCTGTTCCAAATGCATCATTTACAAATACATCACACAAAGAAGCTAAGTCTTCGCTAAATGCATCCACATTCTTTGTTTCTTCCACTCTATAACGAGTGTTTTCAAGTAAAACTACATCGCCTTCTTGCATTTTTTCAACTGCAGCTTTGGCATTGTCTCCAACTACAGTAGCATCAGCAGCGAATTCTACAGGACGTCCAAGTAATTCTGCTAATCTTTTTGCAACTGGTGCTAAAGATAATTCAGGTTTTGGTTCGCCCTTTGGCTTACCAAGATGAGAGCAAAGTATTACTTTACCTCCATCATTTATTAATTTTTTAATTGTAGGAAGAGCTGCTACTAAACGGTTCTCATCAGTAATTCTACCTTCCTGTAAAGGTACATTAAAATCACAACGTACTAAAACTCTTTTGCCTTTTACGTTAATATCATCAACAGATTTTTTGTTTAACATAATAAGCTCCTTTCAATATTTTATTATAAAAAATGAGTCCAGTCTGTATTAAGTAGAGGGTTCGGTAAACGTTCCCAGACTTAATTACAAAGACCGGACCCATTAAGGATCAATATAATTTTAAGTTATATTTCAATAATTCACTAGAATTCTTCCAATTAGTTACTCTAATTAGAATGATGCAAATATAATCATGCTAATATAATTATACAAGATTATGCTAATTCTGCAAAATATTTAATAGTTCTAACCATCTGGCTAGTGTATGAATTTTCATTATCATACCAAGCAACAACTGTAACTAAAGACTTGTCTCCATCAAGAGGAGTAACTTTTGTTTGAGTTGCATCAAATAAAGAACCTTCAGTAATACCGATAATGTCGGAAGATACTAATTCTTCTTCAGTGTATCCATAAGAAGCATTAGCAACTGCTTTCATAGCTGCATTGACATCATCTTTTGTTACTTTGCCTTTGCAAACTGCAACTAATTCAGTGATAGAACCAGTAGGAGTAGGTACACGTTGAGCTGCTCCATCTAATTTGCCTGCTAATTCAGGGATAACAAGTCCGATTGCTTTAGCTGCACCAGTAGAGTTAGGAACGATATTTTCAGCAGCTGCACGAGCTCTTCTTAAATCTCCCTTTGGATGAGGACCATCTAAAGTCATCTGATCACCTGTATAAGAGTGAATTGTAGTCATGAAACCTTTTTCAATTTCAGCTAAGGTATTTAATGTTTTAGCCATAGGAGCTAAACAGTTAGTAGTACAAGAAGCTGCAGAAATAATTGTATCTTCAGCTGTTAATGTATCTTCGTTAACGCCGAAAACTACTGTAGGAAGATCATCTCCAGCTGGAGCGGAGATAACAACTTTTTTAGCACCTGCAGTGATATGTGCTTGGGATTTTGCTTTGGATACATAGAAACCAGTACACTCAAGTACTACGTCTACTCCGATTTCTCCCCAAGGAAGATCTGCTGCGTTTTTTTCAGCATAAATTTTAATTTCTTTACCATCTACAATGATTGAAGATTCTGTTGCTTCTACTTTACTTGCTAAAGCATATCTTCCCTGTGCTGTATCATATTTTAATAAATGTGCAAGCATTTTAGGGTTAGTTAAATCGTTGATTGCTACAACTTCATAACCTTCTGCGCCAAACATTTGTCTAAATGCTAGACGACCAATACGACCAAAACCATTAATTGCTACTTTTACTGCCATGATTTAAAATCCTCCTAAATATAAAATTTATAATATGCTGCCGTTACGACATAAATAAAATACTTACTTTATGTACATATAGGTCAGCTATTAATCACATATGATTGACAAATTTTTCTCAAACACTATCTTATTTTACCTTTTTTACAAATAAATATCAAGTGCAAATTATAAATTAACCGAATATTCATATATAGCACATAATTTTCATAGTTGTGCACTTTTATTTGTGCAATTTATCAGTAAAATCCTTCCAGTAAATATTTTTCCATTTACGAAAGAATGATTTAATCATTGAAGAGGTACCTTTTATTTTTTATCTGTATTATTATTTTATTTTTCCTAATATGACTTATTAAATCTTTATTGTTTTTGAAAGAAAGGATGTTGTAATTTAAAACATTTACAACACCCCTTTTTCAATCTGTTATCTATTAAATATTCATTGCTATCTTAAAGCATTTGCTGAAGCTTGTCCTTGTGGTTGTTGTTGCATTGCTTGACTATTTTGATTTATTAAGTCCTTAATTCCCATAATTTCTTCTTGGGTTGCTTTTGCAGCAGGCTGATAATAATTTTTACTTTTTGCTATCGTGTACAATTCATGTTGGCAATTCTCAGCAGAATTTCGCATTTGTATAAATGTTTTTCTTAATTCCTGATCCTCTGTCTGAGAAATCATATCACTTAAGCTTTTTAAGCTTGAATTAATGGAACTTAAAGCATCTGTAACCATTGCTTGTTCTTTCATATAAAGCCTCCTATTTTAAGAATTGAATTAATGTTTGTTTTGTTTGATCTGCAGATTGTACTTCTTTTTGGAAAAACTGTTTTACATAAGGGTCAGTACAGCCTTCTGCATAACTTTTATATTTTTCTTTATTTGTTTCTCCAAAAAGTAATAGGTGCCTTAAATTTTGTACGTCGATTTTAGATAAATTACCCATATAATTCCTCCTTGTAATTATTAATCTGTAGGAAATGGAGTAGATAATTCTATTAATGAAATTATCCAATTTCCCTAAACTATATAGATAAATAAGTGCAAGTTGCAATGATTTTATTTTGTTGGATTCATTAGATGTAATGCATCTTTCATTCTATTACATTGAACTCATACACATATTTATCTAAGAATATTATGCTTTATGTGATTCTATATTATACAGGTAATTTCTATATAAAACTTTTATAATTTTTAATTTGTTGGATATACAGTAGTATATTTATCATTCGTAAGAATTTATTTTAACATGTATAGTCGCTGAAAATTCTTCTAAAAGTATGATATATATAAAAGATATCTAAATTTAACTGCAATTTTTAAATGGAGAGGTTGTCAACTGTATCATATAATTTTTCATATTCTTTGGAAGAAGTTTTCCAGGAATAATCTTTATTCATGCCTCTTTCTATCATTTTATTCCAATCCCGTTTTTTCTGAAAATAGGTGTTCTTTGCAAATTCAATAATTGACAACATCTCATGGGCATTATAATTTGTAAAACTAAAGCCGGTACCTTTATTCTCATAGACATTATAGGGTTCTACCGTATCCTTTAATCCACCTGTTTCTCTAACGATTGGAATTGTTCCATATCTTAAACTTATGAGCTGACTAAGTCCACATGGTTCAAATAAAGAAGGCATTAAAAATGCATCACATCCTGCATATATCTTATGAGCCAATGAATCAGAATAACAGACATTAGCAGAAACACGGTCTCCATATTTCCAAGCATAATGTTTAAATAAATGTTCATATTTTTCTTCACCTGTACCAAGGACTACTAGTTGGGTATCATGTGAGCAAATATTTTCTATTACATAATCTATCAAATCCAGCCCCTTTTGATCCGTTAATCTAGATACAATTCCAATGAGGAATTTTTTTGAATCTGCACTTAGGCCAAGTTCAACTTGTAAATGCTTTTTATTTTTAGGTTTCTCTTTTCTAAAATTAAGACTATGAAAAGGATATTTTATATACGAATCCGTCATAGGATTATATTCCTCATAATCAATTCCATTTATAATACCAGTTAAAGCACTACTTCTTGCCCGAATAAGTCCGTCTAACCCTTCGCCAAAAAAAGGGGTTTTAATTTCTTCAGCATAAGTTTTGCTTACTGTTGTAATAACATCACTATAGACCAAACCACCTTTTAAATAATTAGCTACCCCATAGTTCAAAAGATGATTAGATGTAAAATAATTATCTGACAAACCAGTAATATCCTTTATCGTCTTAACATCCCAAACACCTTGAAATTTTAGATTATGTATGGTCATAATTGCTTTCATGTCAGAGTAAAAAACCTCCTGTTTAAAAATTCCTTTTAAAAAGACTGGTACCAGTGCTGTTTGCCAATCATGGCAATGTATGATATCAGGTTTATAGTCAATATATGGAAGAATTTCTAGTACTGCTTTTGAAAAAAAGGCAAATTTTTCAAGATCTTCATGAACATTGCCATAGGGAGTTATTCCAGAGAAATAATATTCATTATCGATAAAATAATATTGTATTTCATTTAGATTCAATTGTAATATACCAACGTATTGATTTCTCCAACCCAATTCGATATTAATATCTTTTATAAAATTAATCTTTTCCTTCCACTCATTAGAAATCCCTTTGTAATATGGCAAAACTACTCTAACATGATAGTTATCTTTATCCATATATTTAGGCAAAGCTCCTACAACATCTGCAAGTCCACCAGTTTTCATAAATGGTACACATTCTGATGCGGCAAATAATATATTTTTCATGGACACACCTCCTATATTCATAAGGTATTCAAAAACCATTTATTTATTATACATTTCTAAAAAGAAAACTGCCTCATTGATTCATAGGCAGTTTTATCTGTTTGGTTTATTTATTTATTTTATGCTTATTTAAAAGAAGAATTAACACTTTAAATCATGCTTTTATTATAGCTTTCGCTCCTTCATTAAGCTCTTAATTTATATTCTAAACGAATTTTGTCAGCTATTAATGCTACAAATTCTGAATTCGTTGGCTTACCTTTGCCGTTGCTGACAGTGTATCCGAATAATTCATCGATTGTATCCATCTTACCTCTACTCCATGCAACTTCTATGGCATGTCTGATTGCTCTTTCTACACGGCTAGGTGTAGTTTTGTGTCTCTTTGCTATAGATGGATATAATAATTTGGTAATGGAGTTTAACATTTCATTATCATTTACTGACATCATAATAGCATCTCTTAGGTACTGATATCCTTTAATATGAGCAGGAACACCAATTTCATGAATTATGTTTGTTACATCAGATTCAAGGTTTCTTTCTTTGTAATCATCTTTGCTTTCATAAGCACTTACTCGATGATTATCAATTAATCTACTATTATGTACGTCTCCTCTAATTTGCTTAATTCTTGTTAATACCATATTGTTATCAAAGGGTTTCATAATATAATAACTCGCCCCTAGTTCAAATGCATTTTCTGTCACACCCTCTTGACCAATTGCTGTAATAACTATGAATGACGGAATTTTCTTAAAAGAATCATCCATTCTTACCTTTTCCATTACTCCTAAACCATCCAATTTAGGCATAATAAGATCTAATAAAACTACATCCGGTTTTTTCTCTTTAATTACTTCTAATGCTTCTGTCCCATTCTCTGCTGTACCCACTACCTCGATATCAGAGTCTCCTTTTAAAATTTCCTCTAATAATTTTACGATTCTTTCATTGTCATCCACAATTGCTACGTTAATTTTACCCACTTTGATTTCCTCCCAAAATATTACCTGTTAAGGTTTTTAATATAATACTAAATTGTTGCTTTTCCTCCTTTATTCGTATTTTATTCCCACAATAATGGCTCATCCGAACTATATTATAACTCTTGTTTTTGTTCAAGTCAATATTTTCCATATTTTTTTGCAAAAATTTGAACATATTTTTACTTATAAAGTATATAATAGCAAAATATAGTTAGCATTTACATAATAATATAGCAAATAGCACCATTAGTTATTGAGATAATTTATCATTTGTAAAAACTTACCATATTTGCATTATATACATTAATTCCCATATTATCAAATGTTTCTCATCGCAATTTACGACAACTACCATTGATGTTTTATTTATTATGAAACATTATCTTTTATTATGCCTATTAACCTTAAATCTTGAAGTATTTATTTGGTTTAATATATCATATTACTTTGAAAGATTAGGTTTTCCGTCGATAATTCCATAGAATTAATTATCTTCAAGATTATTAATCATATTTTCAATAAATGTACCGTAACCTTTCGTAGAATCCTGTATAAATACATGTGTTACTGCACCTATTAGTTTACCATTTTGAATAATTGGACTTCCACTCATACCTTGTACAATACCTCCTGTTTTGCTAATAAGGTCACTATCTGTAATTTTTATTACCATACCTTTGTTAGGACTAGAGCTATTTAAGTCTATTTTTTCAATTTCAATCGTATATTCTGCTATTTCATTATCTACACTAGATAGAATTGTGGCTGGGCCTATTTCTACTTCTTGTTTTAAACCCACAGGCATGGATTCATCACTAACTGCTGTTACATAATTCGAATTAATCTTGCCAAATATACCTTGATTTGTATTCTTTGTAATATCACCTATTTTATTTGTTTCGTTTTGATTGATAAGTCCTATTAATTCACCAGGTACACCTTCTTTGCCTTTTACTATGGTCATAATATCTGCATTATATAAAAAACCCTTTTCTATCTCCATAATAAGGCTAGTATCTACGTCTGTAATTCCATGTCCTAACGCACCAAATTGCCCATCAGGCGTGGTAAATGTTAATGTTCCAATACCCTGGGTATTGTCTCTGATCCAGGCACCAACCTTATAATCCCCATCACTTGACTTTACAGGGGTAACCATATACTGTGTAAAAATATCATTTCTTCTTACAGTAAACTTAATATCTTTCCCCTCACACTTTTGTATTTGTTCAATCAGTTCTTCTTTCGTCGTTATTTTCATATCATTAACTGCAGTAATATAGTCTCCGGTTCTAAGTTTATTTAACGCAGGCTCATAATTTAAACCATCTTCCCCATTAATTACACCCGTTCCAAGAACCATTACACCATTGGTTTCAATGTAAATACCAATTGGGCTGCCAGATGGTATCAAATCAATTTTGTCTATAACACCAACTTTAACTTCTTTAAAATTTAGAAATCCAAACAACTTAATTTGAATCGTATAACTACCTTTTTGATCTGATTTTATACTAAATGGCCTATTTAAGTTCAATTTAATAAGATCTGAAGGAACTGTCTTATTATTCACACTTATAACATTTATGTCACCCCCTGAAATGCTGCCTTCCATGGGCAAATTAAAATTAAAGTCCTCATCTTCACCAACGATAATTTTAATAGAATCAGGAATACTGTCATCTAATTCTTTATAAGTAAAAAACAGTAATACAATCATATTAATACACAGAGCAAGTATTAATATTTTTCTATAAACAGCCTTTCTATGCATCTTTATCTCCCTCTATGCGAATACTCGCAGTTTATTTTTTTTATTTTACATTAGTTGTAAAGGACTTTATCATTCATTTGTCTTTTGATACCCTGACCATTTTTTAGACACAAAAAAAGATATACACCGAGTGTATATCCTTTTGCAATTGTCTTTCATAGTATGTGTATTTAATTTTTTTTCAGTCTAAAATTTTTAGTTTTTTTCGCTAAGTCGATCATTTCTTTCGCACTTGTTTTAACAGTATCAGTAATTTCAGCACCTCCGAGAATTCTGGCAATTTCATCTATCGATTCTTCATCCGTTAAATTTCTAATCGCTGTATTGGTAGTTATGCCATTGGTCTTTTTCTCAATGATATAATGTGAATCAGACATAGCAGCAATCTGTGGCAAATGGGTAATGCATAAAACCTGATGTGAATTAGCAATAACGGAGAGCTTTTCTGATACTTTTTGCGCTGTTCTTCCACTCACACCAACATCAAGTTCATCAAAAATTAATGTTTCTATCTCATCCTTATCTGCTAACACTGACTTAATAGCTAACATAATTCTTGATAATTCACCACCGGAAGCTACTTTTGAAAGAGGTTTTATTTCTTCACCTGGATTCGTTGATATCATAAACTCTGCCTCATCAAATCCATTAGAAGTATAATGCCCTATTTGATCTATGTTTATAGCAAATTTTACTTCTAAAAAGTTTAAGTCTATCAATGCTTCTTTTATCTTGTTCTCTAGCTGCTCTGATTGAACTCTACGTATGGTGGAAACTTCTTCAGATAAACTTTCAAGTCTTTTTTCCGAAGTGTTTACTGCGCTTGTTATATCTTTTAGCGTCTCTTCATAATTGTTATATTGGTCAAGTTTTGATTCATTCAATTTACAGTAGGATAATATATCATCCATTGTATTACCATATTTGGCTTTTAAATGATTTATCAAATTCAGTCTTTGTTCTACTATTAGAAATTCTTCGTCTTGATTAATGGTATGATTCATATATTCAGAAAGTTCTCGGTTAAAATCAGAAACCAATGCTTCAATGTCTATGATCTGATGATATAATTCACCTAGCACTGTATCATATTCACTAAGTTTGGAAAGTTGTCTTACGCTTCTACTAATATTTTCACTAGCACTTTCTGATTGCTCACTCATCATATCATATGTATGTCCTAAGCCTTCATTGATAACTTTGGCATTGGATAAACGTTTATAATCTTTGGCAAGTATTTCGTCTTCACCGACTTTTAGTGAAGCCGATTTGATTTCATTTATCTCATATTCTAAAAATGAGATTTCACGAAGTCTTTTATCTTCATCAATTTTTAATTCATTTAATTTATTTTTTAAATTCTGATAGTGATTAAATTCCTGTGATAATTGAGCCTTAAGTTCACCCAACTGTATTTTAGCATATCTATCTACAATTCCAAGATGATGCTCTTTATATAGCAAAGATTGATGCTCATGTTGCCCATGGATGTCTATTAAAAGTCCTGCTATTTCTTTTAATGTAGTGGCTGTCACAGTCTCCCCATTGATTTTACATAAGCTTTTACCACTACTGGTTTTTGTATGGTTTGTAATTTTTCTTGTAATAATAATCTGTCCATCTGTTACTGGAAGATCTAATTCTTCCATTCTTTTAAGTATCTGCGTATCTTCCACCAAAAAAACCAATTCTACTAGAGCATACTCTGCTCCTTTGCGTATAATATCCTTAGAAATCTTTCCACCTAGCGCCACATTAATGGAACCAATAATAATTGACTTTCCAGCGCCTGTCTCACCAGTCAAGATATTCAGATTATCATGGAATGTCACATCAATTTCATCAATTATGGCAAAATTCTTCACATGTAAATTAAGTAGCAAGTTAATTCCTCCTATTGTTTGTGTTAAAACAAACACTCATATGGCTCCATCCAAAAAAACATATGTTCTTGTTCTATTTTAACATAAAAAAGTTTTGTAGGCAATAGGCTAAAAAGTTGGGATATGTAGATGTGATGCAGATATATAAATACATGTGAATGGTGTGATTACACGCAGTTTTGTCCCAAAAGGCAGATTATAAACAAATTAAGAGGTATCTATATTTATAGGGCGACCTTCCCAAGCTAAATATAAATACCTCTTAATTATTCATTTATTTTGTGACAGGCTTTTTCATTTCGTTTCTAAGCTACATTATCGTATCTTTGTAACGGTTAGCCTGCAGGTTAATCTTCTACCATTTACAATGGCTGTGATTGTTGTTGTTCCAACCCTTCTTGTGCTTACAAAGCCACCTCGTACCACTGCAATTGAACTATCAGCTATATCCCAGGTTACTCCGCTTGTTACACCTACCACAGATAGGGTATAGTTTGTATATTGTTCAAGGGTTAAACGAGTTGTATTCAGTCCTACTACTGTAACCTTAGTTGTAGCCATTTTTCCAGATTCTGTCATAATTGTAATATTAGCTATACCAGGTGTTTTAGCAGTGACTCTTCCTGTTGCAGAATCTACAGAAGCAACAGTTTTATTATCACTTTGCCAAATGTAGGAATCTGTAGAAGTAGTTGGATTAATCGCTTTTTGTACAGTAGTGATTTCTCCTACCACCATGGTTAAATTCTGATTGATGATTGTTACACTATTCGCTGGAACTCTTTTGCCTACTACCATATAGCAAATGGCATATTTTCCACTGTTATCTTTCGCAGAAGCCTTTATGGTCACGGTTCCTTCACTTAATGCTGTTACACGACCATTAGAATCTACGATTGCAACTTTTTCATTACTTGTAGTCCAATTAACTGTCTTAAAGGTTGCATTAGAGGGTTTTACAGTTGCCTTTAATGAAACAGTACGACCTACCACTGTAGTAACTGAGGTTCTATTTAGTGTAATAGAGGTTGCTGCACGCACAATCCTAATTGTACTTGTTGCCTTTACTCCACTTCCATCCATTGCAGCTGCGGTTATGGTCACTGTACCGATGGCTCTACCTGTTACCTTACCTTTTTGATCTACCGTAGCAATCTTTGAATTACTAGTAGACCATTTGATCTTTGGATTGGTAGCTGCATTGGTTTTTACCGTCGCTTTTAAAGTGTAGCTCTTCTTAAGTCCAACTCTATAATACGTTTTATTTAATTTAATGCTTGTCACTTTTTCCACAACATGAATAATACAAAATGATGTGTATTTGCCATCACTGGTCTTTGCAGTGATGATGGTAGTTCCACCTTTGATTGCTTTTAAAGTACCCGAAGAACTTATGGTAGCAACACTTGGCTTAGAACTTGTCCAAACCACATTCACTGTACTAGCTGCATTAGAAGGAATTATCGTAGCCTTAATAGCAAGACTGTCTCCGATTACTACGTTTTTCTCGCTATAGTTTAGCTGTAAACCAGTTGCTACAGCCTTAACTGTAACATTACAATATACAACTCCTCCTGTAGATGCAGTGGCCATAATTACTGTCTTACCTACTGCTTTACCAGTAATTGTACCTTTTTCATCTACTGTGGCAATCGCATTGTCTAATGAGGTCCAAGTTAAAGTATAGTCTGTTGCATTAGCTGGTGTTGCTGTTACTTTAATCGTATAGGTCTGTCCAACATTTAATTCTAAATCGGTAACATCAAAATCAATACCTGTAGCTTTTTGTTTTACCGTTATTGTACATGTAGACATATATGACCCATCTGCACTTCTAAGTACGAGTACTGCTATACCTGCACCTCTGGCTGTAACTTGACCATTGGCATCTACTGAAACGACTGCAGAATTAGTTGTACTCCAAGTCACCTCTTTATTGGTTGCATTGGTAGGTGAAATAATATAGGACATACGTGCGGTTTCACCAACATACATTGTCTTTGTCGTCTCATCTAGCTTTATGGCTGTCACAGACTGCCCTACTGTGATATTACAAATAGCCATAATAGATGGATCATCTTGGGAAGTAACAATAATGGAAGTTGTTCCAGCACTTACTAAAGTCACAAGTCCTTGGCTATTTACAGTTGCAACTGCAGTATTACTTGATTTCCAATTTACAGTTTGGTTAGTCGCTGTATCTGGAGATATAATGGCTCTTAATTGATATGTCTTTGAAGATAGTAAAAGGGAAAGGTTACTTGCAGATAACGTGATTCCAGTTACCTTTTGTTTTACCGTTACCTTGCTATAACCTACTACCACGTTATCTTTATTAATCGCAGTAATAATAACGCTTCCCGCTACTTTTGCTTTTATGGTTACAGCTCTTGTGCTGTCTGTTGTTGCTATGGATACAATACTTTCGTCAGAACTTGCCCAACTTAAGTCTACATTACTCATGCCAGCTGGTTCAATCTCTGCTTGAAGCGTAGTCTCATCACCAATATTCATAGTTACTGAGGCTGGTTTAATGGTTATTTTACTAACCCCCGCCTGAACAAATATAACACAGGTTGCTTTCTTAACTACTCCATCAATGGTTTGTGAAGCTGTAATTGTGGTCTTTCCAACTGTTAGAGCTTTCACCACAGCAGTATTACCTGTTCCTGTAACTGTTGCTATACTAGGATTACTAGATTCCCATTTGATTGGTGCATTATTAGAGGTATATGCAATCAGTGAAACTGTCCCAGAGGTATATACATTCGCTTGGGACATATTTAATTTTATGTAATCTATAACTTTTACTGTAATTGTAAATGTAACACTATTCACTGTTACTATGACTTCTACATCACCTAGTTTTTCAGCTGTAATAATACCATTTGATATAGATATTACATTTTGGTCTAATGGGTTAGTCGTATACGTAATTGGTGTTTCTTCTAACAGATTGGAATTATTCCATATGCTATATGTATCTCCAACACTCATGGTTACTGTAGAACCTGATATCACTGGTGGCACTGTAATCTTTACCTTTAGATATGGTGTTGAAGAAGTTTCATTGGCATCTAAATTCAGTGGATATGGAATATGATCCGTATCTATATAAGCTACTACATAATAGACGCCTGCCTTCATCTTACTTAGACTTATTGTACTATCTCCTGGTAGAGAATAAGACATGTACTTTGTAGGATCAGAGAGTAAGTTTCCACTTGAGTCATAAAATCTCCAGGTTAGTTTTGAAGCATCTTTTGCATTGGTTATTATTTGTACAGTATCACTAGATTCTATCACATGTGTATATTTATAATCAGCTTCACTTCCGGTCTTACCAGCTGTTGATACAACGACTGTTACGTACTGTACCAAAGGGTTTGCAAGCTTTGATGTATTATTGGTGGTAATTTTAATTCTGGTTTTACCAGCACCAACTTTGGTTACTTCACCTTTTTGATTCACAGTTGCAACATTAGGATCTTCTGATTCCCAGGATAGAGATGCACTGGTATTATCAATCACTGTTCCTAAGTGAGCATTTGTATACTTTAGATTAATTATTTTAGCAGTGTTATCATCTTTTCCAAAATAAAGAGATTTTTCGTTAGTCGTAGTTTGAGATAAATTATCCTGGTTTACATCAAAGTCAATCTGAACATTACATTGTTTCACATATGTAATGTTATTTACTGTAAATGTTACTGTAATGGTAGCATATCCAGGTCCAACACGCTCCATGGTACGCTTTAAAGGTTGAGTGACCCCTCCAGTGTCTTCCTTAAACTTCAAAACATCAATTCCCTGTAACTCCCATGTAACGTCTGTACTAGTTGGAATACCACCAGTATTATCTGCTATCCATATTTGCTGAGAGGTTGAATTTAACAAGATCGTTTCCCCATTGCTATAGGTAGCACTGTTTGTTGCAAAAACGAAATCCCCTGCAGCATTTACTTGGTTATATTTTACGGCTGCTACTGTCATTAGCACAAACAAACATAAACCTGTAAGCCAGTATTTCAAGTTACCTTTTTTCATTGCAATCCTCCATTATTTCTCTTATGCTTCATCCTTATTCTACATTTATCGGACTTTTTCAGCATGTTCCTTAGTTTCCTATAGTAAAAATTTATAAGTATATTTTGTCAGTTTTGTGTCATTATGGAAGTACAATATTTTCGCCTAGGTTTAACCCAGCGTATAGCTTGTCAATCGGTCTATATTACTAGGACCATTTCATAGCGAAACACTCAAAAACCGAGTATAGCAGATTCAGTAGTTACTCCTAATAAAAAATATCCCTCCAATACACCAGTTATGATGTACTAAAGGGATAGAATTATATGAACTGTATTCCTACTGTTACGTACTACTCACTCCAATTATGATATACTTCTTGCACGTCATCATCTTCATCAAGTAAATCAAGGGTTTTATTCATCATCTTAATGTCATGTTCATCTGTTAAATCAACCCATGTTTGTGGTATCATGGTTACATCAGCCTCAGCCATTGGAATTCCAGCTTGCTCTAAACTTTCACGAACCTGGCTAAAGGATTCTTCGTCGGTAAGAATTTCAAAACTATCCTCTTCTTCATTGAAATCCTGTGCACCTGCATCTAAGGCAACCATCATTAATTCATCTGCCTCTTTATTATATTCTTCTTTATCAATGATGATTTGTCCTTTTTTATCAAACATAAAGGATACGCATCCAGGTGTACCTATATTGCCGTTTCCTTTGGTAAATGCATTTCTAACATTAGAAGCAGTTCTATTTTTATTATCTGTTAAAGCTTCTACAATAATTGCTATACCATTAGGACCATATCCTTCATAAGTAACAAATTCGTAATTCACAGCATTGGCATCCCCAGCTGCCTTTTTTATACTTCTATCAATTGTATCATTTGGCATATTATTGGATTTTGCTTTGGCAATAATATCTTTTAATCGGCTATTAGAATTAGGGTCAGCGCCACCTTCTTTTACCGCTACCGCAATTTCACGGCCTATCTTTGTAAAAATCTTACCCTTTGTAGCATCGTTTTTTTCTTTTTTATGTTTTATGTTCGCAAACTTGGAATGTCCTGACATACTTATCTCCTTTATACATTACTAATTACATCTTACTCTTTTTACTTCTTTTGTATATTTATTTCTTTTGTTTGTTTCTTTTGTCTATTTATTTCCTTTTTATTTCCTTTTTATTTTGTTTCTCTTATTTCTCTTATTTAATCACGTAGGATCCTTCATTAGCCCTTGGAATTAATAAGCTTATTCAATTTCTCCATTACTCCAATTGTTTCTTCAGTCGTTTTAATGACACACATAACTGTATCGTCTCCAGCAATGCATCCCATTATTCCTTGAATATGTAAGGCATCAAGTGCCGCTGCAACTGCCATTGCCATACCTGATACGGTCTTTACAACAATAATATTTTGAGCCATATCCATAGAGATAAAACCATCTCTTAAAACTCTAACAAATCTTTCACTTAATCCAGATTCCGCATTATTTAAAACAATATATTTTTGTCTGCCATCATCCACTGCTATTTTTGTTAATTTCAGTTCACGGATATCTCTTGATATTGTAGCCTGGGTTACATTATAACCTGCTTCCATAAGTAAGTCCGCAAGTTCCTCTTGTGTCTCAATATCATTTTTGTTAATGAGCTCAATTATTTTACTTTGTCTACCTACCTTCATAATTTAATCTCCACCTTGTCCAATTTTTGTTCTTAGAATGTTAAAAAAGCTTATTCCATTTATTTTAATTAAGCTTGTTGTTTCCATAGCTTTGTTTATGTTTATGTTATCTCCGCTATGAAGCAGAAATACCTCTCTTCCATCAACGGTTGCAATAGCTTCTTCTTCCTGGGTTTTCTTGCTATCATTAATCTGAACCCTGACAGAATCTTCTGCGGATATTACTATACTTCTAGCGCCTAACGTATGTGGGCAGATTGGTGTTATAACCATTACTTTGGCATCAGGTTTTATGACCGGACCACCAGACGATAAATTATATCCTGTAGATCCAGTTGGAGTCGATACAATTACACCGTCTCCTCTATACCTATCGACTAATTCCTCATTAACATAAATGCTTACGCTAATGATTCTAGAAAATCCACTTCTAGTTATTACAATATCATTTAAAGCAACACCGTTAAAAATATCTACATTGTTACTAGATATTCTTCCATTCATCATCATACGCTCCTGTTTAATGAAATCATCTTCAAACAGAGCATCCAGTGCTGCATAAATATTATCTTTTTCTATCTCAGCCAAAAATCCCAAGGTTCCTAAGTTAATACCCATAATAGGTATGTTTTTTCCGAGGAGATCATTGGCTGCCTGAATGATGGTACCATCACCGCCTAGAACAATGGCACATTCTATTTCTTTGGTTATCTCTTCTGTATTCGTTGAGTAGTAGCCACAATCCTGTGTTTTCCTACCCTCTAATAAAATACACTCTTTATTATTACTTGTCATATAAGAAGTAATCTGACCAGTTACTTCTAAATTAATATCTTTATCCCGATTTGTAATCAGACAAAACTTTTTCATGATATCTCCTGTATGACACAATGTTTATTTATACAATGATTATTGATATTGTAACATATTGCTATCTCATTTACAAGTTTAAAGTATCATGTGAGGCATCTACTGTACTATGAATTAAATCCATTAATTTCCCTTTTGAATCCCCATTCCAATAAGGATTGCAGTCCTCAATGGCAGTCACTAGGACTTTCGCCCCTTCCCCTAATTCCTGTTTTTGTAAATGTAATAAATATTCAATATTACCCTCCGGTCCTTTGATTGGGGAATAGTCTAGATTCTTAATAAAAAATCCAAGACTTACTGCATATAATATCACTTTTTCTATTACTTCTTTGTGGACACCTATTTCTCTTACTACACCCTTTTTACCAACTTTTTCTCTACCAGCTTCAAATTGTGGCTTGATTAAGCATACCACTTCTCCCTTATCCTTTAGCAATTCTCTAACTGGCTCTAGTACTTTTGTTAGTGAGATAAATGCCACATCAATTGAGATAAAGTCCATTGTTTCATCCTGTATATCTTTGGGTGTAAGATATCTTATATTGGTTTTTTCCATAGAAATTACGCGTTCATCTGCTCGCAGTTTCCAAGCCAACTGATTGGTTCCCACATCCACTGCATATACTTTTGACGCACCATTCATAAGCATGCAGTCTGTAAATCCACCGGTCGAAGATCCAACGTCCATGCATACCTTATCCTTAAGATCTAGTCCATAATTTAGTACAGCTTTCTCTAATTTGAAGCCTCCACGGCTCACATACTTTGAAGTAATACCTTTTAATTCAATGGAAACTGTTTCAGCAAATGTAGTGCCTGCCTTGTCTTCTCTAACACCATCAACAAATACATTCCCAGCCATAATATATGCTTTTGCCTTTTCTCTAGACTCCGCTAAGTTTCTTTTTACTAATAATACATCTAAACGTTCTTTCACAATTCTCCCTTTTGCACATTACAGTAACTCTGCAATCTTGCAGCCATTTATATAAATGAAAACTCACAATGATAAATAGGCTTCCTTTCTAAACATTTTATCAATATCTACACATGCCCATGCAGAATGCAGATCCACTCCTGCTTTACTTGGCATATATTAAAAAAGAAGCACTTTTTGTACAATGGATTTGTCATTTAGTTCTAACTTCTCTTTTAATACCTCCACATCTCCTTGTTCGATAAATTGATTTGGCAAGGAGATATTTAATAACTTTACTTTTCCATAATCATGTTCTAGTAAAAAGGCTGCTATTTTTTCACCAAAGCCACCTGCCTTAATATTTTCTTCAAATGTAATCCATTTTCCATGGGTTTTAGCAAGAGCATGAAGTAGGGCTTCATCCATTGGTTTCACAAATCTAACGTTAATTAATGTAACTTCCTGTCCCTTTTTTGCTAGTTCTTCGTATACATGAGCTGCTGATTCTACCATACTACCTAGGGTAAGTAGGACTGTTCTTTCTTTCTCAAAGGATGGATTCATTATTTCTAGATTACCCTGATTGATCATCCCACCACATATGGTTGTATATAACGCCTCACTTTTCCCTAGTTTAATCGGCGTATTAAAAGTAGCAAATCCTTCATACGCCTTGCCTCTTGGATATCTGATAGCAACTGGTCCATTAAAATCCTCTGCAAAATATAACATTTCTTTTAGTTCAAGCCCATTCTTAGGTACCATAAGCGTTAAATTAGGAATATGTGAAAGATAAGATATGTCAAACATCCCTTGATGAGTCTCACCATCGTTTCCTACAAGACCAGCCCGATCAATAGCAAATACCACAGGTAGATTGCTGATACATACATCATGAAGAATCTGGTCATATGCCCTTTGTAAAAATGTAGAGTAGATCGCCACATAAGGTTTCATTCCACCAAGGGCTAATCCTGCTGCATACGTGACTGCATGTTCTTCCGCAATACCCACATCAAAAAAACGTTCTGGAAAACGTTCCATAAAGGAATTTAATCCCGTTCCACTTGGCATGGCAGCAGTAATTGCTACGATATTATTATTTTTTTCGCCTAGTTCTACCATAGTCTCAGAAAAGATATCTGTGTAAGATGGTCCTTTTTTAACACCGTTATTCTTTCCTGTTCTAATATCAAAGGCCTCTACTCCATGATACTTACTTGGATTTTCCTCCGCTGGTTTATAACCCTTTCCTTTTTTTGTAAGAACATGAATTAGGACTGCTTTTTCCATCTTAGCTGCACTTAATAGCGCAATATTTAATTCATTGATATTATGGCCATCAATGGGACCTATATAGGTAATTCCCATGTCTTCAAATAACATTCCTGGTATAACAAGACCTTTTAAAGAATCCTTGGATTTCTTAAGCTTTTCTATAATAGCTGGCCCCACACCTGGTACTTTATTGAAAATCTTCTCTAAATATATCTTGAAATTTTTATATTTATCTCCCGTTCTAAGCTTACCAAGATAATTAGCCATGCCACCAACATTTTCCGAGATGGACATGTTATTGTCATTTAAAATGATTGTTAAATTCGTGTTTAGTCTAGCCGCATTATTTAATGCCTCAAAAGCCATCCCCCCTGAGAGGGCACCATCTCCTATCACAGCTACAACTTTATGATCTTTTCCTTGTAAATCTCTAGCCTTTACAAGTCCTAATGCAGCTGATATAGAGGTAGAACTATGCCCCGTATCAAAGGAATCACAGCTGCTTTCTTTTCTTTTAGGGAATCCACTTAAGCCTTCAAATGTTCTTAAAGAAGTAAACTCATTTTTTCGACCTGTAAGAAGTTTATGGGTGTAAGCTTGATGTCCCACATCCCAAACCAATCTATCCTCTGGAAAATCCAAAAACAAATGAAGGGCCATGGTTAATTCTACTGCCCCTAAATTAGAGGCCAAATGCCCACCAGTTTTGCTTATATTCTTCACTAAAAATCTTCTAATCTCATAAGCAAGTTTATTGAAATCTTCTGGATTCGTTTTCTTTATATCATTAGGTTGATTAATTTCATCTAAGATTTGTACCAATACATCACCTTCATTCCTTATGTTTTTATCTCGTTGGATATCTACAATTACATTTTGTATAATAAAAACCATCAATAATTCATATATTATATCGTTTTACATATACCATGTTATAATTATTTACGTCTAACCATTAGATTGTTTATAAGCTCTATTAAATATTCAGAATCTAAGTTAAGAGTCTGAAATAATTGTTTACTATTTTCTAAATGTTTCATCACTTCCTTAGAAGCTACTTCTATGCCAAATAAAGAAACATACGTTATCTTATTGTTCTTATCATCACTATGCACTGGTTTACCCAGCTCTTCTGTGGTAGAAACCACATCTAAAATATCATCTTGAATCTGAAATGCTATTCCAATTTCAGAAGCTATCTCCTCCATAATTTGAATAGAGTTCTCATCAGCTCCTGCAAGTATTGCCCCAATCATCATGGAGGCTTCTAGTAATGCACCAGTCTTTAAACGGTACATATAATCAAGTCTTTTCTTTATTTCCTCAATGATCTCCTCATGAGATGCATTGTGTCTGCTTTCCTTCATTAAATCAATTAAGGTGTCTATGGTCTGATTATCAAATTCCTCCATATCCACAACCTGGCCACCTATCATTCCAAAAATGCCAGACTTTTTAGCAAGAACACTTAATGCTCTTCCTGATCTATCTAAATACTTTGTATGTTCAAAGGTTTTAGCAGCTGATTCAAAGGCATAATTTAACAACGCGTCCCCTGCCAAAATCCCCATAGCTTCACCATATACAATATGTGTGGTTTTTCTTCCTCTTCTGTATTCATCATTATCCATGGCTGGTAAATCATCATGGACAAGTGAATAGGTATGAATCATTTCAATCGCTGTCAAAAAGGGCTCAATGATTTTTTCTTCATTTCCCCCAAATAACCTATAGCTTAGAAGCATAAACATAGGTCTTAATCTTTTGCCACCGGCCAAAAGACTATATTCCATGGCTTCAAATATTTTCTCTTGTAGAAAGTTCTCACCCTGAAGCCTTCCCATAGATTTATGATCATCCTTATGCATTTTGTCCGGTAAGTGATTATTAATAACCTTTTGTATATAAGCCAAATCTTCACTTTGACAGCGATTAAACTCTTCTATTGTCATACTTTTTCACCATTATCCCCTGCATTATTTTCACCCAGAATAATAATT
The DNA here is from genome assembly GCA_047972335.1 of Anaerocolumna sp. GTDB lineage: Bacteria > Bacillota > Clostridia > Lachnospirales > Lachnospiraceae > Anaerocolumna. Next base: position 28,447 of record JBKEAO010000158.1, on the reverse strand, counting down.
TGTTTCTCCACCTTATCAATGGAATCATTGCATACTTTTAGTAGTTTCATTCCCTCTTGGTACAAGGAAAAGGAATCCTCTAAACTTACTTCTTCCATCTCTAGCTTAGATATGATTTCGTTTAATTCTAAAAATGATGTTTCAAGGTTTTTTTCTTCTTTATTCATATTCATACCCTTGCATACCGAAAGATTACTTGCGGTATTGCCACAAATAAATTGGTTGAAAGAATCTTCACGTGGCATCCTTCCAATATTTAAATTTTCTTTCAACCTTTCATAATCAAATGCTTATTCCTACTTATTTCAAAGAAACTTTAGAACTGATTGTATCATTTAAAGTCGCTTTCTTTCAATAAGTTCTGAGACTGTTGCCAAAACATCCCCATCTGTTACACTTATTCTAATTTCTTCACCTTGGGCTATTTTATCAAGTCTATTTACAACTTTATTGTCTTTGTTAACCACCAAAGCATAGCCTTTATTTAATTTCTTAAGAGGAGATAGGCCCTCAATTTTTTCTATATAGACTTCTAATCTGTGCCTTTTATTTCGTATTTTATTATCCATATAACGTTTTAGAGACTGCTCCATATCAATTAATTGCTGCCTTTTTTGTTGAACCTGATACATGGGGCTTACATAACTTAATCTTAAGGATAATTGCTTTAATTCTCTTCTATTTGCGTTTAATTTTTGTTCCATTAAGCGTTTTAATCTTTGCTCTTGTCTCTCTAATTCATTTAAAACCCCAAGAATATCTGGCACTGCAAGTTCAGCAGCAGCAGATGGAGTAGGTGCCCTAAGATCAGAGACAAAGTCAGCAATGGTAACGTCTGTTTCATGACCAACTGCAGAAATAATAGGTGTTTTACATGCAAAGATTGCCCTTGCAACGATTTCTTCGTTAAATGCCCACAAATCCTCAATTGAACCTCCCCCTCTACCCACGATAATGGTATCAAGACCCAACTGATCTAACGCTTTAATACCTGCAGCTATTGTTCTTCCTGCTCCATCACCTTGAACCTGGGCTGGATAGAGGTATAAGCTAATATATGGATTTCTTCTTCTAGCAATATGAATAATATCTTGAATGGCTGCACCAGTTTTCGCAGTTACAATACCTATTTGGGTTGGAAATTGGGGAATACCTTTCTTATATTCTGATGAAAATAACCCCTCTTCCTCCAGGCTTTTCTTTAATTGTTCAAACTTCTGATAGAGTAGACCAGATCCGTCTAATATGATTTCCTTGGCATAGAGTTGGTACTTACCATCTCTTTCATACACATTGACAGCTCCAAGCGCTACAACACTTTGGCCTTCTTTTAACACAAAGGATAAACCATTTCTTTGTCCTGCAAACATAACACAAGCCATCTGGCCTTTATCATCTTTTAAGGTAAAATAAATATGACCGGAGGAATGGTACTTACAGTTAGAAACTTCACCCTTTATATATATGTTATTTAGGGCATAGTCTCTAATAAACATATTTTTAATATATAGATTAACTTGTGTGACGGTATAAACATGTTCCATCTTAAACATCTCCCAATCTGCTTTCACACCGCCAGCTTATATTTGCTAGTCTTGTGCTTTCTTCGCTAACTTAGCCAATACACCGTTTACAAAGGCACCTGAAGAATCTCCACCAAATATTTTAGCAATTTCTACAGCTTCGTTAATCGCTACCTTTGTAGGCACTGTATCATCAAATTGTATTTCAAAAATAGCCAGTCGAAGTATTGTTAAATCTACTTTACCCATACGATTTAACTTCCAACCGCTAGAAATCTCTTCTAATATTTTATCAATTTCACTAATTTTTGAGGTAAGGCTTTCAAATCGGTCCTTTAAATACATATCCTCTTCTTCAGTGTGAACTTCCTCTAGTGATTCAAAATACATACTAATTTGTTCATTCATCTCTGTTTCTTCATGGAAATCCTTGCGAAATAGCATACGAAAAAGATGCTCTCTGATTTCTCTTCTACTCATATATTTCTCCAATCATAACTAAATATTTCATTACTTCTTATAAACACATAAACAACCCTTAAATAGAATTTATCTAAGGGTTGCATAGGATTAGCACTATTATTTTGCAGGTTATTTGCACTTATCTATATTGACACCTGAAATTCTAACATTAACTTCAGAAACTGTTAAGCCAGTCATATTTTCAATGGCAGCTTTCACCTTTTCTTGTACTTGTCTTGAAGTCTTAGGAATACTATAACCATAATCAAGAGTTAAAGATAAATCAACGGCTACGAATTCCTGATTAACATCAATTTTAACTCCTTTTGAGAGGCTCTTCATTCCTAATTTGCTTACAAAATCCTTCGTTGTATTCGTTGACATAGCTGCAACACCTTCTACCTCAGTTGCCGCAAGTCCTGCAATTGATGCAACCACTTCATCAGCTATTTGAACTTCTCCAACATTACTATCTGCATGTATTTGATAAGTATTTCTATTATCTTGTTCTTTCACCACTGTCATTACCTCCTAAGTTCACACAAACTATCTATGTGTCTATCATAATTCTAAACTCTTAATTTAAAAGTCAATAAAATCAAGGGTTATCTTTTCCTTATAACTTGTATTATATCAAAAATATGCCTATTTGCAAACCATTTTATGCATAATTTTAGAAACCAAAGTAACTATTCAGCCCCAAGTATACAAGTCTATGAAAAGTCCTCTATAAAGTAAAATAAGGACTACGTAGCGGAGAAATCTGATTCAAGTTATAAAATCAAATCTCCCCGGTTACATAAGTCCTTATGTATGAATTTCTTTAACACTATAAATATATATGTTTTATTCTAGTTTCTATCCCATGCTCCATTAACATTACCACTTTAACATTACTATTTTAAAGCGTTGTTAACTATTCAGTTGCAACCACTGGTGCAATATGAACATTCTTCACTTCCATACCAGTTTTTCTTGTAACAATATCAGTGATTTGTGCAACTTCTTTTTCAGTTAAACTTGCTGCATTTAGAACTACTTCTACTTCTTCATCGGATAATGTAACCATAGGGTCACTAAAACCTTTTGCTTCAAGAAGCATTTCTGTATCATTTTCTTTGTCAGCTATTTCTGTCATTTTCATCATTTTATTAATAGCCTCTTCTTTTGCTGCTTCTGTTAAGTTTTCACTATCAATAATTTCTAACAAAGTTGTTTTTGTCATTGCTCTTTTTTGTTCTCTCTCTAGACGGTTTTTTTCAAAAAAGTCAACACTTGTTGTAGTACTTACAAGAACAGCTTCCCCAGGTGTGCTAGTTTCTGTATCTTCTTCTGTTTCTACTGCGTCAGCGGCTTTTACTTCTCCAGTATCAGACACATCTACAGTCGCAAGATCCTCTGTACCTTCTTCATCAGCTGTTTCTGTGGTTCCATCCTCTTCTGTCACGTCCGTACTACCATCAGCATTATCTGCAAGATCTAATACTGTATCATCAAGTAACACACCTTCGTCAAATATATCACTTTCTGCGATATCATCTCCCATAGTTTCTCCCACTGTTTCATAATCTAATACATCAGGATTATTGGTCTCTAATGCATCCTTATCTCCTCTGTCCGAAAAATTTAAATAACCAGCTATGGCTATCATTATCGCTAGTGCTGTTATAATTATCTGATTTTTTTTGAAAATATTTTTCATACTAGCCTCCTTAAAATCTATTCTTAATTCATTTTCATTACTTTAACTTTATGTGCTGGAACGTCAAATAATACCTGTAATGCTTCTATTATTTCTGTTATAACTAAAATATTACCGCCGCCCTCAGCTATTACTACTACACCCTCCACTTCTGGCTCAATTTCCTTTAAAATATAAGGAATGCTTTCACCACTTCCACTATCAATTAATACAGTAGAATCTTGTTTATCTATACTACTACTATTCCTGGTTCCGCCCTCCCCGTCAACTTCATTTACGCTCTCTTGAGTATATGGCTCATCTTTCAAAACGACTATTTCTTTTGAACCTTTTAGTGTAATCATCACTTCAACAGTTCCGATTCCTTCCACTTTTGCCAAAGTATTCTCTAATCGTTTCTCCAAATCGCTTACATATATTTCTGCTTCATCTCCTGTCTGTATTGTACTAAGGTTTTGTTTCACTTCACTGTCTACACTTTGCACACTATTTTTTGCTGCTTTATCTGATGACATCAAATCAGGAAATGATAATAGCAGAAGGAAAATTCCTACCATTAGCAGTATGACAAGTCTTGTAGGACCTATCTCTTTCAGACTGATCTTTTTCTTTTCCTTTTCCATATATTCTCCTAGCCTTAGTAAGACAGGATATTACTGTTCCTGTATACTAATATTTATATTATCTGAATTAATATTATAGAAGTCCGACAACTTATTTTTTACATTTATTTCTTCTGGAGACAAGTATTCTTTGTCCCTTTTTACACCTTCCTCCTCTTGCTCTATTTTTATATCCTCCACTTTAACGCTACTGATCTTGATTGCTTCTTTGCTCTCTTCTTTGCTCTCTTCTTTCTCTGTCTCTTGACCCCCTACTATGGTTATGGACTCAATATTTCCATAGTTACTTGTACTATCATCTTCATCTATATGAATCTCCATATCGTATATATGTATCTTATCTTCTGCCAATAGTTTAGACACTTGTTGCTTAATCTGCTCTTTATACTCTTGAAAGATTGCTTCCTTTTGTCCTGCCTCCACCTCAATAAACTGGGAATCTATATCCTGTGCATCTGCTAGTAAGGTGTTGGTTGTAAAATAGTAATCTAGTGTTTTATCAAGTTGAAATAGCTTTAATAACGGTGAGATCACAAGAATTACTAGTATAATTCCTGTCACCAAATTGATGTATTTTTTGTAAGAACTCTTACCTAATAAATTAGCAATTATACTAGTTAGTACCATAAAAATAATGATACTTTTTACCCAGGAATAAATTTCATTCAACTTTTCACGTCCTTTCTAAATTTGCATATATAGGACTCTGGAGTTTCTATACGGTGGTATAAAGTGTCCATCTTGAACAGTCCTTTCCCATCTAAATCCAGTCTCAGCTAGTTGTAGCTGCAACAATAGTGATAGTAAGCAGAAACAAAACAGCACTTGTAAGTACAGTTTGTAGTAGCAATAGGGACGCATCAGCTGAAGCTGTAATGCATTTTAACATGCGCTTGTCCGAAATAGGTTGCACTGCGGCGCCGCTTACTCTATATATTAAAGTCGTAACTGCAAGTTTAATAATTGGTATGGCACATATTGTTATAATTACAATGACACCAACTACACCGATTGCATTCTTAAGTAAAACCCCTGCCCCAATCACACTTTCTGCAACACTTCCAAATACCCCGCCAACCCCTGGAATTGCTCCAGCAATTTTGGTTAATGCAGATCTTTTAATGTTGTCAGCAACAGGAAGGATGAGTCCTTGTATTGCATTAAATCCAATCACAAGTCCTAACATGGTTTTTAAACTCCACCCAATAACGGTAGAGATTAATTCCGTTAATTTAGAGAGCATATCATCTTTAGAAAGGTTATTTGCCATGGATATTACCAAAAATATATTAATAAGGGGAATAATAATTCTAATTAGTATAACATCTACAAAGGTAATTAAAAACAATGCCACCTGATAAAAGACCGTTGAGGTTCCCGCACTAGATACAAATGCTACAGATAGGAAATAAGCAGGAACCAAAGCTTTCATAAATTCTAATATTGCTGATATAGTATCAGATGCCAGATTCGCTGCAGCAATAAAAGAGGCTGTTAGAACCGAAAACAACAAAAGATATGCCACATAAAAACCTGTTTCAGCAACCTGCGTGCTTTGAAAAGCATAGGAAAAGTTCGTAAATACTGCTGCAATAACAGCAATAGAAATTAGCCCTGTAAAAGTTTCTAAATTATCATGAATCTCATTATAAACAGTATCTTTTAAATCCTGTCCAATCTGTTCTAATGAGAATTTTTTCTCACCCGTTACCAAGGACATGACATAATCCTTAAAATCAAATTTATCCTCTGACTGTAGTACATCATTAATTGCATTTTGAATTTCATTATAGTCAATCTCCACCTTACCAATAGTGCTATCATTTTGAATGCCTTGGGCCAAAACACTGGATTGATTGCATAGTAATAAGATGATAAAAAGGAATCCATATTTGATATAATGTTTTACAACATCTTTCTTTCGCTTTTTCGTGTACACCTTGCCCCCCTGCTACGCTGTCAAAAATTCGTTGATTGTTTCAAGTAGTGCTAATAATACAGGCATTCCTGTTGCAAGTATGGTTAACTTACCCACTAATTCAATTTGATTTGCAATGGCAGTATGTCCAAAATCCTTACATATGTTTGAAGCAAACTCTGCTATATATGTAATTCCAATGATTTTAATTAATATAACAATATAGGAGTCATTTATATTAATATAGGTTTGTATCTTTTTGATTGTAGTAATAATAATTTCTAATTTTCCTATCCCCATAAAGAATATAAGCAGACATCCTGCAAGGCTTACATATACTGCATATTCTGATTTATTATTCTTAAAAATAATTGCAAGGAGTACAACAGTCATTCCAACCAACGCTATCTGAACCATATTCCTCGCCTCTTTTCTATAAAGTAAATAAATTTTGAATTATGTTAAACAGGTCTGAAATATATGGTACGATCCAAAACAAAACAAGTACCAGACCTGCCAATGTTGTTAAAAATGCCTGCTCATCTCTTCCGGATTGCTTTAAAATCTGATTCAATACTGAAACCAATATACCAACAGCTGCAATCCTAAAAATCAGGTTGATCTCCATGCTAACTCCATTCTGCCAGTAAATACCAGCAATTTAATCATAATTTTCTTTAGGAAAGTAATCTATAACATCAATATGGTGATGAATATACCGCCTAAAATCCCCAAAGAATTGTATAAATAAGATTTTTCTTTCACATTTTTAGATAGCTCTTTTATCTCTTCATCAATTTGTGTTAAATATAAATCTATGGTATTTAATTGCATTTCTTTGTCCAAATAACCAAGATTTTCGCCAAATTGTGTTAGGGCCTGTAAGTCTTTTTTGCTCAAGGAAGTCTTCTCTAAATCTTTCGCAATCGCTTCCTTCCATATCTCACCAAAGGATATTCCCCCTAGCTCACTTAGTTTTTCTGCTATCTTTGAAAAAAATATCTTAAATTTCCCGTCATGCCTTACGGATAATGCTTGTACGGCTTCCGGTAATGGGGTATTTGCATAGCGGATATCTCCTCGAAGTAAGGATAATATCCTTTTTAAATCTTTTAAGTCTTGTATTCTTCCCCGTAGTTCACCGCTAAAATACCATCCCATGCCAGCTGAGGATGATAAAATCAAGGCACAACCTACTATTTTTATTACGGTAAGCATTCTCTTCCCCCTTTCTCTCCTTACGTTATGAGTCCGTATCCAACCAATTCATAAACTGTATATCCCTTTACTAATCTCACTAATAAGAATTTGTGTAACACTTTTACATTTTATAAATCAATAAATCCGTGTACCTCTTTCATCGTATATCTCTTCTAGATGACCTACACTGTCTTGATTATTCAATACTATGTATCTTTCAAATAGCTTTTCCTTTACCAACTTCCCAAGTATCGGTTTATTCTTTATATCATCAATAGAATTGCCATGGACAGTCGCAATCAGTTTACAACCACAGTTCATTACATATTCAATCGCTTCTATATCTTCTACAGAACCAACCTCATCAACTGCAATGATTCTAGGTGACATAGATCTAATTAACATCAACATGCCCTTTGCTTTTGGACAGCAGTCCAATACATCCGTTCTAATACCAAGATCATTCTGTGGTGTCCCCATATAACAAGCACCTATTTCCGACCGTTCATCCACTACGCCAATGGATAGTCCTTGTCTGTCTTTTCCACCGTCAGAAAGTTGTCTTATTACATCACGTAACAAAGTTGTTTTACCACACCTTGGTGGGGAAATAATGAGGGTATGGAAACAATCGGTGTTTCTTTTATTCATAATGTAGGGCAACACCTTATCCGCACAACCTTTGATTTGATGGGACAACCTGATATTAATGAAAGAAATATGTTTTATACTCTTGATTCTATTCTCTTCTAATACAGCTTTTCCTGCTATCCCTATTCTGTGTCCACCAGTTATAGTAATAAAACCTTGCTTTAGCTCTTCTTCAAATGCATATAAGGAGTAATTACTTATGTATTCCATGGTTTCTTTTATTTCATTTTTTGTAATAATATATAGTTCCACACTTTTCTCACGCAGTTCTGATGAAGCTGTGACATAATATTCTTTATTATCATATATGACAAGCAGTGGTGCATTGATTCTTAATCGTATTTCCTGCAATAATTCGTAGTTTATATTAAGTCTTGTTAATATAGTTCTTAGATTTAGAGAAAATATCTTTAACAGCTCGTCTTTTTTATTCATTTCATCCCTCCTCCTTAAAACAATATATGTCCTCATGATAATTTTATGACCGGATATTTTACTTGCTTTATTAATTTATTTATAATAAGATTTGTATAAGTGGTAAAGTCAGTGAATTTATCAAGTAAAATAGACCTTTTTAACTGGGAAGTCTAAGATAATTCATGTAAAAATTACTTGGGAGGATATAAATTTGGAATACGGATTAATTGGAGAAAAATTAGGACATAGCTTTTCTAAACCCATTCATGAAAGACTTGCAGATTACCAATATGAGATTACACCTCTAACAAGGGAAGTTTTTAAAGAATTTATGACAAATAAAGAATTCAAGGCAATTAATGTTACCATTCCTTATAAGAGTGATGTTATCCCTTACCTAGATGAATTAGAGGAGAAGGCAGAAGAGATTGGAGCTGTTAACACCATTGTAAATAATAATGGCAAATTAAAAGGTTATAATACTGATTTTTATGGTTTTCTCTATACATTAAAACATAATGATATCCATGTAACAGGAGAAAAAGTGCTTGTTCTTGGTAATGGAGGCGCTGCAAAGGCAGTGATTGCAGTGCTTAACTTTCTTGGTGCAAAGGATATCATCATTGTAAAATATAAAGAGGCTCCTGGTGTAGCAACCTATGAAGAATGCCTGGAATTACACCGAGATGCAAAATTCATCATTAACACAAGTCCAGTTGGTATGTATCCAAACACGGATGCCTCACCAATTGATTTGAGTTATTATCCAGAATGTAGTGGAGTCATTGATATTATATACAATCCACTAGAAACCAAGTTGCTAAAGCAAGGCAAAGCCTTAGGTATGACAGCTGTGAATGGACTAGAGATGCTGATTGCCCAAGCAAAATATGCGGTAGAAATATTTCTTACCAAGGAAATAGAAGATGATGTAATTGAAGATATTTATAAGGATTTTCTAGAAACGATGAAACCGTGATGAGAAAGAGCCCAATAATAGCCTCTAAGTTTATTATTCTGTGATTGACATAATCTAACTTAGAATATAAACAGAGCTATTATTGGGCTAAATCTATTCTATACTTTATTGGGTTGGTGCTTTCATTGGTTCAATATTTCATTTCTCCATCTTTTCATGAAGTGCATCTATCTGATCGGCCATTTCCCCAAAATCTATCTCCGTTTTCATTCCTTTCCCTTTAATCAATGCAAGCAATCTATCTCCTGCCGCCAATAAACGCTCATATGAAGATATAATCTTTTTATTTTCATTGTCAGCGCTAATTTTAATTCCACTTCCTCTTACTAACATCTCATTGGTTGCTAGATCAAACCGATCTCCGCTAAAGGGTGCTATGGCATGAAAAGACAATTCTTCCTTCAAAATCTTTGTAAAGTCTTCACAGACAGCAGCTTCTCCATGTACCACAAATACACGTTTTGGCTTGGGATTATACTGCTTTATCCAGGTAAGAAGTCCTTCTTTATCAGCATGACCGCTGACCCCTGACATCTTGCAGATTTCAGCATGGACACTGATATTTTCATGAAATAGATTGATCTCCTTTGCACCATCTAGAATGGCCCTTCCTTGGGTTCCCTTGGATTGATGACCTACAAATAGAACGGTGGATTCTTTTCTCCATATGTTGTGCTTTAAATGGTGCCTAATCCGACCACCATCACACATGCCACTTGCAGCAATTATTACTTTGGGATCTTTATCATAATTAATCGCTTTCGATTCTTCTGTGGTAATGGATTTTATTAAGCCCGGAAAAACTAGAGGGTTTATCCCCTTCTTCACCATTTCCATAGCCTCATTATCATAATACCCCACCATGTATTCCTTAAATATTTCTGTAGCCTCATTGGCAAGTGGACTGTCCACATATACTTTAAACCCTTCATGACCCATAAGCAGATTATTTGTTTTTATTTTATTCATAAAATAGAGCAGAACCTGGGTTCTTCCTACAGCAAAAGAAGGAATAATAACATTTCCTCCCCGATCAAATGTAGTCTGTAAAATTCTTGTTAGTTCCCCTAGATAGTCAGGCCTCACACCATGATTTCTGTCCCCATAGGTGGATTCCATAATGACATAATCTGCTTTTTTCACATACTGTGGATCCTTTATTAGGGGTTGATTCACATTCCCAATATCTCCAGAAAACACAATCTTTTTTTGTATCCCTTCTTCTGTAATCCATACCTCTATACTTGCTGACCCTAGTAAATGTCCACCATCTACAAAGCAAACTTCTATACCATCAAACAATTCAAACTTTTCCTTATACTCATGGGATACAAAAGAGCCTATGGTTCCCTTGGCATCTTCTACAGTATATAAAGGGACTCTTGGTTCCTCACTCCTCCTTTTTCCTTTTCTATTCTTCCATTCGGCCTCAAATTCCTGAATATGAGCGCTGTCTAATAACATGACATCACATAACCCACTGGTTGCACCTGTACTGTGAATTTTCCCCCGAAAGCCCCCTGCATATGCTATAGGTAATCTCCCAGCATGATCCATATGTGCATGGGTTAATAAAATTGCATCAATAGAATCAAAAGGAACAGGAATGTCTTCATTTATATAGACATCCCTGCCCTGTTCTAATCCACAGTCTATTAATATTTTTTTATCATTTGTCTCTAAAAAATAGCAACTCCCTGTTACTTCATGAGTGGCCCCTATAAATGTAAGTTTCATAATAACTCCAATCTATTTCTATTTCATTGCATTTTAGATTAATCTTCCATATACAAAGAAATAGCTTGCTCAAAATCACTAAGATTCATACATTCTATTGTAAATTTTAATTATGGTTTCAAATCAGTCTACTAACGATTGGTTCCATAGAAGAATATAGCTATGGTGCCAGGTCCTGAATGACTGCCAACTACTGGACCTATTGGCATTATTTTTACATCCTTAACCTGTAACTTCTCTTTTATTTGCTCTGCTAAAAAGTTAGCCTCCTCCAAAGCATCTCCGTGACCTATAAATATCACCTGCTCATTTGGATTGGTACAAGTTTCTACCATATGTTTTAATAATGCCAAGAGAGATTTCTTCCTTCCCCTCACCTTTTCCATAGGTATTAGATGACCTTCATCATCTACATGAAGTACAGGTTTGATATTAAGTGCAGTACCTATTCCTGCACTTAGGGCACTAACCCTACCTCCTCTTTTTAGATGGAATAAGTCATCTACTGTAAACCAATGACACAAGTGTAATATATTCTCTCTTAGCCAGGTATCTACTTCTTCAAATGTAAGCCCTTCTTTTTTCTTAACAGCAGCGGTATAAACCAAAAGCCCTTCTCCAGCTGAGGCAGCCTTTGTGTCTATGCAACTAATGTTTCCATCTGGATACTTCTCTATCAGTTCTTCTCTTGCAATCACTGCAGAATTATATGTACCACTTAAGCCAGAAGAAAATCCAATGTATAAGATATCCTTCCCTTCTTTTAGTATTGGTTCAAAGTAGTTTAAAAATATCTGGGTATTTACCAAGGAGGTCACAGATTTATTACCAGCCTTTAGCCCTTCGTAAAATTCGTGAATACCCATCTCCCTTGCATCTGGATAGTGGATATAACTTTTCTGATTCATTTCAAATTCCATTGGTATAACAATAACTCCTAACTCCTCCACTAACTCCTTGGTAATATCTGAAGTAGATTCCGTAATTATCACATAATCTCTCATCGCTTTATTCCTGACACACCACCTAAGATATGTCATGCCACATTTTATAAGCTGAAGAAACCACTGCGTGGCATTCCTTTCACAATATATTTGTTTTTCAGCAATTCCTTAAGCATTGCCTCACTTATCATAATAAATTATGTTTATTTTACCACTTTAGCCTGCCTATTACAATATCTAGAATTCCCCAGATTATATAGGGATAACTATTCAGCCATATCATACTATGCGTCACTAAAAAGTCCCTATTTCGATGATATCCAACCAAAGACAGATTCCCCTCACAAACAAAGGAGGTCGCTCTATAGTGAATATAACTATAGAACGTACCTCCTTATATTTATTGATTGATATAATTAATTAATCCTTCTGCTTTAATAATCTTTTGCATAAATTCAGGAAATGCCTGCCCTTTAAATTCTAATCCTTTGGTGATATCTTTGATGATCCCTGTATCAAAATCAACTTCCACTTCATCCCCTGCTTCAATGGCTTTTGCTGCCTCTGGGCATTCTATAATGGGAAGTCCTATATTAATAGCATTTCTGTAAAATATTCTTGCAAATGTTTCCGCAATTACACAGTGAATACCAGATGCTTTTATTGCAATTGGTGCATGTTCTCTTGAGGAACCACATCCAAAATTCTTATTTGCAACCATAATGTCACCTTTTACAACTCTATTTACAAATTCCTTATCAATATCTTCCATACATTTTTTCGCTAATTCCAAAGGATCAGAAGTATTTAAATACCTTGCCGGTATAATAACATCCGTATCCACATTGTCTCCGTATTTATGAACCTTTCCACAAGCTTTCATCTTCCTACCTGCCACTTCTATATATCAATGGATTATGTGGCTTTCCTTTCTTAATTGTTCATATATCTTTATAATCCTAGCGCATCAGGTCCAGATATCTTTCCAGTAACAGCACTTGCTGCTGCTACAGCAGGACTCGCTAAATATATTTCTGATTCTACATGGCCCATTCTACCTACAAAGTTACGATTGGTTGTAGCTACAGCTCTTTCACCTGCCGCTAAGATACCCATATGTCCACCAAGACATGGTCCACAAGTGGGTGTACTTACAACTGCTCCAGCTTTGATAAAAGTAGCAAGTAATCCTTCCTCCATAGCCTTTAAATAAATATCTTGTGTCGCTGGGAAGATTATTACCCTCATACCTTTTTTTACTTTTCTGCCTTCTAAAACTTTTGCAGCCACTCGAAGATCATCAATTCTTCCATTTGTACAAGAGCCTATCACTACTTGATCAATGGCAATGTCTCCTACCTCATCAATGGTTCTTGTATTTTCAGGTAGATGTGGAAATGATACCGTTGACTTTAAGGTATTTAAATCTATTTCATATACTGACTCATATACTGCATCTTCATCTGGTTCAAAGACCTCATATGGTTTTACAGAATGATCTTTCATGTAAGCAATTGTCTTATCATCTACTGGGAAAATACCATTTTTAGCACCAGCTTCAATTGCCATATTGGCAATGGTAAAACGGTCATCCATAGACAAATTCTTAATTCCCTCTCCGGCAAATTCCATGGATTTATATAGGGCACCGTCTACACCGATGGTTCCAATAATATGCAAAATAACATCCTTTCCACTTACCCAAGGCTGTGGTTTACCAGTTAATATAAATTTTATTGCAGAAGGTACTTTAAACCAAGCTTTTCCTGTTACCATACCCGCTGCCATATCCGTACTTCCCACTCCTGTTGAAAAAGCTCCAAGGGCACCATAGGTACAAGTGTGAGAATCCGCTCCAATGATCACCTCACCTGCTACTACCAAGCCTTTTTCAGGAAGTAAAGCATGTTCAATTCCCATTTCACCGATTTCAAAATAATTCGTAATGTCATGGTCCATGGCAAATTCTCTCACGCATCTGCAATTTTCTGCTGATTTAATATCTTTATTAGGCGTAAAATGGTCAGGTACTAAAGCGATTTTATCCTTATGAAAAACACCCTTTTTATCAAATTTATCCATTTCTTTGATTGCTACTGGCGCAGTAACATCATTGCCCAATACCATATCAAGTTCTGCCTCAATTAACTGTCCCGCTGTTACTTCACTAAGACCTGCATGCTTTGCTAATATTTTTTGTGTCATTGTCATTCCCATCTAATTTACCTCCTCTTTACTGATATTATTTGTTATGAAATCGCCCATTTCCTTAGTACCTACCAGGGTAGTATTCTCTGAAAATATATCAATGGTACGATAACCCTTTTTTAATACTTCTTTTACTGCAAATTCAACTGCTGCTGCCTCTTCTTCTAAATCAAAGGAATATCTTAGCATCATCGCCGCAGACAGAATTGTCGCTATTGGATTTGCTTTGTTTTGCCCTGCAATATCAGGTGCTGAACCATGACTTGGTTCATATAACCCTAACTTGGTCTTACCAAGACTGGCAGAAGGTAACATTCCTATAGAACCTGTAACCATACTTGCTTCATCTGAGAGAATATCTCCAAACATATTCTCTGTAAGTATTACATCAAACTGCTTTGGATCTTTCACAATTTGCATGGCACAATTGTCTACTAACATATCCGATAATTCCACATCTGGATATTCACTGGCTACTTCCTTTACTACCTGCCTCCATAGCCTTGAGGTATCGATTACATTTGCTTTATCTACACTACATAACCTTTTATTTCTTTTTCTTGCTATCTCAAATCCCCATCTTGCAATCCGTTCTATTTCTTTTTCATCATAGACTAAGGAATCTTCTGCTTTTCTTATTCCATCTTTCACGTAGGTTTTACGTTCTCCAAAATAAAGTCCACCTGTTAACTCTCTTACTACTACAAAATCAAATCCGCTTCCAATGATCTCATCTCTCAATGGACAGGCAGCCTTTAATTCCTCAAATAGTAAGGCAGGTCTTAGATTCGCATAAAGTTCTAGACCTTTTCGTATGGCAAGTAGTCCAGCTTCTGGTCTTAAATTAGGTGGTAGGTCATACCACTTTGAAACCCCAACATTGCCACCTACAGCACCAAGTAATACAGAATCACTATTTTTAGCAGTTTGTAATGCCTCTTCTGTTAGTGGAACCCCTGTTGCATCAATGGATACTCCACCCATAAGCACTTCTGTATATGTAAACTCATGCCCAAAGCAAACCCCCACCTGATCAAGTACTTTTCTTGCTTCGGTAATGATTTCAGGACCAATGCCATCTCCTGGAATAACTGCAATATTAAACTTCATAACTGTTTCCTCCGAACCTTTTTCTACTTTGTTTACAGCCTTAATGAACATCGTGAAAATATGTATCCACAATAATTTTATTTTTCTATTCTTATTGCTATACTATCATAAAGTCTGCTATAATTGAAATACGTATTAAGAATATGTAATATAACTTCAAGTTATAGGAGGACGATTATGGAAGAGAATCTCTCATTATACAGAATCTTTAATTCCGTTGCTGCAACAGGAAATATATCTCGTTCAGCAAAGGAGCTCTACATTAGCCAGCCAGCAATTAGTAAGGGCATCTTACGTTTAGAAGAAAATATAGGTGTTACTTTATTTATCCGTTCTTCTAGGGGGGTTAAATTAACGGAAGAAGGCAAGCTACTTTATGAATACACCAAAAGCGCCTTTGATACATTAAAACAAGGTGAACTCAATATAAAAAATAATCTCTTACTAGGCATTGGGCATATACGCATTGGTGTTAGCACCACCTTGTGCAAATATTTATTACTTCCCTACTTAAAACCTTTTGTAGAAAAATATCCACACATAAAAATAACCATCGAATGTCAATCCACCTTTGAAACATTAGAATTATTAGAACAAAATAAAATTGATGTCGGTTTAATTGGTAGACCATTAAATTTAAAAAATTTAGATTTTTATAAAATAATGGATATTGAAGATATCTTTGTAACCTCTACAAAATATCTTAACAATCTGGAATTAAGAGAATGCTCTGTCAAAAGTAATACTCCCTTAATGACTGCTGAAATTTTTCGTACTGCCAACATTATGCTTTTAGATGAAAAGAATATGACTAGAATATTTATCGAAGATTATTTTACTAAAAATCTGATCACTACAAACCAAATCCTTCAAGTAAATAATATGGATTTGCTCATAGAATTTGCAAAAATCGGATTAGGGATTTCATGTGTAATCAAAGAATTTGTTGAAAAGGAATTAGAAAGCGGTATTCTTTTTCAGCTCCCCTTAGAGAATCCGCTTGATAAAAGGGATGTTGGTTTTGCTTATATGCGATCTTTAAAATCCAATGAAGCATTAGAAAAATTCATTCACTTTTATAAAGAATTGTATCAAATTTAAAAACTCTGCATAAGTATAATAAAACGACTCTGTTTAGAGGATACTTTATGACAGTGACAGGTTCTTATTCAGGTATTGTTTTATCCATTGAAGACATACGACTAGATTCTAGAGATACATTTGGATGCAACAAGTTATTTACCATCCAAGATAGAGACAATAATATAATTAATTTTATTGTTACCCCCTCCACTTATTTCATAGACCATAAAATGGCTAATGAAGGGGATTATGTAACTGGGTTTTATGATAGTAATGCACCCACACCTCTCATCTTTCCACCCCAGTTTAGAGCACTTGTAATGGCCGTTAATATGGATGATGAAAATGTAGCCGTTGATTATTTCAACAGACAACTTATTAGTAGCGATGGTATGTTAAAACTTAACCTTGGACCGAGTACTTTAATTACACTTGAAAATGGTCAGAGATTTTATCAAAACCCAGGGAATCATTTGCTATATGTTGTTTATGGTCCCTCCACAAGAAGTATTCCAGCTCAAACAACTCCAAGAAAAATAATTGTACATTGTCAGAGGATGTCTTAAAGGGGCTAATATTAGCCCCTTTATATATTTCCTTCTTATATTTCCTTCTTAAAGCTTTCAAAAGCAGAAGGCAAGGAATAAATTTCTTGGATTTCTTCACTAGTTGCCCAAACTAGCCTATTAAGTGCAAGAGAATTTTCCTCTATCACCATATCCCCATCTAATTTTACTTTATAGCCCACCATATGCCACTCAATATGGGTAAATATATGCTTACCTGCTCCTAGATAACTAACTTCTACACCATGACTAGAATGTACTTTAACTCCATTAAGACCATCTTCTATCAAAAAAGGCACTATCTCTTCCCTTGGTATATGCCCCTCTACGTTGGGAAATTCCCACAATCCACTTAGAAGTCCCTTTTCACTACGTTTTCTAATGAGGTATCTGCCTCTGTTTTCTATTACAAACACCGTTAACTGTTGGATTTTTCTTGGTTTCTTGGCTGGTTTTACGGGAATCTCCATTTCAGTACCACTTTGAAAAGCTTTACACAAATGCATCACTGGGCACTTATCACACAAAGGTTTTCCATTGGGGATACAGATTAGTGCCCCTAATTCCATAATGGATTGATTAAAATCACCTGGTCGTTCTTTTGGAATTATACTGCGCAAGTCCTCTTCTAGTTCTTTTTTTACTTTTGCGTTGGTAATATCATCATAGCTCCCGGCAATCCGCTTCATAACTCTAAGTACATTACCATCCACTGCTGGTTCCATAATACCATAAGCAATAGAACTTACAGCACCTGCTGTATAACTACCTATACCAGGTAGTTTTAGTAAAGCATGATAATCTGCTGGTAAGATACCACCATGCTCATTCATAACGATCTTGGCAGCCTTTTGTAGATTTCTTACACGATTATAATACCCCAAACCTTCCCACAGCTTTAGTAGTTTTTCTTCCTCTACTTCTGCTAAATCTTTCAAAGTTGGTAGTGCTATGATAAAACGATCAAAATATGTTTTGACCGCTTCCACTCTGGTTTGCTGGAGCATAATTTCAGAAATCCATACATAATAGGGTTTAGGATCTGATCTCCATGGAAGTATTCTGGCATTATTGTCAAACCAGTCCAATAAATATTCTATTGTATCTGCATAATTGTATTTCATAATATTCTCATTTCTATTAGTTACTAAAACTTTGCAGTTAAAAATCTCTATGTTCTCACCTCTACCATTACGAATCAAGGTAGAGATTCATTTTAGCTTATTCATAATGTAAATGCAAATGTAAATGTTTCAAACACGTTAAAACACGTAACTATTCAGCCCTATCATATTATGATCACTAAAAGGTCCCTATTTAGTGTGCTGATGAATTAAGAGTTATCAATATTTGATTGGAGCAAAAAAGCTATATTATCCTGTCTTAAACTTTTAACATCAATTAGCTTCCAAGTTAGGAAGTGACATTGATAAAAAAGTTTGAATCCTGATAATATAGCTAATCTGCTAAATATATTAATATTTGTTTACTTAATTGGTTACTTAAGTTTTTACAATCAAGCACTTAGAAGTCTTTCATTCTGTGAAACTTGCATTAATTATTGATAAGCTTATCTTTATTAGTCCAGCTCATCATCTTACGAAGTTCTGCACCAACAGTTTCAAGCTGATGTTCTGATTCTTTTCTTCTCTTGGCTAAGAAATTAGGAGAACCAACTTGGTTTTCTAATAACCAGTTCTTTGCAAAAACGCCTTCTTGAATATCTTTTAATACTTGTCTCATAGCATTTTTTGTGTCTTCTGTAATAATCTTTGGTCCAGTAATATAATCACCATACTCAGCAGTGTTAGAAATAGAATATCTCATTCCAGCAAAACCACTTTCGTTGATAAGATCAACGATCAATTTCATTTCATGGATACATTCAAAATAAGCACTTTCTGGTTCATATCCTGCTTCTACTAAAACTTCAAAGCCCGCTTTCATAAGTTCAGTAACACCACCACATAAAACTGCTTGTTCACCAAAAAGGTCAGTTTCTGTTTCTTCTCTAAAGGTTGTCTGTAATACTCCAGCTCTAGCTCCACCAATTGCGAGTGCATATGCAAGGCCTAAATCATGAGCTTTGCCTGTAGCATCCTGAGCAACTGCTATTAAGCAAGGAACGCCTTGTCCCTGTGTATATTGACCTCTAACTGTGTGACCAGGTCCCTTAGGTGCTATCATTAATACGTCTACATCACTTGGAGGTATGATTTGTCCAAAATGAATTGCAAAACCATGTGCAAACATGATAGCATTACCTGGTTCAAGATTAGGTTCAATGGCTTCCTTGTATAGTTTACCCTGTTTTTCATCATTGATTAGAATCATGATAATGTCTGCTTTTTTCGCTGCTTCTGCTGCTGTATATACTTCAAATCCTGCTGCTTCTGCTTTAGCCCAGGATTTACTGCCTTCATAAAGACCAATAATGACATGAACACCAGACTCTTTTGCATTTAGTGCATGTGCATGTCCTTGACTTCCATAACCAATGACAGCTATGGTTTTGCCTTCTAATAATGATAAGTTACAATCTTGTTGGTAAAAAATCTTTGCCATTTCATATCCTCCTGAATATTTGTTTTTATTATTGAAAAAGTGATAACACTCTTTGAAATAATTATTTTATCCATTTAACTTGTTAAAGTTGTCTGTTAACAATAACGTCCGGCATGCCGAACGTAACGAATCCTATTAAACTGTATCATTATAATTATATAATAATTAAGCATAGAACTGTATCATCTTTGTAGTACTGTTTGTAATAACCTTTCCTGCAATTAATCATCAAGGTAATCTGCTATATCTCCTGACCCTCTTGGTAGTCCAGTCAAACCGGTACGTACTATTTCTTTGATAGTAAAACCTTCTAAAAGCTTTATAAATGCTTCAATTTTTGCTTGATTTCCAGTAAGTTCAATCATAAGAGATTCCATTGCAACATCAACTATTTTAGCTCTAAAAATATCTGCAACAGCAATGATTGCCTGTCTTTCTTTTACACTAGACTGTACTTTAACTAATATGAGTTCTCTGCAGACAGATTCATCAGTTGTTAATTCTTTAATCTCTCTCACATCTTCTAACTTAAACAACTGCTTTCTAATCTGTTCTAGAATTAAGTCATCACCATTGACCACAACCGTCATTCTGGAATAGGCCGGATCTTGAGTTTCTCCAACAGTTAAGCTGTCAATGTTATACCCTCTACGGCTAAATAGTCCTGACACTCGGCTTAAAACACCAGCTGTATTATCTACTAGTATGGATAGCACCATCTTCTTCATTCCAAACCTCCCATGTAATTTATTTTTGTATAAATTGTTTACATTGTAACAATATGCATATGGATTGTCAATCAAAAAAAAGTTTATAAACAGATAAATAATCCAAAATTCCTGATAAATCCTGTTTTTAAATAACCATTTTTTATAATAGTCACTCTTTTACCAAACCAATTTTGTGAATTAATATTTATGAATTTCTTAATAATTAATCTATCAGAGGAATTAAGAGAATCACCGTATATCTTATAAAAAAGTTGTGCCTGTAATATATTTTTCTCTATGGCAGACCTTTGGTCTTTTAGATTTTTCAATCTATTTAACACGTATTTTTGAAAGGACTGATCCCCTACTATGTTCTTACCATGTTGGCGGTAGGATATTGTACTTTCTTTTAAGTACCCAATATGTCCAAAGGTAGCCGCGATAAGGGCAACCCACCAATCATGATATCTGATATCATCATTCAACTGATTTCCCAACTTTTTTACAAGTTCTTGATTAAACATCATGGTACAGCCAATTAATTTATTCTCCATTAGCAAATGTGGGAGATCTGTCTTAGTCACATCTAAGTTGTTGGATTTATGGAATGAGGCATTCATAAGACCCAGATTTTCATCAACTACCAGGGCATCTGTATAAACTGCAATCGGCTTGTGATATCCATATTTCTTTTCTGTACTTCTCAATTTTAGAAGAGTCCTGCTTATTTTGTCTTTATGCCAGTAGTCATCCTGATCCGAATACATAAAATAATGAGTGGTTTGATCCGTGCTACTAGATTCTTTTACCTTATCAGAAACCATAATTACACCTTCTAAGAAATTTTTAGTAAGTCCCTTGTTTTCTGTGTTCTTATAAAAACTAATTTTCTTAGGATATTTCTTCTCATATTCCCTTATAAAATCATCTGTACCATCCGTAGAACCATCATCAAAAACCCATACTTTAACATAAGGGTAATCACCGTCTATAATGGAATTCAATTGCTCTTCTATGTACTTTATACCATTAAATGCTGCTAGAATTACATTTACTTGATATTTCATCGCCACACCTTTTCATATCACAGGTAATCTGCAATATAGCCACAAAGAAAGATTCGTAAAAGAATCATACTATGGCAACCTTTCCTTCATCGTTTACTCTCACTGAATAGCCCTTATTCCTACTTAGAATAATGATTCCAGTAGCCAGGATTTAGACTAATTCTTTTTATAGCTGATAGCGGAAGTTTCTTAAAATTCCTTCCAGCTTTATATCCTAAATATTTAAATCCACTTTGAAAGATCAAATCTGGAATATAGAAAAATTTCTTTTGTTCAATTAAGTACTTAAGGGTATCTTTCACCAATTTAATGCCCTCATTTTCTGATTTAACGCCTGAAAATACCTCTTTATATTGTTCCTGGGATACTGCCATATCAAAATTGCGTTTAAATTGCTCTCTATATGTATAGCTGTGTGAATGATACACTCTTGCGTCTGCCTGATAGGCAATAAAATAACCCTTACGGATCATATTTGCAGCCATAATCATGTCTTCATTAAATATTGTTTTCAGCACAAACCCACCCAAAGAATCATACACTTCTTTTCTATAGGCAGCGCAAACATTAGAGCAAAAAAAGGTTTTAATCCCGTAGGTATCTAAATCTTCTAACGACTTTTCATAGCTTGTCCTAGGATAGTTAAAATTCCTGGTATAACTTTCTATGACACTTGAATTTTTAAGTGGTAACTGCCTAGCATAGGCTGCCGATACTTTTTCATTCTCAAAAGCCTTTAACAAGTTCTCAATTAACTTATTATCTGCTGGCACTGCGTCCTGGGTCATAAATATAATGACATCCTTTTCTGATAAAGAGGCACCGTAATTTCTAGTTCCTCCATGGTCAAATTGAGACTTATCAATATTATGAACTTCTATCTTACAATCGAAATTTGTTGTATCTATATAATTATATAACTGATTCTGTAATATACTATCTCCATCACTAGAATTAGTTGTATCTTCAACAGTATGCAAGAGAATAATCCGGTTAGGCACTACACTTTGCTTTACCAATCTTTCTAATAAATGGCTGAACTTTTCATCCGGCTTATAGACAGGGATAATAACATCTACCTGTACATCATTTTTAATCATCTTATTCATACTAAGCTCCTATTATTAAAATCTTAAACCAAACTTTTAATCAAGAATTGTGCTACAAATAAACTTGTGGCAGTAAAGTCTTTCATATTTTATATCATACATAGATTAGAAAATTCTGTCAAGACAAACCAAAAAGATATCGTGGTAATATAGATACCTCTTAATTCATCATCACTCTAATTATGGAGTTTATAACGACTCATAACAAGAATGTCTAAACAGTTACCTGATAATCATAAATGAAATACCCAAGATGCACTTTAACGTACACCTTAGGTATCCATATGTTAATTTATGTGTTTAAAATAAACTATTATTATGATCTGCTATCAAATGTAATATCTAGAACCTTTTCTACATATTCCCCGTCTGATAAGGACTTAACAGTTATTGTACCTGTTGAACCACCTTCCGTATAATCAAGTACTTCTGACAAATCTGCCATGGATTCTACTGTAGTATTATTAATTCCTACAATAATATCGCCTACAACTAAGCCTGCATTACTAGCAGCTGAGCCATCTTGTACTTCACCCACATAGATTCCTACTGGTATATTAAAATTCTGAGCATATTCACTGGTTACATCCTGGCCGCCAATTCCCAAATATGCTTTTTCATTTTCAGCTAAAGTGGTTCTATTCATTAAGTCATTGATAATTGGAATTGCTTCAGAAATTGGTATTGCATAACCAACACTTTCAACACTATCATCAACATATTTTACGCTGTTAATACCAATTACTTCACCTTTAGAATTAAGTAAGGCCCCACCACTGTTTCCTGGGTTAATTGCTGCATCTGTTTGTAAAACGTTAAGAGTAACATTATCTACTGTAACTTCTCTATCTAATGCACTAATATATCCTACTGTAATTGACTGTCCATATCCTAAGGCATTACCAATAGCAATGGCCATCTCCCCAAGTTTTAAGGAGTCTGAGTCACCTAAAGTAGCAATTTTAATATTGTTAATGGTATCATCAGATAATTCATTGACATTAACAGATACCACTGCAAGATCAGAAGCTGCTGCTGTACCTTTTACAGTTGCAGTGGCTGTTGTATCGTCTGCAAAAACTATTTCCACTTTAGTTGCCTCTGCAATAACATGATTGTTTGTTGCAATTAATATTTCTGTATCATTTTGTCCTATTATAATACCAGAACCACTGCCTTCAGTTTCTTCACTATATTGTCTTCCAAAAAAATCACTGTTTGTTGTATTTACAGTTGCGTTAATGGCTACAATAGATGGCATTACATTTTCTACAACAGCAGATACATCACTAGTTACATTGCTACTAGTACCCGTTTCTAATGCTACAACTCCATCATCTGTACTATTCTCAGTCGTTGTATTCGCTGTGTCTTCAATGGCACTTTCTGAATTTGTATTTAAATTATATACATATCCATAACCTTGAAATGCTGCTCCAGCAACTAAACCAAATACCAAGGAACTAGCAATTAATTTAGCAAATCCATGTTTTCTTGTCTTAGGTCTATCCCCTGTTACATCTGAAATATAAGCTTCACTGTCTATTATATTTCTCTCCTCTTCATATTTGTAATGATTAAAATTATCGTTCATAATTTGCTCCTTTCAAACTTTAGTGTCTATGTGTTTTATTTGTTGTTTATGTTATGACTAAAGTTTAGCAATAAATTATGTCTACTTTGTGATTACAATTTGAATAATTCGTGAAATAGGTAATCTTTTTATCAACTTCTCAAAAAACTGGTTTATTACTTTAGTAATTGCCTAAAATTTTCAAACTGATTGCCTCTTCCTTGATTCCATATAAAGCATTTCTTACACCCGGATCGGATAAATTCCCTTCAAAATCTACGAAGAAACGATATTCAAAATTTCTTCCCTCTAAAGGTCTAGATTCAATTTTGGTCATACTCAAATTATTATATATCATATGAGATAGCATATTATATAATGTACCACTTTCATGAGGCAATTCAAAACATATACTTACTTTATCAGCTTCTTCCTGATATTTTCTATCCCTAGATATTATAATGAATCTTGTTGAATTATTTTGTTCATGATTAATACTTTCTTCTAAAATATCTAAATCATAAATAACCGCTGATTGTCTACCAGCAATTGCGCCTTGGGATACATCCCCATCTAATAAAACTTTTTTTGCACTATCAGAGGTGCTAATACACTTAACTGGAGTAATCTCTGGATGAGCTTCTAAAAATTTCTGACATTGCATAAGTCCTTGGGGGTGGGAGTACACTGTTTTGATATCTGTAAGTTTTGCACCCTTAAGACCTAGAAGGGCATGTTCAATCTTAATCACATGTTCTCCAATAATATAATTATCAAATTCTACGAGCAAGTCATAAATATCTGCAATTCCGCCTGTAGAAGTATTCTCAATTGGTAGTACACCATAATCACTATGTCCCTCTTTTACAGATAACATGACCTTTTTAAATGAGTCAGCATAAGTGGGATTTATATTCTCTCCAAAATACTCTTCCATTGCTCGTTCCGTATAGGAACCCTTCTCGCCAAAGCAAATAACCTTTAGTGGTTTATCTGCTAATACCTCTTTAAAACTGGTAAATGGATTGTCACTAAAATCTTCTTTTATCAGGCTATACTGCATCTTTCTGCTCATAGACATGATTTGGGTAAAGAGTTCTTGTATGCCGATTTTATTAAACGTATCATCAGTAAGTGTACTTAAGGTATTTAGTTTAGAAATTTCTCGTTCTCTATCAAACACCTTCTTACCTGTCTCAATCTTATATGCAGCCACATCCTTTGCTAATTGCATCCTATATTCAAATAATTCCACAATCTTTTTATCTACTTCATCAATTTTTTCACGGCTTAAATTCAAATCAATCATTTATGACCCTTCTTCCTCCCTAATGAAACACGGTAATAGCTTTACTGTACCATATTCACTTGTTAAAGTATGCGACATTTTTATATACAAAGAAACTTATTATATCGTAGGTTAAACATTAGATTCTAATATAAATCTTTTCAACTCTCCTAAATAAGATAAAGAACCAAAAGCTATAATCACATCATTAACGGCAGAATCACTGAAAGCCATATTCACAGCATTCTTAACATCTTTCCCATCCACTGCCACAATTCCTTTTTCTATTGCTTTCTCAGCTAGTGTTTCAGATGATAGAGCTCTTGGATTATTCGGTGTTATTGTATAAATCATCTCTCCTAATCCATTCATGATATGAAGGATTTCATTATAATCTTTATCTTTTAGAACACCCATTATAAATCTGATTTTTTTATCCTTTAAGTAAATTTTTATGTTACTAGCAAGAGATCTTGCTGCATCAACATTATGAGCACCGTCTATTATAAATAATGGTTCCTCCTTTATTACTTCAAAGCGCCCATTCCAAGTTGTGATACTTAATCCCTTAAAAATAGCCTCCTCTGTAATTTCATACCCCTTATTCCTAAGTGCCTCCATGGTATGAATCGCAACTACTGCATTATAAACTTGATTTGCACCAGGAAGCTTAATCACTAAATTTTTTCTTTCTTTATAGTCAAAGGTGGTTTTCGCTAGATTCATCGTTAAATGCGCAATCCCTTTAAAGTCTGCTTTACTTAAAATAGCTTTTTTATCTCTACAAGTTTGTTCAATCACCTTCATAGCTTCTTCTGTCAAATCATAAGCAGCTACCTGTATCCCCTCTTTTATGATGCCTGCCTTTTGTATAGCTATTTGCTCAAGGGTATCACCTAAGTATTCCATATGATCCATACTAATCGAAGTAATAACTCCACATTCTGTTGTCTGAATTACATTAGTGGCATCTAGTTTACCACCAAGCCCCACTTCAAGAACCACAATATCACAGCTTTCCTGTAAAAAATAAAGCATGGACATGGCTGTTTCTACTTCAAAGACTGTGGGATGAGCCTTACCATTAGAATGTAATTCCTCACATACAGTTTGAATTTTCTTTATTAGCGACATGATATCATGTTCATTGATAAATTCTGTTGTGATACACTTCTCTTTGGAAGATATAACTTTTTCTTCTGTAATTTGGATTTTTTCTTCATAAGAAAATACAGATGGTGAAATATATCTACCCACTCTATAGCCTGCCGCGGCAAGTATATGTGTAATAAAAGCAGCTGTGGAACCTTTTCCGTTGGTTCCTGCAATATGAATGAATTTTAATTGATCCTGAGGATTACCAAGTCCTTTTAAAAGGTTTTCCATACTTTCTAGCCCTAAAATACTTCCATAACTTGCTACCTTTTCAATAAAATCATATGCCTCTTCTATTGTCATATGTTCACCATGCCTTTCAATTGCTTTCATTTACTGCGATAGTTCAACACAACAAATGAAAGCACATAGCTTCTTTTATCCTATTATTTATCATCACAAACTTGAAAAATATAAAATTTTAAATAGTAAGATTCATCAGCAGCCCATAGTATTGGATGATCTGGTGCCTGTGTTCTATATTCCACTTGCCTTAATCTCTTTCTGGTATTTTTCGCTGCTTGTCCAATGGTTTCAGTGAATAATTCTGGAGTCATAAAATGAGAACAAGAACAAGTAGCCAGATATCCTCCGTCTTTTATCAGCTTCATAGCTCTTAGATTAATCTCTCTATAACCTTTTACAGCATTTTTAATTGAATTTCTTGATTTTGTAAAGGCTGGAGGGTCTAGAATAACCACATCAAATTTCTCTTGTTTCTTCTCAAGTTCTGGTAGCAAATCAAAAACATCAGCACAAATAAAATCAACTGTATCCTCAAGATGATTTAGTACTGCATTTTCCTTAGCTTGTTGTACACCAAGTTCAGATGCATCTACCCCTAATACACTTTTAGCTCCACCAATACCAGCATTGAGAGCAAAAGAACCTGTATGGGTAAAACAATCTAGTACTTTAGCATCTTTACATATTTTCTGAATGGCTTCTCTATTATATTTTTGATCCAGGAAAAATCCAGTTTTTTGCCCTTGGGCAACATCCACCATGTATTTCACTTCATTTTCCACAATTTCAACTTTTGTATCAAATTCGTCACCAATAAATCCTGTGATTCTCTCCATTCCCTCATTGGCACGAACCTTAGCATCACTTCTTTCGTATACACCACGAATTTCTATACCATCTTCTTTCATAAAGCTTTTGAGAATTTCAATGATATCTTCTTTCATTCGGTCAATACCAAGTGCAAGAGATTGCACCACTAGTACATCAGAAAATTTGTCTATTACAATACCAGGAAGAAAATCTGCTTCGCCAAATATCACCCTACAACTACTAATATCTACGGTTTTCTTACGATATTCCCAAGCATTTCTCACTCTCATCTCTAGAAAATCCTTGGTAATCTCTTGTCCCCTAACTCTTGACATAATACGAACGGTTATCTTAGAATTGGTATTAATAAATCCACATCCCATATAATAATTATCAAAGTCATGTACATATACCAAATCTCCATTGCTAAAATCTCCAGTTATCGTGTCAATCTCGTTATCATATACCCACATTCCACCAGATTTTATTGTTCTTCCTTCGCCTTTTCTCAATTTTACAATTGCTTTTTCCATATTTACACTTATAAATTATGATTGAGGTGTCAAAACTAGGCACCCATTAATAGTTACTTAACAAGCTTTTTATGATAAAATTAAGACATATTCTTTTGTGAGGTGCATGATATGTCTTTTAAAACTAACGATTACCAACAAATAACTCTTGATGATAGATTTAATGCCTTAAGCTCACGTACTCAAAAAATAGTTCTGAAATCTTGGGCTAAAGACTTTGCGGATATTGTTTTTCCTGCAATTAATGAGGAACGCTTTTCTGTCCTTT
>JBKEAO010000150.1:0-4222 GCA_047972335.1 Anaerocolumna sp. | reverse complement strand
TTCATTGCCTGAAGCATGTCAAGTGCCGCACCATCTCTTACTTCTCCCACCACAATTCGATCCGGACGCATACGAAGTGCCGACTTAATCAATTGTCTGATAGACACTTCATTTTTGCCTTCCACATTAGCATTTCTAGCTTCAAGACGAACCAAATTTGGAATACTTTTAATTTGAAGTTCTGCAGCATCTTCTATGGTTATCACTCGTTCATCATTTGGAATAAAATTAGATAAAACATTTAGGAAGGTTGTCTTACCTGAACCTGTTCCTCCGCTAACGAAGATATTGTAACCTGCCACCACTAATTTTTCTAAAAAGTCCGCCCCCTCTTTTGTAATAGAATTCATTCCAATTAAGTGTTCAATGGTAATTGGGGAGTTGGGAAACTTTCTAATGGTAATGACTGGACCATTTAACGCAACAGGAGGAAGTACAATGTTAACCCTTGAGCCATCTTCCAATCTTGCATCTACTATAGGACTAGATTCATTTATAATTCGATTTGACTTTGATACAATTTGTTGGACAATATCTTGCAAACTTCTATCCGATTCAAATCTTTTACTCCATTGTATTATCCTCCCCTTTTGCTCAATAAATATTTCGTTAGCACCATTGATCATAATCTCAGTAATGGAATTATCTTCAATTAATTCCTGCAGAATATCAAGTCTTCTTATGGAGTTAAATACTTCCCATCTAAGTCTTTTTTTATCTTCTAAACTAATATAAGTACTCCTAGCCTTTATAAGCAGTATATTATCTATAGAATCAAGTATTTCATCATCTATTAATTCCCTGGACAAGTCTATATTCTTTAAGACTAGGTTCTTTATTTCATGTTTTTGAATCTCCATATCCTCTGCTCCTAGCTATCTAACGTTAAGGTGTTATAATTGTCAAGACATTTTAATAAAGTTTCGTATAAAATCTTTCAAACCCTCATCCTCTATTCTTTCTTCATAGGCTCTAAAAATATAATCCCTTTCTTCGTCTGTAAAGCCTATGGGTATCAAATTTTTAAGAATATCATGAAAGTCTGCCCACTCAAGTTGCTTAATCAAATTATCTTTTCTTCTATTTGCTACATTGGTAGTTCCAGACAGTATATAAGTTTTATGGCATTTCCTTAATAATTCAAGTATTGTAGCATTTAAAATACCTACATGAATGATACAATAGGTATATCTAGCATATTCTTTTATCGTCTTTAATAAAACTCTCATTCCATCAATCGTTAGCTCATTCAGATCTGTTAAAAAAGTTACGTTAGATATATAATCCATTCTTTCATTGCTTTTAATAATAGTATTTAATTTTTCATCGATAGTATCTACTTTTTCATTCATGTAGTAGATAAGTTCACTCATTCCTTGATTAACATCCTCTGGTAAAGTCTCTCTTAATCCAGTAAAGGGAACAAGATTTAGAAATAGCACCTTTTCCTTATGTCCATACTCTTTGGCTAGTAAATACGAAAAAATTTCACCCATACTACCATCCTCAAGAGAAGTGACTGCTACAATCTTAAGTACATTTTCGACATTTTTATCTGCCTCATCTTCCTTGAGCATAGGGCAAAGTATCGTAAGTTCATCGATTAATATTGACACAGGTTGATATTTATAAATACCTAATTCTGTTGTACTGGTATTCTTTTTATCGTTCTCTCGTAAAATAATTGTAAAAATACTACTATAGTCTTTGCCCTCCAGTGGATATAATTCTTCACCCAGTAATAGAATGTCTAACTGATTATGCTCTAAATATTTCTGCATATTATTTAAGTCACTAAAAACTCTAACTTGAAATAAAGTTCGCCTCTTTCTTTTTATATATTCCATAAGACGCTTAGAATACTGGATATCCCCATCCAAAATACCAATTACTTTACTCACAAAGCACCCTCTCTTTTTATCTATTTTATTTGAATTTTATTTAATAACTTATTTGATAACTTATTTGAATACGATATGATCCACTATGAGTTTTATAAGAAATCCTAAAAATATAGCAACAGAAAAATGGATAACATTTCTTGTCCCCTCCTTATCTTTGCTATAATACACATAGTCAGTGTTACTAATATCGCTTGTTGTGACCTTTAAATGAAGTTTTTTGACATAGGATAAAAAGAATGAAATTCTAGAACTGAGATTTTTGTTCTTGCATAATTGAAAGACTGCAAGTATTCCTCCAATTAGAAATGAAATGACAATTAGATTTATGACATAGGATATACCAAAGAATCCGCCTATTACAGAAAACAACTTAATATCTCCTGCTCCTAAGGCCTTGATAAAGAATAATGGAAATAAAATTAAGATGGGTATAAATATGCTTAGAACCCATTTATGAATGCTTGTCCACTCCTGCTCCTGACAAAAGAAGAATAAACCAAAAAGATATCCAATTAAAATAATAGTATTGGGAATTTTATAAGATTTCAAATCCTTAGAAAGTGCCAGTAAAAGAAGAAAGACAAGGCAAATGTGCTTTATAATAATATGCCTCACCTCCCATATAGGATATAGCAATCTTACACCAATTATATATTTTATGTCAATTACTTTTCTTCTAAATTTTAACTTTTATGAAATATGACGTAAATCTACTATTTTTTTATGTAAATTTACTAATTCTACCATCACTATTTTTTTGCCTTATTTTAGTCGGTTTTTTCTGCTTACGATTGCTATTAGCTATTTCTGTTTACTATTTAATCTAATCAATTTATATCAAATTAATTTATATCAGATATGTATATCAGATCTAAAGTATATCAGATTTAATTTATATCAAATATAATGTATATAAGCTGCCAATCCATAAATTAAAACAAAACCAGGCACACCAAATACTCCCATAATTAAAGCATTATAACTATTGGCACCAACTAAATTAGGAATACCAAAGTTACCCAAAAAAGAATTAAAAAGATATATACCTAAAAGTCCTACCACCAGTCTCAAACCAAAATTAACCAAAACATCATATCTCTTTTTTATGATCCCTATCATGAACAAAACTGCACAAATACCCAAGATAACTACGATTGCTCTATCCTTCATACATCCTCCATTAAATATTTTTACATTTTTTTCTATTTAATGTAGTATATTCTGGTAAAAGCATGACTATACTATAAACAAAATAATTCTTATGTCAGCCGTCATATTTGGCAGAATGGAGTACGTATGAGATTGTTTTCCAAAAAAAAGTCTCCTGGTAATGAAGCTTTACTAAACGAAATAAATAAAACAAAATTAGCATTAGAAGCTGCTTACTCAAATTTTGAAAACGTAATAGATCCAGATTTAATTGATTGCTATATTTATGAAGTAAATGCAGTTCAAAAGAGATATAAATTTCTTTTAAAGCAGGCAAAAGAAATGGAAAATGACTATACCACCATATAATAACAAATAATTATGGCTCTATTATACATAGAAAGTTTGAATAAATTATTTCATCTTTCTAATATATCATAGAGCCATAGTACAATCTTTACTTTTAATTTATCCAATATTTCCAATCATTATTTTATTATATAAAATTTTTAGCTTTTATATTACATTAAGCCAAAAACCCTCTGTTTTGCTGGTTCGGGTCAATATATGTTTCATTTAAAACACCTTTACCGTAAGTTAAACCTGCATACAACTGGCCTGTGTTTGTCATTACAGTTCCATAATTATCTTCTTTTCGAATACCTTTAAATCCCTCTAAAAGGATATGTAAGGTTTCTTTTGCATCTAAGAGCTCTTTTTCAGACTTTTGGAACATAGATGTAACAAAACATTTGTTTATAAATATATACAGACTCATTAAATCTTTTGATATACTGTATTGATAATCTAAAGATCCCATTAATTCATTTAAAAATTTCTGACCATGTTTTATATCCTGAACAAAGGAATTTTCATCCCCTAATTTTAAGTAATCTCTAGCTGAACTAATATCCGATAGTATAACCTCATACATTATTACAATTAGTTCAGTTCTAGTTGCCTGGGATACTCTGGTCGCAAAGGTTTTAGCCAATTCCTTATTCATTCAGATGAAACATCCTTTCTAAACTATTACGCTTCATGTTAATACGATTAACATGGTAAATTATTGTACCTGTAATGCTATTAACCCTGTAATACTATTAACCCTGTAATAGGGATAATACTGTCTGGGGTCTTTCATTGGCCTGTGCAAGCATTGATGTTCC
>JBKEAO010000081.1:0-16942 GCA_047972335.1 Anaerocolumna sp. | reverse complement strand
TAATATAAGTAAATAATGAGCAAATGTTGATTTTATATATTTGTGATTCATAATCACCCCAATTACATATCACAAGTTACTTTCCTGTGATACTGCCACAAAATAAATAGTGAAAGAATCTTACTGTGGCAACCTTTCCATACAAAATTTTCTTTCACACCTTTAACCTTTTGTACCTATTAACATGTATTTATAATACTATTGTAGCCTTACTCGGCTTCTTTATACTTACAAAACTTTATATCTACTTAACAAGATGTGAATTCATCTTAAATTAGGATGCCAGGCTCATTGGTGTCCTTTTAAAAATGAATGTATATGCCCTCATTTCCATTTTCATAAATTAATATACTTTTAACTTCCACATAATATTGGACTATGGTGGATAAATTAACCATTTGTAATAAGTATATCATATGGTCATATATAATAACAAGCTCTATACCAGGCTTTTAATATGTAGCAATTTGTAGAATGACTTTTTAGTGATTTCTATATAGCCCGTAACAATTACAGCTTTCTATACAAAGACTTCTTATGATATAATGAAGAAAAAATCAGAAAGAGGTTATGCCATGGCTCAAAAAACTGTATTGGTAACAGGTGCCTCAAGGGGTATCGGCAAAGCAATCGCACTAAAATTTGCTAGGGAAGGGTACAACTTAGTTATTACTTGCTTAAAAAATCAGGAAGCATTAATGGAAACTAAGAAAGAAATAGAAAGCTTATCCGTCGTTTGTTTATCCTTTGTTGGAGACATGGGTGATTTTGAGACAGTTAAGCATTTAAAATCCATGATAAAAGAACGGTATCGAGGAATTGATATATTGATAAATAATGCTGGTATTTCACATATTGGCTTGTTAACTGATATGGATATTTCTGATTGGAATAAAATCATTCAGACTAATTTAACTTCTGTATTTAATTGCTGTCATTTATTTGCACCTGATATGATAAAGAAAGGTTATGGTAAAATCATTAACATATCCTCCGTATGGGGTATTACAGGAGCCTCCTTAGAGACTGCCTATTCCGCTTCTAAGGGTGGTGTCAATGCCTTTACGAAAGCTTTTGCCAAAGAACTTGCTCCAAGTAATATTCAAGTAAATGCCATAGCTTGTGGGGCAATTGATACCCAGATGAACCACTTTTTATCCGAAGAAGATACTGTTGCACTAAAGGAGGAAATTCCTGCTGGTAGATTTGGAAAACCGGAAGAAGTTGCTACACTAGCTCATCAATTAGCTAGTGGAAATGACTACTTAAATGGTCAAATTATCACATTGGATGGCGCTTGGATTTAATGCGTTTTATTGCAAAAATTCCTTAAGAGGAGTTTTTGCAAACCTTTCATAAGCTAAAGCAGTTACTAATGTATAAGACACACCATGTCCTATCTTTTATATCACTTTCTTGTAACTGATAAATATTCCTTTCTTTCACTAAAGCCTCTACCTGTTACTTCACTAACCCGGCTTACCATAACAAATGCCTTTTCGTCCAAATGACGTACAAGCTTTTCCACTTTATATAATTCTCTGTTTGAAACCACACTAAGTACGATATCAGTCTCCTTTTCTAGATATCCCGTTTTACCATGAAGCAATGTTACACCTCGATCTATTTCAGCAAAGATAGCTTCTTTAATATCCCAAGCTCTATCACTAACAATTTTTAGCTGCATTTTATGTGTCCCAAGCATTAGTAATTTATCCAGAACCACTGTATACACAAGGACTAATAAAATACCATAGAGAATGTTATCCTTATCACTAAAAAATGACTGCAATGCAAGTATAAAACAATCACCAATATAAAGTATAACAGAAACAGAAATACGAGTATATTTGTTTATAATAAGAGGTGGGATATCCATTCCCCCAGTGCTAGCTCCCACTCTTATGACCATGGCAATTGCAGCTCCAATACAAATCCCTCCAAATAGGGTGGATAGGATTATATCCTCTGTAATTCTGTAATCTCCTACTGCATTTTGCAATACTTCCAATGCAAAGGGAAAACAAAATGTACTAATTAATGTGGTTATGGCAAATTTCTTTCCCAAAAACAAAAACCCTAATATAAACATAGCTAAGTTAAAACTAAATACAAAATAGGATAGTGGAATATTTGTAAAATGCTCCACAAATAAACCAATACCTGTTGTTCCTCCAGTGATTAATCCCGCTGGAATGATAAAGAATACAACTCCTGCTGCATATAAAATATTACCTAGTATCACAATGAAAATATTTAAGATAAATTTTATCACTTTTATATTTGTCATAAAACCTCCAAAAACAGAATAATAAATTAAGATCGTATACTCTAAAACACTATCTTAAATTTAAAAAAACCACATCTGTTAGATTTTCCCTAACAGACGTGGATCAAGGCACTTGCCTAATACTTTTTGAAACTATTTCATTAATTATTTTATACCATAATCAATTGTAAAATTCAATTATTATTTTAAAATATCACAAAAATCAAAAGTAGCAAAATAGTCATCTAGATTTTCTGCACGACGAATCAGTTGCACACTTCCATCTTCTTTTAATAAAAGCTCTGCTGACTTTAATTTACCATTATAGTTATATCCCATAGCATAACCATGAGCTCCTGTATCATGGATACATAGGAAATCTCCTTTTTCTATCTTAGGAAGTTTTCTATCAATGGCAAATTTATCATTATTTTCACACAAGGAACCAACTACATCATAAGTGAAATCAAGGGCTGCTTCCTCTTTTCCAAGAACAGTAATGTGATGATACGCACCATACATCGCAGGTCTCATTAAGTTAACTGCACAAGCGTCCACACCAACATAATTCTTATAAGTGTTCTTTTCATGTTTTGCCTGTGCAATTAAATGTCCAAAAGGAGCTAACATATATCTTCCAAGCTCAGTATAAATGGAAACTTCAAGCCCCTCTGGAACCATAATATCTTCATAGGCTTTTCTCACTTCCTCGCCAATATAGAAAATATCATTTGCCTTGTCTTCTGGCTTATAAGGTATACCTACCCCACCGGATAAATTAATAAAGCTAATTTCAATTCCAGTTGCAGCTTTTACTTCCACAGAAAGCTCAAATAGCGTTCTTGCAAGCATTGGGTAATATTCATTTCCCAATGTATTACTTACCAAAAAGGAATGGATACCAAATTTCTTAGCGCCTAAATTCTTTAGTTTTACTAATCCTTCTAGTAACTGCTCCTTGGTAAAACCATACTTTGCATCACCAGGGTTGTCCATAATACCATTACTTACTTCATAAATACCACCTGGATTATATCTACAACTTATAATCTCTGGAATTCCTGCTACTTCATTTAAGAAATCTATATGTGTAAAATCATCTAAATTAATAATCGCATTTAATTCTCTAGCTTTAACAAACTCCTCTGCTGGCGTATTATTAGAAGAAAACATAATATCTTCTCCCGTAATGCCTACTTTATCAGACATAATTAATTCTGAAAGAGAAGAACAATCTGCACCACAACCTTCTTCCTGTAATATTTTTAGTAAAAATGGATTTGGCGTAGCTTTTACTGCAAAATATTCACGAAAACCTTTGTTCCAGCTAAATGCTTTCATAAGATTCTTGGCATTTTCTCTTATGCCAGCTTCATCATATATATGATATGGTGTTGGATACTTTTTTTCAATTTCTTCCACTTTTTCTAAAGTTATAAAAGGTTTTTTCATTTTATTTTCCTCCTAATAAGTGTGTAATATTATATTATAAATTAACTTATAGCCATCTAACGGGCTTTTTCTTCTTTATAAATTTTACGTAGTTTTTTAGATAGGATTGCTTATCTGTTCTAATATTATCTAGGGAGACTGATACATTGGTGATTTTCTTATCTTTAGATAAAATATGAATGCAATCTATATTGTCTATAATAGCAGATAGTAGTATAATTTGTAAAACAGATATTTTCGATTATTATTATTCGTTTTATCGATTATTCTTTGATATTTAAAAAAGTTTATTATTTAACTTACTATATTTAGGAGAAACCCATGAACTCTGATATGTTATATACCTTTTTACGATTAGCCGAATATAAAAATTATACCCAAACTGCGAATGGTTTATTTGTGGCTCAATCCACCGTTACCAATAGAATATTAGAACTTGAAGCCGAACTAGGAAAGCAATTATTTATCCGCAGTAAAAAGCAGCTGCGACTAACTCAAGAGGGCGAATATTTTCTGATCTACGCGAAAAGAATTTTAGAACTTGAGGCCTTAGCAAAACAAGAGATTATTTCCTTAAACCGTTATAAACATGCAATTCGCATCGGATCAACTAATACAATTTATGATTGCTATCTTTCTGATCTGACTGTATCCTTTTTAAATAACAACACGGACACCAAGCTTAATATAACCATTGGTCATTCTTTACCTTTGCTTCAAATGTTACTTGATAAAACCATCGATATCGCCTTTACTTATGTTCCTTATAACAAAAAGGAAGTTACATGCAAGGTATTTCACGCAGAGCCCCTTGTTTTAGTAACTAACAAATCCAATATATCTTATGCATGTGGAATCAAAAAGGAGGAGCTAGAAACAATCCCTTACTATTATTGCGACTTTACATTTCAGGATGTTGGAAGCTTTATCAAAGAACTGTTTCCCAAAGGTCATTCTTTCCCCTTTGAAATAGACCGTAGTTCTAACTTACTGCCCTATCTTAAGAAAGGTAGTGGATACAGTTTTCTCCCCACTAGTCTCGTACACAAAGAATTAAAAGAGGGTTCCTTGATCCAAATCCCTCTCCTAGACTTTACAATACCTCAAATCAGTAGTTATGTTATGACATTAAATAACAATGAGAACAAGGAGTCCATTCAGAATTATATAAACTATTTAGAATCAGATTAATAATATGTAGAGTTTTTTTAAATAGTGCTATTGTTACTAAACCTATAAGGTGTATCTAAGCTTGTAACATTGGGCCTAGATACACCTTATTCATTCTATTACTCCTATACTCAAACTACGCAGTCAAAAATCTCCATTACACTTGATAAATTCAGTCAAAAACAATTTTGTTTCTCATGCTTTTGATTCTTTATACTTTCTATTTGTGATCCCATACACGGCCACATCGCAAATACCTGTATTATTTTTTCCTGCTTCTTTTAATGTACCTTCATATTCTAATCCAGACTTTATCATAACTTTTCCTGAGTTAGGATTATTCACATCATGTCTGGCAAATACCCTATTACATTCTACTTCTTCAAACAGAAATTTCATAACCCTTTCAAAGGCTTCAGACGTGATCCCTTTGTTCCAATAAGCTACGCCAATACAATAACCAATTTCGACTGCCTGGATATTCTCCTCCATTGAAACCACACCAAAACTTCCAATGGCCTGATGATTCTCTTTATACTCTATACACCACTGATAATGAGAGAGACTACTATAGCCCTCCACCCAGGATCCAATCACCATTTGGCTAATATCAGGAGACTGATGG
This sequence comes from Anaerocolumna sp., assembly GCA_047972335.1. Taxonomy (GTDB): domain Bacteria; phylum Bacillota; class Clostridia; order Lachnospirales; family Lachnospiraceae; genus Anaerocolumna. Next base: position 11,426 of record JBKEAO010000081.1, on the reverse strand, counting down.
GTTGGCCAGGTAAGAAATTTAGTGACCTGATCACTATTTGCCCAATTGTTATACATATCATTGGTATCTCCAACTGTAAATGGTCTTAATACTAATCGTTGCGTTTCTAATACTACCGTTCCTAAATGCTTCATGCCAAGTCCCCCTTTGTTTTGATATAAACTTAATCTATCCATCACACCAATGTTATGGCAAATTGATAATTGTTGATTATTGTAACTTCAAAACATCTGGTTGTCAACCTAATTATTTTAGGCCTTATATGATTATTTTAGGCCTTACATCCCGATCCACTCATCTGCAATTCCCATAGTGGATTTACGGTGAGATACAAAGACAATCGTCTTTCCTTCTCTTTCTTCCTTTAAACTTTTCAAAAGTATTCCTTCGTTCAAGCTGTCAATATTGCTCGTAGGTTCATCCAGATATAAAATATCGCTTCCATGTAAAAATGCTCTCGCAATGCCAATTCTCTGTCGCTCTCCACCAGAAACAGAATCACCAAGTTCTAAAAGTTTAGTCTGATATCCATCAGGTAAAGACATAATAAACTCATGTATGGAAGCTTTTTTTGCTGCCCCCACCATCTCTTCAAAGGTAGCATCTTCTTTTGCTATTTTAAGATTATTTTCGATGGTATCCTGAAACAAAAAGGTATCTTGTGTTACATAGGAAATGTGTTTTCTTAGCTCCTTGGTTGTGATCTCATTAATATGTACACTACCATATTTTATTTCACCCTCATCCGTTTCATAAAAACGCATAAGAAGCTTAAGTAGTGTAGACTTACCGCATCCACTAGCTCCATGAATGCCATAAATTTTGTTCTTTTCAAATGTCAGACTAAAATTCTTTAGTATGCCCAGGTTGTCTTGATTACTTTGGTTAACTTTCTTTCCTTTATTACCCTTATTGGCTTCTTCCCCTTGGTCATCAAGCACTTTCATCTCCTCAGGATAAGAAAAACTCACCTGATTACATGTGATATCACCTTCATCAAAACTTTTACCCCCGGTAATCTCCTCTACCATAGGCTCTTCCTCTAAAATATCTAATACCCTTCTTGCACTGGCAAAAGTCTGATTCAAGTTATTAGAAAGTGCTGACAACGCAGCAGTTGGTCCAAAGGAACTAACCATGGCAACTACAGATATAAGTGCAGTTTTAAATGTAATCTCATGTTGACCAATGAGCCAAAAACTAACTAACAACATAACAATTCCCCCTGAAAGTATCACTGTATCAGTCATAATCTTTTGCCTTGTTTCTTCTGTTTTTAACTTTCTACTAAATTGGAACAAATGATTTGTCTCAGTTTGCATCTTTTTAAATCTATTTGCCTGCTGCCCATACTGTTTTATTTCTTCTAGACCATAGAGATTGTCTAATACAACAGTATTTAAATCTCCAAAAGTCTTACGGTACTGGTTTCCAAGCTCTTTTCCACGTCTACCATTTAATATAGGTACAACTACTCCAACTACAATATAAAATATACCTGCAACCAAGGCAAGCCACGGTGAAAAATTCCCCAGATATAGTAACATAACCAAAGATGTTAAAATAGCAATTGCCACTGGCGAAATAGTATGGGCATAGAAGACCTCTAACAATTCAATATCAGAAGTAAGTACTGCAAGTAAATTGCCTTTGTCTTTACCATCTAATTTAGCAGGTGCCAGCCTACGAAAAGCTGCAAATACCAAATGACGTATTCTAGCTAAAAGTTTAAAGGCAATTAAGTGATTGCATAATTGTTCAGCATAGCGAAGGACACCTCTAATCACTGCAAATAAAATAATTAAGGTTATAATAACAGGCATGGATAATCCAGCAGATATGTTTAAGACCTTAAGTAGGCCGTACCCTCCAAGTATTGGTATAAAAATAGCCACTAAATTACCTATGGTTCCCATTATAATTGCAATGACCATTACCCTGACTAAAGGTTTTACCAATTGAAGCAATGATAGAATAAGAGATGATCTTTTTTTCTTTAAATTTTTCATACCATTGCCTCCCTCGCATACGCTTCTAATTCCTTTTGCGTCTGATAAAGTTCTGCATAAGACCCATTCTTATGTAGCAACTCTTCATGATTTCCGCTCTCAACCATTGTCCCATTGTCCATAACTAATATTTGATCAGCTATTTCCACATTAGCAAGTCTATGAGAAATCAAAATAACGGTTTTTTCTTTGGCAAGCTCTAAGATAACCTCCATGATTTTATTTTCACTAGCCACATCCACATTAGAAGTTGCTTCATCAAATATATAAATATCACTATTATGTAAAATTGCACGAGCAAGAGCCAATCTTTGTTTTTGTCCACCAGATAGATTACTAGCCTTTTCAGTAAGAGCCATGGAAAGACCGCTCTTTTCAGTAATGGTATCAAGTAAATCCACTCTAGCAAGAGCCTGATACATGTCCTCCTCCCCTGCACTTTCATTTCCCATGATTAGGTTTTCTCTTACAGTGCCTTGGAACAAATAGCTATTGTGCTTCACTCTGGTTACTTTTTTATAAAATAATTCCTTGTTCTCTCTTGAAATCTTCTCATCTCCTATGGTTACTGTCCCCATATTCGGTGTCAAATCTCCCATAAGAAGTGATGCGATTGTACTCTTTCCACATCCTGATTTACCAACAATTGCTGTAAATCGATTTGTAGGAATGGTAAAAGAAATATCCTCAAGGACCTTTTTATCTCCATAAGAAAAGGATACCTGATCAAATTGTATCCTACCGGTTTCAAATGGAACTTTTGTTGTTACAACTTTTGTTTCAGATTCTTTATCAAATAAATCAAACATCTTATCTGCCGCTGCATTTCCATTCATGGCTATGTGGAAGAAGGACCCAAGTAGTCTTAGAGGCAAGAAAAATTCAGCACAGGTTAAAATCAAGTAAATACACTCTCTTAAGTCAATATTACCATTTCTAAGCTCAAAAATACTTAGTATTATACCAGCAGCAGTACTTCCATAAGCTGATAAATCCATAACACTAATAGAATTCAATTGCATGACCAGTACCTTCATGGTAATTTTTCTAAAGTTTTCTGCTTCCTCATCCATTTTCTTTGCATAGCGTTCATCAGCCTGAAAAATCTTTAAGGTTGTTAAGCCTTGTAGACTTTCTAAGAAGCTATCTCCAAGCCCCACATAACTACCCCAGTATTTTTTAAGGATTTTCTTAGCAAGTTTTTGCACTAAGACGATGGACATGGGAATAAGGGGTACACATAGTAAGAGTACCAGTGCGACCTTAAAACTCATCCTTTGGGCTACAACAAATAGCGTCACTGGAGCTAGCAGGCTATAAAAAAATTGTGGTACAAATTTTCCAAAATAAATCTCTAATTGCTCCACACCTTCTGTACTAAGTTGTACCACTTCAGCACTAGACATATTTTCTTTATAAGATAATTCTGACTCTATCACCGTATGATAAAGCTTCTCTCTTAGCTTTTTCTTTACATTTTCAGAGGCCTTGGCAGATAACTTGTCCCCGATGTAGTACATAGACCCTCGAATAACCGCTACCCCGATTAAAAACATGATATAGGGAAACGCAGTTTTGCTATCCCACTCACCCTTATACATTAAAAGTAGTAATGTTGCTGTAAAATATACAAGAGAAATATTAGCAAGCAAAGAAATCCATTGGCTTGCAATAATTCCTATAACAATGCTTTTGTTTTCTGGAAATTCCTTCAATAATCTTTTATGAAACACTGTACGTCACTCCTCCTTATTCTTATCCTTTGACTTTTCTTTTATCTAATTGTTTTGCATTTCCTTTATATCTAATTGTTTTGCATTTCCTTTATGTAATTGTTTTGCATTTTTTTATATCAAATTGTTTTAAAACTCCCTTAATTCTTGTTTATTTTTCCAATCTTTAATCTATCTTGTTTTCTAGCGTAGTAACAGTAGCTTTCTCCTCTTTAGAAGTTTTCATACGGAATAAAAGAAAATAATAATGACCTAGTAAAATAATTAAAATAAATACCTGTGCATGCCAGATTGGTGCAACGTATATGCTAATTCCCAAAAGCAAGGTTACTATAAACAATACTTTACATTTTTCTTTAACTGTCATAGATCTAGATTCCATCCATTTTCCCACATAGTTGGTGTAAACTTTAGTGGATAATAACCATTTATGGAACTTCTCTGAAGATTTGGCAAACAATGCCGCCGACAATAATATAAAGGGCGTTGTAGGTAAAATAGGTAATACAATACCTATCATACCAATTCCAAGCGCTATAAAACCTAACCAAAGACAAATTATATTTATAATTTTTTTCAAATTCGCATTCTCTCCTTTTTTATCTCTTTATAGAGTTAGAGTATTCTAACCACAATTATATGCTTATGCATTCTAATTGTCAATTAGCCTTAAATCAATACTCCTAATATCCGTAACTATTCAGCCATAAATTATGTGATTCACTAAAAAGTCCTAGATAAAGTATAAAAGAATGAAGAGGTATCTATATTTAGCTTGGCGACATCAGACACTAAATAGGGACTTATTGGTGTACTTGTTCATAACCTATATACCAGTGTTACCTCCCCAAAATATAAAATAAGATGTATACCTAGATTCTACGTCAGCACTTCTAAAAGCACACTCAAACCCTTGATGAATATATATTTCTTTGAAATTAAGCTTTACCCATTGGGTGAAAGAAAAAAAGCTCAAAAGTATGTTGAATTACTATGCTTTATGACTCAATACATGGTAAAATAATAGTAACAAAAGTAATGAAAAGGAGTCTCAAGTTTGAAACAAACAGATAGTGGGTAGAAAAAAGTGGAGGGTATAGCAAACAAGCCATCTTCCGGTGGCTTTAAAAAATTAAATATAGACGCAACACCTAATTTATGGCAGTAGAAACATCATCTTTGATGACATAGCCTCGTTGACGCATTAAATTAAGTGCCTGTGAAGAAGTCAATATTTTAGATTCACTCACAGGGCGTGATTCAAGAAAACCTTCTGGTGTATATGGTTTTAAATCTGAAAGTATGAGCCAGATAGCAGTCAGGATCATACGACAGATAGTAATGATGGCTTTCTTGTGACCACGACGTGATTTGATACATTTGTAACGTGTGGTAAATTCAGGATGTTTCTTCGATTTGATTAAAGCATTTGCAACTTGTACCAGAACTGGTTTAAAATAGGAACCAGCACGGGAAATCCTAGTGGATTTGATTTTCTGATTACTTTAATCATTACGAGGACAACATCCGGCCCATGAAACGAACTATAACATTTTTCTTTTACATTTAATTTATGCATACCCTTATTCTCCATTTCATTATCTGAATTCATATTATAACGAATCCTTCGAGAAGTAAATAAATGTTTTATAAAGGAAGGTATTGACATTTTGTTCAACAAGAATTAAACTTGTGGCTGTATAAATAAATTATAGGAGGATTTTAAGAAATGAAAAAGTTAATTAAAATTTTAACAATGATGATGATTTTTACAAGTATCATCACAACAACAAGCACAACTACAGCAATGGCACAACAGCCATACAAGGAAATTGACTACAATTATGACATCGTTTCGCAGAAAGATTGGGAGAATACAGATACAGGAGAATATCCTATAGACGTAGATTCTCCTGTGTGGAAACAGTTATCTTCCAGTGAGGCTGCAGCTGCTTGCGATATGCCAAAGGAATACGCAGAAAGCCTTACAACAGAAGAACTTGTAGACTACGTTGTAAACTATCCATTCCTAATGGACGTATTAGCATATGACAAAATTGCAGATGGTATAAATCACCTTGCAAATAAGTCTTCTGTATTCAATGAGTTATTCTCTAGAGCAGATTGCTATGATAACCTTATTGCTAAGTATTCAAGCATAGATGTTGACTACATAAAAGTTGCTGAGTCTAATGATGTGTGCGTTACAAACTATGATTCAGAATTATTTATTGAAGAGTATATCGGATTAAATTATGATTCACTTTCGAAGGATCAGGCTGAAAAATTTGTTGAGGAATATGGAAATAAGTATTTAGCTAAGAGTAACAAGAATCATGAATCTTTCTTTTCTACAATTTTCTATAATAGTATTGAAGAGAAATTGGACATGATTCCTGAAAGTGCTATTCCCGATAATGTAGCAGAAAGGCTTGTAGATTCTCATGAAGCAAATGCCATTCCTTATGCATCATTTTCATGTAGTTTATGTGGTGCTTCCCTTACTTCTACAACAATAACAATTAACGGCAAATCAGTTTCTGGGTATCAATGGGTATCTGGTGGGTATACTACAAGTGATATCTCAACAATGGATAAATATATTGCTAACAATTATCCAACATATACAAAAGTTCAGAGTGCTTCAGGTAAATATAACTGCCACTCATATGCATGGTATTCAACACAAACATCCAATATTTACTGGATTGATGATCCTTCACCTGTTTATAACAATACAAGTTACTGGACATTATGGAGAATTCCGATGCGTAATTTGCAGGCTGGTGACAGAATTACTTTCTGGAATAATAGTTCACTTTTACATTCTGCTATAGTAAATAGTTCAACGACTTGCACATCAAAACTAGGACATTACGGAGTATATAGAACAACCATCTCAGAAATGAAAAGTTTTTATAACACAACAACAACAAGTTCTTATATACCAAATTAAATTTTAGTTTAAATGGAGGTTGACATTATGAAAAACAAAATTTATATAGTCTTCATGCTTGGACTCATCGGCATGTGTACTTTAACTGGTTGTAAATTTTCTTTACATAAGGAATCTAACTCCGAAAAAGAATCCACATTTGAAGAGTTTGATATCGACTACACAACTAATGACGATGGGACTTATACATATAAAGACAACATCTACAAGTATAAAATTGAGGTCTCTGGTACCGAAGGTGAAACACCGACTACATTTAGCATCTTAACAAATAACAAAGAAACTAGTTTTGAAGATATTTCTTCCAGTTTGAAAAAATCAGATATGAGCACAGGAATACCAGAATTCATAATATTAGGATGGACGAGTGACTATGATACGAATTAAGAGACTATCGTTAGTATAAAATTAGCTTAGGGCAAATATATAAATTTTTGCATTTAAATTTTTAAGTACATAAAAGCACCCACTTGTGGTAAGATTAGGTTCATCAAGAACTTAAAAAACATAGAGTAAGGTGCTTTTCATGTATGAAATTATAATATTATCCATATGAAAAAGCTTTATGGGAACATTATGATATGTCCAATAAGTATGAATTGCTTGATGTAATAAATCAATTGGAAAGTTTAGACTACAAGATTTACTATAATAGATTAAGAAAACATAAATTCAAAGATAATTTCTATTTTTATTTCATTTTTTTATATTTATATTATTTGCGGCTATTCCATTTATATAATGTATATTATTGTATATTACATAAATACGCTATGTCTCGGGATGTTCAGAATATTATTTTCATAAAACAAAGTAAAATAATGATTATAATAAAAATAAGGAATTAATTAGGACGTAGCTGATGTTCTCACCTATCTCCTACTTAACTCCTTATTTTATTATGATTTATTATAACGTTTGTACTTAGTAAAACTTGAAATATTGCTACCTTTTTTTCAAGTATATATATTTAACTTGACCAGGTGGGTAAGACCTCCAGATAAATATGTATATCTCTCAAATCATTAAAAGAAAATATGAACTTTTGATATCTCATAGTAAAATATCTCTAAACAGCAAAATATTCTACTATAAAACGTGGTTGTAATTGCATTTATATTTCTAAATATCTTTTTAAATAAAGTCTATTCCATAGATTCAAACAAGGATTTTATAACATCATAAGCCATCTTTGGTCTACGGTATTCATCCACAACACCTTTATTATTATGGCTACGAGGTCTAGTTGCAAACCAACCGCCTTCCTCTGTAACACGGCAATCCGCAAACTGCCACACATACATACCAGTTAGTCTATCATCTGACTGATAAACTTCAATATTTTCCTGGATAATATCCGCTTGGCGTTCCTCACTCCATTTGGCTCTGCTACGATCACGGTAACCATATATTGCACCTGCTCCAAACTCACTGACAATGACCGGCTTACCTTCACCACCTGAATTTTTAATCCATTCCATTTCCTTTTCATGTCTTTCTACCACCGGAACATCCTGATACCAGCCAGAGTACATATTAAAGGAAACGATATCTGGTAAATCAAGACAAATATCCGTAAAATGTCTACAAGTTGCAGAGGTTGTAGGACGACTTTGATCCATACTCTTAATTTGCTTGTACTGCTTTTCATACATCAACCTTGCTTCTTTTGTCTCACTTGCACATTCATTTAAAATACCCCAGATAATAATGGAGGGGTGATTGTAATGAAGTTCAATCATTTCCCTAATACAATCTTCACATTGCTTTTCAAAGTTAGGATTCTGCATATCTTTTAGCAAAAGACCTCTGGCATGATTTTCTTCCCATACCAAGATACCTCTCTCATCGCACAAATCAAGGAATCTTTCATCATTTGGATAATGGCAAGTTCTAACCGAATTAGCTCCCATATCTTGCATTAAGTCTAAATCCTGTGCCATTAATTGTAGAGGAATTGCACAACCAAAAATATCGTAATCTTCATGGCGGTTAAAACCTTTAAGAAATACCTTTTCTCCATTTAAATAAAGCTTCTGCCCCCTCATTTCTACAGTTCGAAAGCCAACTCTTTCTATTAAATCATCCACCAAATTGCCATCTTGTATCAATTGCATTTCAAGTAAATATAACTTAGGATTGTTAGCACTCCAAGGAACTATGTTTATATCATGAAATTCTTGTAACCACTCTAGTGTTTCTTCTGCCTCCGGGGATACTTGTATGGTCTTCTCTTCCAAATATACCTCAGCTAAAGAACCGCCAATTACTATATGATTAGAAATATTACCAATATTTTTAACAACAACTTCAATTTTTGCACTCCATTTTCCATCTAAAAAAGAGGGTGTAAAATGTATCTGTTTTATAAAGGTATCTGGAATTTCTTCAATAGATACCGGTCTTGTAATGCCTCCATAGGTATAATAATCATTTGGAATGTGTAACGATGAATGTTCACCAAATGTATTATTAACCACAACTTTTATTTCATGTTCGCCTTTTTTGGCTGCCTTTACAATCCCATCAAATGGAGTAAAGGCATTGTAATGATGTGCGATAAATTGATTATCAAAATAAACATCCCCAGTATGACTCACCCCTTGAAATACCATTCTTAAATTGGTGTCCTTTGACAACTTAATTTTTCTTGAATAGGTACCAATTCCACGATAATTTAGCATGTCAGGATTTTGCTCCCAGCATCCTGGTACAGGTAATTTATATTTTTTTCCATCATCCTCTTTTATAAAATCCCACATTCCATCCAATTCTTTGTATTTTCTGATTACATGTTGTTCAAAAAGTCGTATCATGTTTTTCCTCCATTTATTTTATATAGGCAAGCTTAAGGCTTTCCTTATTTCACGTATAATTATGTATTCTCTTGAAGAGGTGGTTGGATTATTTCACTTATATTCAAATATTCTCTTGAAGAAGTGGTTGGATTATTTCACCTCATATAAAGATACATTCTGCATTTTCATATATTCTACATTATCGCATATCAAAGCCTTCTTTGCACTTAATTCTACATTTTCCAGCGATATGTTATGAAGAAAATGTTCAGGTAGTCCACATATTTCAACGGCTGTCTCTGCTGCAAAGCCGTGAATATTCTTTAAATAAATATTAGAAAAATCAGCTGGTGTATCTGTTTTAGGTATTACCGTACTATATTTATAAAACATGTTAATTTGCACAGCTTCCTCTAGTACATTATTAATTTCAATATTTTCAAACCAAACATCTTTAACATAGCCGCCTCTGCCCCTCATGGATTTTAAACGAATTCCTTGATTGGTGCCTTGAATCTTACAATCATATGCATAAATATTTTTTACGCCACCTGACATACCACTTCCAATAACAATTCCACCGTGGCCTCCATCCATTGTGCAATTGCGTATTACAACATTTTCACAGGGCTTATTTACTCTCCAGCCATCTTCATTCATTCCAGAATTAATTGCAATACAATCGTCTCCCGTGTCAAAATAGCATCCCTCAATATAGACATCTTTGCAAGAATCTGGGTTTAATCCATCGGTATTGTGCCCCTTTGATATGACAGATACATTCTTTACCGACACCTGCTCACAGTATACGGGATGAATCATCCACTGTGGTCCATCTTTTATGGTAAAATCACTTAACTGTATATTTTTACACCCAACAAATTGAATAAAAGATGGCCTAAGAGCCGCCTCTTGTGTCCCGTAAATCCTTCGTTCTACAGGTACTGCGTTACTTTGAGCATAACACAACTCATTTGCCGCCTTTTGCTGAAGTCTTTTCCAGTGCCACCAAGCCTCTCCCGATCCTAGCAATATCCCCTCTCCAGTTATTGCAATGTTCTCACAATCCTTTGCATATATAAGAGGTGAATAATTATAGCATTCCATCCCTTCCCAACGCGTAAACACCACAGGAAGATAGTCTGAGAAATTATTACTAAATGTTATAACTGCCCCTGACTCCAAGCAAATATGTATATCATTATATAAATGTATTGGTCCTGTTGTCCATTCACCCTTACCAATCAATACGGTACCACCACCCAAATCATGACAAGCATTCACTGCCCTTTGTATGGTATTCTTCTCATCTCCTATTACATTATAATTTCTAGCAACAATTGTATTAGCTGGAAACCTTTTAAACTCTGGACGTTTCATTTCAAATGGTATCTGATTACACTTTGTACTCATGTTGTCTCCTTACACTTACCTTTATACTTACTATTTTGATTATTCTTTTACTTACTATTTTACATGCTCTTATCCTTGCTCTTTCCTTACTCTCATCTTCATTCTTTCCTCATTCTTTCCTCATTCTTTCCTTACTCTCATCCTCATTCTTTCCTTACTCTTTCCTCATTCTTTCCTTGCTCTCATCCTCATTCTTAATTAACCTTTTCGTTACATTGTACCAAGAATAGTATATATATAAATATGATTTTTTAGCTAAAACCTTTCCAATATTCGCTTTCTTTGATAGAATACATATAATTCTTAATTATTTTATAGAAAGATAAAGGTTTATATCTTACATGAATATACAAGAAATCGATTATCTGCATTCAACTGTAGATTTACCAATGCAAAAGAAGTTTATACTTCACACCCACTCTGATTTTCATGAGCTTATTTTTTTAATACAAGGTGATGTTACTTTTTATGCTGAAGGTAACGCATACTCTCTACAACCATACGACATTGTATTTGC
>JBKEAO010000161.1:0-1825 GCA_047972335.1 Anaerocolumna sp. | reverse complement strand
TTATATCGAATACTTAAAATGATACCTGCCATAATTCCAACAAAAAATCCATCCACAAGTCCAAGTAAAACCTCACGAAAAACTAATTTCCAGTCTTTTTTTATCTCAATTTCTCCAAGTGCAATTCCACGAATTACAAGAGAAAGGGTCTGTGAACCTGCATTTCCACCCATACCGGCAACAATAGGCATAGCAGCTGCAAGTGCAACTACTTGGGCAATAGTATCTTCAAATAAACCAACGGTAAAGGAGGCTAAAAAAGCTGTAAATAGGTTAACAAATAGCCAAGGTAAGCGTTGTTTTACAGAGTTTTTTAAAGTATTATCAAAGGTTTCTTCAGGGCTAATACCTGATAAGTGTAGCAAATCTTCGGTTTGTTCTTCCACGATAACATCAATAATATCGTCCACAGTAATGATACCAATAATCACATTTTTTTTATTCACTACTGGAATAACATTTAAGTCATATTTAGAAACCAATAAGGAAACTTCTTCTTGATCGGTTTCTGGTTCTATAGAGATAATGTTTTCATCGACGATATCCATAATGGAAGAGTTCTCATCTGCAATTAATATATCCCTAAGATCGGCAGTTCCAACCAAATGCTCTTTCTCATCTACGATAAATATGGTTTCTATAACTTCTGTTTTAGGAGCGATAGACTTAATCTTATTCCAAGTTTCTTTTATGTTTAAAGTGTTCTTTAGAGAAATATATTGCGTGGTCATAATTCCACCAGCAGTTTCCTCCCCATAACTTAAAAGCATCTGAATTTCCTTTGAGTCAGATGATTTCATAGAGGATAAATAATGTTTGCGAAGATTGACTGGCAGGATTCCAAGAATATCTGCTATATTGTCCTTGGACATATGGCTGAATATTTCGATTACTTTGTTGGAAGGGATAGCAGCGATTAATTTAATCTGCATATCCTCTTCACTTTCTTCAATGATTTCTGCCATCAAATTAGTTTGCACAATGATTGTGAAGATCGATATATCTTCATCAGAAAATTCTTCGATTGCGATGGCAATATCTATTTTATGATTTTCCTCAATCAAACTGTTTAATTGGTCAGCATCGTTTATCCTTAAAAGTTCTAAAATGTTTTTTTCTAAATCCAATGGGCACCTCCCAGGACTGACTTTTTTATGTTTTAAGCATGACGAGAGCATATAATGCGGAGTCACGTGTAGGCACTAACTTGACAAATTTCATTTGTCGGGCAATTTCTTATATACGTTGATACGTACAAGAAAATCAGTAAATTTCACCTTGTTCCGAAAGGTTGTTTTTAACCATTATATTCCAAAAAGAATCATCCGGTCCTTGAATGAGATTATCGTGTCCTACACCTTGTATTTGAAAACCACCTAAATTCCTATTTGTCAGTACAGGATGGTGTGGGTAGGAAGGAAAAGGTCCCCATTTAGAGGTACCACTTTGCATCGGTCACCATATAGCCTTCTTGGATTAGGTATATCAATTAAAATAGGTCAATCATTATAGTAACACATTTATACTTGTCAGTGAAGTGAAATCTACAGAAAAATGGAATAGTTACGGACATTTAAGAGTACATTGCATTTGATTATGCAATGGATCAAGCGGAAAATATGTTAGCTGAAAACAAAAGAACAGAGTATTCCAACACCCATTTCTCACGTTATCCTTGACATAGGAAATGTAGAAAGATACAATAGTCATACATGATTATATAGAACGAGAAAACAGTTAATCATAAATCTATTGCCGAGTTGGCGGAGGAAATTGTTTGTAATGATATATAAATTAATACCTGAATCCTATGCATCTTTGAGTG
>JBKEAO010000076.1:0-2143 GCA_047972335.1 Anaerocolumna sp. | reverse complement strand
CTACTTGCTAACATCTTGCGTCTAAACTGTTGCTTACCCATTTTGTTAGCATCAAGGAAAGGATCATTAGCTTTTACAACTTGCTTTTTAAGTCCATGTTTCTCAATAAATGTATGTAAGTCATTAGAACTTACTCCGAAGCGCTTAGCTGCATCTGCCAAGCTCATGGTACCGTTTGTATAAATCTCACGAACCGCCTCTACCGTCATTACAGGGGATGCTGGTTTCTCTTCCTTGACTTCCCTGGACAAATTATGTTTCTTAACAAAGCAATGAATAGTACTTGTAGCGCATCCAAAATGTTCAGATATCTGCCTTAATGATAACTTTTGATTTATGTATAGATCTTTCATTTCATCCAGGTCAAACTCAATTCTCTGATTACTAGGCCTAGTATTAGACTGGCTCTCCATTTCTTTTACTGCAGCTTCAAAGTCTGGATTAATGGTTGCAGGTTTACGTATTCCCATCAGATTCTCAAGTTCTTTCTCCTTGGCCAACTTTGAATCAGTTAGAGAAGAAACTACAATCTGTTTAATTTCAAGCATCTTCTCCGGGGACAGAACATTATTTACAAACGTTGTTAGATTACTATGGCTAAAAGCTATAAAGCTTTCTTGCATATTGGCTACGTGCATTACACCCTCAAAATCTTCTAATTCCCTACTAAGCTTGTTACCCTGTACTATGTGTTCATTCCATTTTTCTACTAAGCTCATACTTTAATTATCCTCCTTTAATAACCAATCTTTTATACAAATAAGACATCCCTTTTCAATTCCTTCATGCCTACATCCAACCAGTTCATCAGATCCATCAAAATGCATATTGCAGGCTTCATCATAATCATCTGCGCTGTAAATAATATCTGCTAATCTGTCTATGTCACTAATATACTTTTCTGCGTTAGTCATACATGTAATCCTCCTAATCAAAAGTGATCCTAAGATCTAACTCATTCTCAATACGTTCCAGCATCTCAGCCGTATCTCCATTTTTTTCAATAATATCTTCAACCTTTTTATCAAAGGCTTCTTTAAACTTCCTCACCTGGTACTTACCCATTCCGAACTCATCCAACAAGGTTATTAAAGCTATTGCAATACTCATCCGTGTAGAATTAAACTGCATTATCCTTTTATTTTTATCAATTTCTTTTTGTGACATGGTCATGGATAAACCAGATATATTCCTTTCGGCAACTAATCTTTCTAAGGCTTCTATACCACCTTCTCTTGCAATTTCTAATGCAAATACTATGCCTTGATTACGACCTTCCATACGGTCATTCATTTTACTCATAATTTCATGCTCCTTTTGTTGCGACGTCGCAACTATCTTTTATGCATGTAAAGCACAACTGTATATATCCGCTTTAAAAATATTACATCCTTAATTTCATTAACCATTTTCAAAATTAACTCTTTATAAGCTTCCTCCATCATTCGCTCCTAGTCTGAACTTCTGTTCATTCTCAATACTTTCTAGGGGAACATATCTTTTTCTATTATTTTGATAATACACGATTGCACATTTAATCCTTCTATCAGGATTCTTGTATACCTTTAAATATTCATTGCTGTTATACGAATGGTAACACGTATCAGCGCACAGATATGCGGTAACAACTATTTCTTTGATCCCTACCACAAAACCCCTAAACGTCTTTTCTTTAACCATATAGTAGGTCTTTAAAAAATCATGGTCTCCACAGCAATCTGACATTCTTTCTTGATTTGGATCATTAGAATCACAGTATGCAGCTTCATCAATATCTCCCTTATATATCTGAATAAATTTACCATCATTAACTTTTTTCAGATATGAACTGCATACGACCTTCTTAAAAACAATATCTTTTTCCTCCATGCAATCACCTGTCTCCCTTATTTAGCATCAGAATACGGTTTACGTGTAAAAATCGGATTAATCTTACTAGGTTTTTTTATGTAACTATCGTATTTCTTAGAGTCTTTCTGTTTTATCTCTCCCTCACTTCTTAACTTTGGTGTACTACGTTTCAATATTATTTCACCTTCCCTACTTGATTGTTTAACAATCTCTGTTCCATTGTGGAGTAATCTTCTTTTGAATACTCTCTTTGTGGAAATTGATTGAATTTATTATTTACTTTATTGCCTGG
>JBKEAO010000171.1:0-20435 GCA_047972335.1 Anaerocolumna sp. | reverse complement strand
GCATCTAAGCGTGAAGCCCCCCTCAAGATTAGATATCCCATGCGAAAGCAGTAAGACCCCTGAAAGACGATCAGGTAGATAGGTTAGAGGTGGAAGTGTGGTAACACATGTAGCTGACTAATACTAATAGGTCGAGGGCTTGACCAAAATGTTTACACATATTTATAATAATAAATATAGGTAAAACATCAATGGAAATAGGTAAAAATGATGTGATGAATCAATAACATGTGTAGTTTTGAAGATATAAGTAGGAGATTACTAATAAGTAGTCTCTTTTTTTAGTCGTTTTATTAAACTTTAAAATGAAAGAGATAGGTTTACCACTATTAAAGTTGTAGACCTATCTCTTTCTTATATCTCAACGCAAAATATTATTTAGGTATGAATTGTTCAAATATATAAAAGTCAAAATAATCTTTGCTATTATCTAAATCCTTTTGATTTTTTAAAGTCCATGCAAATGTTGGTATGCGATATAATTTTCTGCATAGAACAATGGATAGCATATTTCTATGTGCATAATTATAGGAAATAAAATTAGGTTTTGTAATAAAATTAAGTAATAAGTTTTGCAAAATATAATACAATACTAAATTTCCGGATTCTTTATCTTTTATAAAATTACTAGCTAATTGTCCACGCATAATTTTTGGATTATTTTTTTTGTACCAGAGTAAAACCAAAGGATTAAATGACTTGATGCAATATAACCCGCTATAATTTTTAAGAATTGGATCTGCCACTTTACAAACCGATACATCATGTAACTCTACCTTATATTCTATTATTAATGGGACATTTCCGGCTACCATATCAAGTACTGACTGAAAGGTTGGTATCTTCTCATCAGAATCATGTAATCTAAATTGCTGCAATTCTTTAAAAGTTAGATCTCTCACCTTTTTGTCTACCCCACAAACCCTTTTTAAAGTATAATCATGAAATACAACTGGAATATTATCTTTTGTAAGCTGAACATCCATTTCAATTCCATACTTATGTTTTACAGCTAGTTTAAAAGCAGCCATAGAATTTTCAGGTATCATATCGGGATTTTGATGTAATCCACGATGTGCATAGTATTTACCTTGCCATAGCTTAAGGTCTGGTCTATTTAACAACTTTGGCATAATTGCCAGTAGATATAAAAATGTCACGAAAACAAGAAATAATAAAATATAAATCCACATAAAAACCTCCGAACAAAACTTTTGTCAACAATATTATGCAATATATCAACTACACATACAACTTTTAATTATAAACAGATACAATAAAATTCTAAAATAAACAATAATATAAAATAAACAATAATATAAAATAAACAATGATACAATAATAAAATAAACAATAATACAATAATACAATGAATAAAGCTTTTAATCAATAACGATCTAATTTCTCAACACCATCAATCATCAATATCAAAATTCTCAAGCATGCTTTTTTTCTTACTAGGCTTTATATCTCCATGTGCTACTTTTAACATAGTACAAAATGAGAGAACTGAAAAGAAAACTGAATAAGGAAATAGAGTTTTGTAGGATATATTTTCTAAAAAGATACCTGATAATATGGGTGTTATAATCTGTGCAGACATAGAAAAAATATAGTAGAGCCCAGTATATTTACCTACATCAAATCCCTTACTCATGTCTACTGCCATAGGATAGGAATTAACATTAATAGCTGCCCAGCCTATTCCGGTCAGAGCAAACACACCATAAATAATAGGTGAAAAGGAAACAAATAAAAAACCTAAAAAGTAAGAAATGGTAATCAGTATAATACCTGCCAGAATTGTTTTCTTTCTACCTATTTTAGAGGATATAATACCGATTGGTATATAACTAATGGTTGCTGCACCAGTGGCTACAAGTAAAGTATCTGCAAAACTACCACCTTGTAGTCCCCAAACCTTAGCAGCATACCTTGAATATGCTGTTGTAATGGCATTATAAGCTGTAAACCATAAAAATACTGATACAAGGAGATATACAAGGCTTCTCATAACATTCTTTGGTAATTTATTATGCGCACTAGATTCTATCGATCCGTTAGACTCTTTTCGTTCTTGTTCTAATAATACGGTACTGCTTAACTTATTTTCTCTTATAGTTATTAATAAAATACCAATGCATACTAACATAAATATAGCTACAGCCATAAAAACATTAGTATAATCAGGTTTACTCACCTTTGGTATTAATAATCGTACCATAATAAGGGTAAAAATAGCACCAAGGGTGCCCATTAAGTTAATAATAGCATTTGCGCTACTTCTAAGGGCTTTTGGAGTTACATCTGGCATTAAGGCAACAGCAGGGGAACGATAAGAACCCATAGAAATAAGTAGGATACCCAATACAATGATGTATAATAAAAAGTTCTCGTTACGATCAGCTATAGGTAAAAATATCATTAATATGGTAGAAAGTATGGTTCCAACTAAAATAAAAGGTATTCTTTTACCAATTCTAGTATGTACTTTGTCAGAAAATGCTCCAAACAAAGGTAGTAAAAACAAAGCAAGGACGTTATCCAAAGCCATTATTACACCTGTTGGTGTTTCTTTTAGGTGAAAGGTGTTTGCTAAAATGAGGGGAATAATATTATCGTATAGCTGCCAAAAAGCACATATGGACATAAAGGCCAAACTAATAAAAAAAGTCTGTTTGTAATTTAATTTCACAAAATATCCTCCTTAATATATTATAAATTTTTCTATAGAGCATTATAAATAATTGCTGTATTTATTTGCTATTATATCATGAGGACCAAGTGCGAACAATGTATTTAAAATATAATTTACAATATTTTTACTGTAATTACATCTAGCTATAGTGTATACTTTTGGGTCTAAAAGAATGTTAATTTTTTGTTTATAATTATAAATTTATTAAAGAATAAACAAAATATGAATACATATATTTAAATAAAGAAAAAAAGGATGTAGAAACCTTGGACCCAATATGCAGTGAATGGATTGTTGGAGAAGACTATAGTGATTTTATAGCTGAATATAGAGCAGATACCAGTGAATTGGAAGCAACGCCTGATATTTGCTTTAATATAATTAATGACACCCATGCAGCCGTGTATACACCTACTAGCCTCTTACCTAGAAATGTGATTCAGACTTATGGATATAGTACTTTTCCAAAGATATATGGTCTAATGGATACATCTAGCTTGGAAGCATCAGGTGTACAAAGACTTAGAAATATTCCAAATCTTAGTTTGAATGGACAGGGCGTATTAATCGGTATTATAGATACAGGCATAGATTATACCCATGAGGCCTTTATCAATGCGGATGGAAGAAGTAAAATAGTGTCAATTTGGGATCAAACGATTCAGACAGGTCCTGCACCACCAACTTACTATTATGGTACTGAGTATAATAGAGAGCAAATTAATGAAGCTTTACAAAATAACGACCCATTTTCAATTGTACCTACAAGAGATGATTTGGGACATGGTACATTTTTGGCTGGTATAGCTGCTGGGACACCGAATATATCAAAAGATTTTTCTGGGGTTGTACCTTTTGCAGAAATAGTTGTGGTAAAGTTAAAACAGGCAAAGCAAAATTTAAGAAACTATTTTGGTATACCATCAGATGCAGTGGCCTTTCAGGAAAATGATATTATGTTTGGGATTCGATATTTAATTAATGTTGCAAGAAGTTTATCAAAGCCCATTGCGATTTGTATTGGTCTTGGTACGTCTCAAGGTTCCCATGACGGACGTAATCCACTAGATAATTATTTATCTTATATGGGGGACCAAGCTGGAATAGGAATTGTCATTGCGGCTGGAAATGAGGGTAATACAGGCCATCACGCCAGCGGTGTCATTACAAGACAAGGAGATCAGCATAATACTGTCGAGTTAAATATTGCACCTGGGGTAGAGGGCTTTACTATGGAATTGTGGGGAAATGCACCGGGTACTTTTTCTATTGATATTTTATCTCCGACTGGAGAATATATCCCAAGAATACCGGCAAGAATTGGAGAAACAAGAGAGATTCGTTTTATATTTGAGGAAACTGTTATAAATGTGGACTATTTATTGCTTGAATCACAAACAGGAGATCAGTTAATTCATATTAGATTTGAAAAGCCTACAGAAGGGATATGGAGATTTAAAGTATATTCAAGTGGTGATTTAACCTCTGAATATGATATTTGGTTGCCTAGTAGTGAATTTTTAGGTACGGATACACGTTTTGTTCAGCCAGACCCTAATTATACCATTACATCTCCAGGGGATTCCACTGTACCAATCGTAGTCACTGCATATGATCATACCAATAATAGTCTTTATATAAGAGCCAGTAGAGGCTACACCAGATTGGATGAAA
Organism: Anaerocolumna sp.; assembly: GCA_047972335.1. Classification (GTDB taxonomy): domain Bacteria; phylum Bacillota; class Clostridia; order Lachnospirales; family Lachnospiraceae; genus Anaerocolumna. The sequence goes on along the minus strand of JBKEAO010000171.1, from coordinate 16,063 downwards.
TTAATCCAAATTTTGCTGCGCCAGGAGTAAACTTAGTAGGACCTGCACCTGGTAATACCTATACAACAAAATCAGGCACCAGTGTTTCAGCAGCCCATACAGCAGGTATTACTGCTATATTATTTGAATGGGGGATAACAACGGGTTATTATTCTCAATTAGATAGTATTGAGATAAAGAATCTCTTAATAAGAGGAGCTAGGCGAGATCCTAATAATACATATCCTAATAGAGATTGGGGATATGGGATATTAGACATTTATAATACGTTTAATAGTCTAAGAGGAGAACAAGAGTAAAACAATAAGGCAGATGATAAATGTAATATCTGAGCATAAAAGCTAAAAAAAGAAAAGAAGAAGAAAAAAAAGAAAAAAATGTATGAAAAAATTAAATTTATACTTGAAAAAAATTTCATTTATGTTATAATATCATACGTGGCTGTCGAATGACTTGTCTCAAGAAATGGTGGGCTATCGCCAAACGGTAAGGCACTGGACTCTGACTCCAGCATCTCTAGGTTCGAATCCTAGTAGCCCAGTAAAAAACATCACTATATGTGGTGTTTTTTTTATTGCTTTTTATACTATATATTGTGATTACAACAATTACCATACAAAATATAGCAATTAGGTAGAAATTTAGGTAGAAATAATCTTGCATCAATGGTATCTATATATACCCAATAGACTCTAATATATAGGCAAGTTTACTTTCTCTTGTTATCATGTCAATACTTTACCATAATAATAAGGTAAAGTATTGACATTGGTTTTTTCATATGTTAGTATGTGTTTTGTTTAGTACATATACATATAAAAGAAAAGACATAGTAGCTATATAAAAAGGAGGATGCTTCAATGAAAAAATTATGGGTGTTAACAAGTATACTTATTTTAAGTTTAATGCTAGTGGGTGGATGTAGTAAGAATAATGATGATGCCGTGGATACTACAACAGAGAATGTAGAAGATACTTCTCTTGCGGATATTAAGGCAAAAGGTAAATTGATCCTTGGATTAGACGATTCCTTTCCACCAATGGGATTTCAAGATGATAATCAAGAAATTGTAGGATTTGATATTGATGTTGCGAAAGAAGTTTGTAAAAGAATGGGAGTTGAACTTGTTCTTCAGCCAATCAGCTGGGATGCAAAGGAAGTTGAACTATCTACCAAGAACATTGATTGTATATGGAATGGTATGACTAAAAATGCAGAGAGAGATAAATCGATGACTCTAAGTATTTCTTATATGGAAAATACTCAAGTAGCGGTTGTATTAGCTAATAGTCCTATCAATACTCTTAAGGATTTAGCAGGTAAAACCGTTGTCATACAGAATGGTTCTACTGCATCTGATGCTATTGATGCAAATGAAGAATTCAAAAATTCATTAAAAGAATTGGTGAAAGTAGATAATAACGTACAAGCATTACTTGATCTTAAAACATCAGGTTCAGATTCCGTTGTAATGGATGAAGTGGTAGCTAGATATTATACTGAAAAAGAAGCTGGTACATATAAAATTTTAGATGAGACTTTAGCCGATGAAGAATATGTTATTGGATTTAGAAAAGGTGATGTTTCCTTATGCAATGAGATTGAAAAATATTTGAAAGAAATGAATGAGGATGGGACACTAGCAGCAATTAGTGAGACTTGGCTTGGAAAAGATATTACGACAATTGAATAGGTTATAAGTTAAGGTATTTATATCTATTTTAGAGTGCAGTAAGCATATCTAAGTGATATAAATACCTTTTTATATTCTTCTTCTATACCATTTTTGGAAAACAATGGATTGATCTACTTTGTTAATATAGTACTTCACTAATTGGATAAAGCGTGTTATAATACACAGGTATCCATATTAAAGGAGGATAAAAACTGATGACCCAAGAAGCGGTACTTAATTTATTTCGTTTTATGTGTGAAGCATCTCTAGTTACAATAAAAATATTTGCATTAACTTTAATTTTTGGTTTACCTTTAGGATTAATTGTTTCCTTTGGAAGAATGTCCAAAATGACTATAATAAATGCACCAATCAAATTATATTTATTAATTATGAGAGGAACACCACTTATCTTACAGCTTTTCTTTTTCTTTTATTTTCCATACTACATATTTGGTAATACATTACCAAGATTTTGGGCTGCCATACTTGCTATGTCTATTAATTACGCAGCATATTTTGCTGAAATATATCGAGCAGGTATTGAATCTATGCCCATAGGACAGTATGAAGCTGCAAAGGTATTAGGATTTTGCAAGTATCAAACATTTTATAAAATCATACTACCACAAGTAGTCAAACGTATTTTACCTCCAATGGGTAATGAATTTATGACATTAGTAAAAGATACTGCACTAGTTAGTGTGATAGGTGTTAGTGAAATCTATAATTTAGCTACAGATACTATGTCAAAGGCAAGTTCTTTAGTACCGCTAATTATGGCGGGTGTTTTTTATCTAATAATGAATAGTCTTGTTTCTAAAATTTGTACTTTAGCAGAGGATAAAATGAGTTATTATAAATAGAGACGTTGTAAATGATAGTGTAGGGCATCAGAAAGAGGAGTTGTTTGTAAATGAGTATATTAGAAGCTAAAAATATAGTAAAAAGTTTTGATAATTTAACAGTACTAAAAGATATTTCTTTTTCTGCTGAACATGGAGAAATCATATCTATAATCGGTTCCTCTGGATCTGGAAAGTCAACATTATTAAGATGTTTGAATCGCTTAGAGACTATAGATAGCGGAAGTATTTGTATAGACGGTGATACTATGGTGAGTACTATAGACGGAAAGATAAGATATGCTGATGGAATGACATTAAAGAAAATAAGAATGAAAACAGGCTTGGTATTTCAAAGCTTTAATCTGTTTCCTCACTATAATGTACTTAGAAATATTACTGAGGCACCAGTTTGTGTAGCAGGGGTTTCAAAGGAAGAGGCTGAGCAAACGGCTTACGAACTACTGGAGAGGCTAGGACTTAAAGATAAGGCAGAGGCCTATCCTTATCAACTTTCGGGTGGGCAGTCACAGAGAGTGTCCATTGCCAGAGCATTGGCATTAAAACCAGAGATATTGTTTTTTGATGAACCTACATCAGCTCTTGACCCAGAATTAACAGGAGAAGTACTAAAGGTTATACGTTCCTTAACCAGTTTTAATATGACTATGATTATAGTTACTCATGAAATGGGATTTGCGAAAGAAATATCTAATAGAATGATTTTTATGGATCAAGGTGTCATAGTGGAAGACACAACTCCGGAGCTGCTATTTAATTCTGAGAATGAGAGAACGAAAGCATTTTTAGGTAAATTTCATGAGTCTAACTAGACTAATCATTTCTAATGGTTTTTAAATTGACATATATAGTTTATATAGTTTCTATATTTCTTTTTATTTTTGCTGTATGTTATTTACGAATGGTGGAATAATAAACGCAAAATAATAAAAACGAGGATGTAAGACTATGAGCAAACAATCTAATCAAAGATATAGAAAAGAGGCTATGAAAAACAAACAGGATAGTTTAAAAAGTACTTCTAATAATATGGATGTACAAAATAGTACTTATGAAAATTATAAAAAGAATCAAAGCCAGGGGAAAATAGAATCTTAAATAATAGTAGTAAAATTTGAACAAAGTATGAAAATACTCTGTTCTTTTTTGCTTCTCATTAAAAAAACACATGTAAAATAGAGAAATTGTACATGGTAAAAATCAAAAGGTTTAGCTATAATAAGAAGAAAAGCAATTATAGCGATGATCTAAATGATGAATGTATCAAGTAGTAGTACAACTTATCTTGTGCGAAGTTTGAGATAGATATATAATAAAAGATAATAACTAATTGGCAGGGGGAAATGAACATGATAGTTAAATTAAACGGATTTTTAGATAAGTATTGTAGTAAAATAAGAATGGCAGGAGAAGAATTAAGAGGTGTCTCAATGCCTCCACTAACCGAAGAATTATTTGTCTTATATGAAGAAACAGGTAACCGATTAAAGTATGAGGATGTATATTTTTTTAGGCGTAAATTTTTAGCTGTATTTGGAATGCTTTCTATTTTAGATAAACAAAAAGAGGACATTTATAAATTAGAAGAAGTGCTTACAGATATATGTAAGGAAGAATGCTGGGCACTGCCGGCACATGTCAATAGAAAAAACAATAAAGAATGGAGAATTACGATTGATTTATTTGCAGCAGAAACGGCACAGTCCTTAGCTGAAATTACTTCAGTCCTTTGTAATGAGCTGTCCGATCAGGTTAAAGAACTTGTAAAACAGAATGTTTTAGGAAGAGTTATTATACCATTTTTTGAATCTAAAGTACCCTATGCTGGATGGGAGGTAAGTGAATATAATTGGAGTGCTGTATGCTCTGGCTCCATTGGAAGTGCAGCTTTATATCTTTTTGGGAATAACCACACCTTGGATGATTTATTAGAGAAAGACCATCTTATTGACAACAAAGGTATTCCTAGTGAACAAGGTTGTTCTGATTTAGAGAGCCACAAGCTTGATGATTACTTAGATAGAATTCTTACATCTTTAACCTATTATATAAAAGGTTTCCCAAGTGATGGAACATGTATGGAGGGTATTAGTTATTTTACTTACGGGATGACATACTATACAACTTTTGCAGAGCAACTCTATAGGTATTCTAAGGGAAAAATCGATTTGCTGGATTCTAATAAATTAAAAAATATTAGTGAGTTCCAACAAAAATGTTATTTTAAAGGAGGTAATACAATTAATTTCTCTGATGGTAGCAGCCAGGATAGATTTAAGATGGGCTTAACTTCTTATCTATCCCTTAAATTTCCGACTGTTTTTATACCTAATATGGACAGAGCAGCAGAATTTGATACAGATACTTGTTTTCGTTGGGCAGCCATATATAGAGACTACATATGGACTAAGAATTATATAGAGTTTAGTAAGAAAAAAGTCAATATGGAGAATGTACAGATAGACAATGTTCAATACAAGGGGCAGATAAACGATGAGCATATTGACAATAAGCAGAAATACAAGGGGAAGATTGACAAAGAGCAGAAATACAAAGAGCTGATTGATAAGGGACATTTTGACAATGGACGGATTTTTAATGGTCAGGTGACATTACCAGATGCTGAATGGAGCATATGTCATGGAAATAATGGAACAGGATTTGCTATAAAAGGTGGCCACAATGCAGAACCACATAATCACAATGATATTGGAAGCTTTTTATATGTAAATCAAAGAGATATGCACTTGGTAGAGTTAGGTGCGGGAGAATACACAAAGGATTATTTTAGCGAGAACAGGTATACCATACTTTGCAATAATTCATTTGGGCATAGTGTACCTATTATTAATGGGAAGGGGCAGCAAGCAGGTAAAGAATATGGGTGTAGCGACTTTAAAACAGATGGAAAAGGTAAGATTAATTTAGAATTTAGCAGGGCATATGAAGAGGGTAGTTTAGACCTATTAGAAAGGTCCATATACTTTGATTTGGAGAATGGGTATACAGAAGTTATAGATAGATTTCAAGGTAAAGAAAACTTAAAAGAAATAAAAGAAAATCTAATTACTTGCTATAAGCCAGTTGTTAACAAAAATGAAATTAGCATACATGGAGAGAGTTCATCAATCAAAATTGAGGTAAAAGATCTGGAAGATATAGTGATAGAGGTTTTAGAAAGAATACATTATGACCATGATGGGAATGAAGTTACTGTATATCTGATTCAATGGGAGGCACCAATTCAATTTGGAAATGCACAGTCCAAATATGTAATTTATACCATTTAAATAACAGGCAATCCAAAAGGAAAACCATATTACAAAGGGAAAAAGATATTAGTATATCGATATTTATATACTGATATTCTTTTTTTATATTTGAAAAATTTTTTAGAGCCGTTAAAATAATAGTTAACAAAGAATTCCTAACTATTAGAGGATGCTACCTTTACCAAAGGGTATAGGGAGTTCCTAGAAAAGAGGCAGTTTATGTTTAAAATTATGAAAAAAGAGGTACTAAATCCTACCGTTGTTAGAATGGATATTTACGCACCTCTCATTGCAAAGAAAGCAGAACCAGGTCAATTTATACTCCTTAGAGTGGATGAAGAGGGAGAGAGAATTCCTCTCACCATAGCAGATTATGATAGAACCAAGGGGTTTGTATCAATTATTTTTCAAATTGTTGGACAGGGTACAAAAAGCCTTAGCATGAAGGATGAGGGAGATTACATCATAGATTTCGTTGGCCCCCTTGGTGTGGCAACCCATACGGAGGGGTTAAAGAGGGTAGCAATAGTAGGCGGTGGTGTGGGATGCGCCATTGCTTATCCTATTGCTAAAAAGCTTCATGAGCTTGGGGTAGAAGTACATTCTATCATAGGATTTCGTAATAAAGAACTTGTTATATTAGAGGAAGATTTTAAATTGGTCTCTAATCAATTGCATCTTATGACAGATGACGGAAGTTACGGTGAAAAAGGGCTTGTTACTAATGCATTACAGTCTCAAATCGAAAGTGGTATTGTTTATGATGAAGTAATAACCATTGGTCCTTTGATTATGATGAAGTTTGTCTGTGAATTAACAAAGAAATACGGGGTAAAAACCACTGCCAGTATGAATCCTGTCATGATTGATGGTACAGGAATGTGTGGAGGATGTCGTCTTTCCGTTGGTGGTAAGATGAAATTTGCCTGTGTAGATGGACCGGATTTTGATGGTCATGAAATTGACTTTGATGAAGCTCTAGAGAGATCGTCCATGTATAAAGACTTTGAAAGAACTGCTTACGAAGAAACTTGTAATCTTTTAACTGGGGAGGTGAAATAATGCCTAATATGTCACTACATAAAAATGAAATGCCTACACAAAGTCCAGAAGTTAGAAATAAAAATTTTAAAGAAGTATCCTTAGGATATTCTACGGAGCAGGCCATAGATGAGGCAAAACGTTGTCTTAACTGTAAGCATAAGCCATGCGTAGCAGGATGTCCTGTTCAAATTGATATACCGGCCTTTATTCTAGAAGTTGCAGAGGGTAATTTTTATGAAGCTTATAAAATATTATCATCTTCTAGTTCCCTACCTGCAGTATGTGGCAGAGTATGTCCACAAGAAACACAATGTGAAGAAAGATGTGTAAGAGGGATAAAAGGTGAGCCAGTAGCAATAGGAAGATTAGAAAGGTTTGTGGCAGACTGGTATCTTATGAATAGTAAGGATATTAGTGAGAAATGTGATACAAAAGTAAGTAAGCCAATATCCAATGGACATAAGGCAGCTATTATTGGATCTGGCCCATCAGGGCTTGCCTGTGCTGGAGATTTAGCCAGAGCTGGTTATGAAGTGACTATATTTGAGGCTCTTCATTTAGCTGGTGGTGTACTAGTGTATGGTATTCCAGAATTCAGACTTCCCAAATCTATTGTACAACAAGAAATTAATACATTAAAAGAGTTAGGTGTAAAAATAGAGACCAATATGGTAATTGGTAAAGTTCTTTCTATTGATGAATTGATGGAGGAGTATGGTTTTGAAACTGTATTTATTGGTTCAGGTGCAGGACTTCCAAGATTTATGGGTATACCAGGAGAGAATTTAAAAGGTGTATACTCTGCCAATGAATATTTAACTCGTGTGAATCTAATGAAGGCTTATCAATCCACTTCGGCAACACCAATTCAAAAGGCAGAGAAAGTTGCTGTAGTGGGAGGCGGTAATGTAGCGATGGATGCTGCAAGATGCGCTAAGAGAATTGGAGCCAAAGAGGTTTATATTGTATATCGCAGGTCTGAAGAGGAACTTCCAGCAAGATTAGAAGAAATAGAACATGCCAAAGAAGAGGGAATACAATTTAAATTATTAACCAATCCCATTGAAATCCTAGCAGATGATAAGAAATATGTTAAGGGTATGAAATGTGTGGAGATGGTTTTAGGTGAAGTGGACGCTTCGGGTAGACGCAGTCCAGTTATAAAAGAAAATTCAGAGTTTGTATTAGAAGTTGATAGTGTCATTATGTCTATTGGTACTTCTCCAAATCCTTTGATTAAATCTACTACGAAGGGATTAGAAACCCAGAGATGGGGAGGCATCATTGTGGATGAAGCAACTGGATTAACCTCTAGACCAGGCGTCTATGCAGGGGGAGATGCTGTTACTGGAGCAGCTACTGTAATCCTTGCAATGGGAGCAGGAAAAACAGCAGCGAAAGCCATGATAGAGTATATGGAGACACTGGGAGTATAATCTAATCAAGGTAGCCTCTCACATATAAGAGGGTAAGATAATCAAACCGAATTGATTTGCGGATATGACGCAGGATGTTGGTGTTTCTTTTTTGAGCTGATATAGATGAAAATAGAGTGTATGAACAGAGAATCGCAGGGTGGGCCCTTACAATTGTTTGTGCTTTTTTAAAACAAAGAATGAATAAATTGGCTACTGTTTACCCTTTCTTAAGTGACTATCAAAGTGTTAGGGAAATGGTTTTGATATAAAGAAACTATTTATATATCCTGATTTTGGACATAAAAATTAATTACGACTCAATGATAAAATCTATCAGTTCTTCTTGGTATCTAACATAACTATTGAATAGGGTTTACGACGATGATTCGTTACATCAATCATATATTTCTTTCGAAACTGTTTTGGTGAAATACTATTGTATTTCTTAAATTGCTCAATAAAATAACTAGAGGTTGAAAATCCAACCATTTGAGCTATTTCAGTTATGGTTAAACTTGAAGAGATCAATATCTTTTCAGCTTTGGTAATTCGAAAATAATTCATATATTCTTTAAAACTTTTTCGCATTATTTTTTTGAATGCTCTTGAAAAATAACTGTAACTTAAATTACAAATTTTCGACATTTCTAATGAAGTAATATCGTTCTGATAATTATTTTCTATATATTCAAAAACATCTTGTAACCGGTTTATCATTTCTTTGTTTAGACTGGTTTCAAGATTTAAATTCATATTACGATTATGCCAGCTGCGCAATATAAATAGAAATAAATTAATAATATTAGCACGCATAGCAAGTTCATATCCGTAATTTTTTTTTGTAAATTCCTCATAAATTAACTGGATAATACCGGGCACAACGGAATGTTCAATTTCACTTCGTACGAATATCTTTTGGTGAGTAGATTCATTTAAGATAAAGGGCATGGCATATTTCATTTCAAATAAAGATTGTGAATTGGTATAAAGGATTTCCGGTACAAATTTGATTACAATATATTTATTTATGCCATCTGTTAAGGCTGTTATATTATGTATTTCATTAGAATTAATTAATACTAAATCTCCAGTAGTAAAGTAATATTCTATGTTATTTAAAGTAATATTGTATTCTCCAGACTGGGCATAAAGGATTTCAATATAGTCATGAATATGGGCATGTGCCATGACGCCTCTACCCTGTCCTTCCTGAGCATGTACACTTACAAATAAGGGAAGCTCATCAAGGGTGTCTCTTTCTTCTACATAATAATTTAGTTCCAAATCTAGGTCCTCCAGGTTGTAAAAATTATAGAAAAATCTTAGGATTTTATTTACTTAGCATGGTAGCCAGAGATAGTGTGTATGTAAGTTGTAGGACAAAAAATTGATATTTCTTTGTTAATCTATTATATCATAACAGATAATACTATGCTATATTTGAGTAAAATAAACAATAAATAAAAGTATAAAGGAGAAGCACTATGGAAAAAAAGATAAAAATTGGAATTATTGGTTGTGGTGGAATTGCCAACGGTAAGCATATGCCATCATTAAGTAAATTAGCAGATGTTGAAATGGTAGCATTTTGTGATTTGGTGGTAGAGAAAGCGCAAAAGGCAAAAGAACAGTACGGTTCTTCTGATGCAAAAGTGTACACCGATTATAAAGAATTATTAAATGATCCTGAAATTGAAGTAGTACATATTTGTACGCCTAATCGTTCTCATGCACCTATTTCTATAGATTCTTTACATGCAGGAAAACATGTAATGTGTGAAAAACCTATGGCTAAAACTGCAGCAGATGCTAAATTAATGGTGGAAGCAGCCAAAGAAACAGGTAAAAAATTAACCATTGGATATCAACATAGACATAAACCAGAATCTATTTATCTTAAGAGTGTAATTGATAGAGGAGATTTAGGAGATATTTATTTTGCCAAAGCCTTTGCGGTAAGGAGAAGGGGAACACCTAACTGGGGTGTATTTTTAAATGAATATGAACAAGGGGGAGGACCATTAATTGATATCGGTACCCACTCCTTAGATGTTACATTATATCTTATGAATAACTATGAACCTAAGATGGTTGTAGGTACAAAATATAAAAAAGTTAATAATGCAGATTGCGGAAATCCTTGGGGCGGTTGGAATCCAGAAGATAATACTATGGAAGATTCAGCATTTGGATTTATTGTTATGAAAAATGGAGCAACAATTATATTGGAATCTAGTTGGGCATTAAACACCATTGAACCTATTGCAGAAGGAAGCACTGTATTATGTGGAAGTGAAGCAGGCGCTCAGATTAAAAATGGTGTATCAATAAATAAAGCAGAATTTAACCGTTTGATTGAAATCAAACCAGATCTTGCTTCAGGTGGCGTTGCTTTTTATGATGGTGCATCAATGAGTCCTGCGGATATGGAAGCAAGAAGATGGATTGATGCAGTGAAAAATGATACCGAAGTTGTTGTTAAACCAGAACAAGCTTGTGTTGTTTCAGAAATATTAGAAGCAATCTATACATCAGCGAAAACTGGAATGCCAGTATATTTTGAATAAACCGGTAGCTAAAAAGCAGGTTTTAGAAGGGTATGGTTGTTACTATGAATATAGCTATCATTAGTTACTGGCATGTGCATGCCGAAGGGTATACAAAAGATATTATGGAGAAGACCAAAAGCAAAGTATGTGCTTTATGGGATGAAGATAAATCAAGAGGTGAGAAATATGCAGAAAGCTTTGGTATCAAATTCTATGAGAATTATGATGAACTATTACAAAATGAAGATATCCAAGGTGTCGTAATTAATTCTGCCACGAATAAACATACAGAACTTATATTAAAAGCAATAAAAGCTGGTAAAAAAGTGTTTTCTGAAAAAGTATTGGCATTAACATATACTGATTGTCTTGAAATCAAGAAGGCATTAGTAGTAAAAAATGCAGAGTTAACTCTTTCTCTCGTAAAGAAATGTAACAGTCAGTTTATATTTGCTAAGAATCTTATTGAGAGTGGAAAACTTGGACGTATTACATATGCCAGAGTAAGAAATGTACACGATGGTAGTATCGGTAATTGGTTACCTGAACATTTTTATAACATGGATCAATGCGGTGGTGGAGCCATGATTGATTTAGGTGCCCATCCTATGTATCTATTAAACTGGTTACTAGGAACTCCAAAATCTATCCAATCTGTATTTACAGATGTTACAGGTCATGGGGTAGAAGATAATGCAGTGTCTGTAATTGAGTTTGAAAATGGTGTTATTGGTGTTGCAGAAACTGGATTTGTATCTAGGTATACTCCTACAATTCTTGAGGTAAGTGGAACAAAAGGTACTTTAATGATCAAAGATCAAGTAACTTATGCTGCTGAAGAAACTGGTGGAGAATGGATTACAGTAGATAGCCTTCCAGAAGAATTACCTTCACCTATCGTGCAATGGGCTAATAATGAATTTATCAATCAAGATGAATTTGGGATTGAAGCATCGATTATGTTAACCAGGTTAATGGAAGCGGCTTATAAATCCTATTATACTGGGGCAAAAGTGGAAGTTTGATAATACGCATGATTAGTCCAACAAAATGCTATTTTTAGTCTTTGATGGAATTTACACAAAGCAGAATGACTCATGCTTCGATTACAATGCATAAGAACCAAAGAAAAGGGGGTCTAATGCATTGTAATCGAAGCATTCGTTCATTCTGCTTTGTGTAGATTGCCAATCTAGATTTATTGTAAGAGCTTTTGTAGGGCTAATCATCCTTATGTTATAAAAACAATTAAATACAAAGGAATGGAGATTACTATGGAAATATCGTTACAACTTTTTCTATCAATGAGGAAACTAAGAAAGAATTTAGTCAAGCGCTGAATAAAGTCGAGGAGCTTGGTTTTGCAGGTGTAGAATTTGCAGGTTATGGTGATTTTACAAAAGAGGAACTTGTAGATGTCTTGAAGGAGAATAAGTTATATTTAGTAGGTACTCATTGTGGGCTGTCTTTTTTGAGAGTTTATTTGAAAAAGAGTTTGAGTATAGTAAGGCTATAGATTCTAAGTATATTATTTGTCCCTATTCGAGTGTTGAAACTATGGAAGAGATTGATCATTTAGTAGAGATACTTAATAAAGCTGGGGAAATGGCCAAAGAGCTGAATATAAAAGTTGGTTATCATAACCATGCCAATGAATTTGTTAAAATAGAGGTTCTCACCTTTCTCAGCGGCAGAAAAAAGTCCGATAATTCTATAAATATTTTGATAAAACTGTTTGCTGACCATATAGGATATGAATATACATAATGTAGTAACCAGCACAATCAATAATGAAACATATCGATAAAAATTGTAGATAGATGCGTATAAGGATTTGTTAGGTGTAAGAGAAATATAGCGTAGGTTACCAAGCGGAGAAGAGAACTGTACGATGTGGATAACTTACCTGAAAATTGATAAAATGACGATCATTTATCCACAAATGTTGTTTTTGGGAAATTTAGGATGATTTATGGAAATTTACCTTTCGCCGCTATATTTTATTTATAATAATTGACAGTACATCTATATTTTGCTAAACTTTAAGGGACAATTTAATATAAGAGGGTGCTTGGAGCAATAGCAGACAAGATAATAGGGAATTGGGTGAAAAGCCCATACGGTCCCGCCGCTGTAAAGGAAGAGCAATAACCTAAATTATACGAAAGAAAGACGGATATGCTTATTTTGTATAAATTATGAATCACTGTTTTTAACGGGAAGATTGGTTGTTGTGTTAACGCCTGAGTCAGAAGACCTGCCTTTTTATATGTAAGACATACAGTTACGGACGATGACTGTGTGTACATATTCACAGAATAAGACATAGGGTAATACTATATGCACTTCGTGGAAGGAAGTTGTAGGGTATAGGAATTCTACTGTGTTGTTCTGTATATTATGGTTGTTTTTTTATAGTAGAAATCGTTCTATGTTCCACGATACTATTATGAAGAAACAACTTTTTTTATGATCTATTGGGCAATTGGACAATTATCTGATGTAAATGTTTCAAAGTCTTTATTAGGGATTTTGGTGGGCAACTCATATAATTACCATTGGCTGATAAGAGGAATGATGAAAAGGAGAAATGTATGTCTAAGAAACAAAAAAAATTAATTGTTATAGCAGCAGGTCTATGTCTATTTTTTGCTATAACACCAGCAGCAAATGCAATGCATATCATGGAGGGTTATTTACCAGTACAGTATTGTATTGTATGGGGAGCACTTTGTATCCCGTTCTTTATAGCTGGATTCTTTTCCCTAAAGAAAACAGTATCTGAACACAGAAAAACCCTGATTATACTGGCCATGTGTGCAGCTTATGCATTTGTTTTATCAGCTCTAAAAATACCTTCAGTTACAGGTAGTAGTTCACATCCTACAGGCACAGGCCTTGGAGCGATTTTATTTGGACCAAGTGTCATGAGCATACTTGGATCCATTGTTTTATTATTCCAGGCTTTATTACTAGCTCACGGTGGATTAACCACACTTGGTGCTAATGTATTTTCTATGGCTATTGTAGGACCTTTTGTAGCATATGGAATTTATAAACTATCATTAAAGGTTAAGCTACCTAAGATGACAGCAATATTTCTTGCAGCTACCCTTGGTGATTTACTTACTTATTGCACTACTTCTTTTCAATTAGCCCTTGCCTATCCGTCAGAGGTGGGAGGAATAGGAGCTTCCTTAGTAAAATTTATGAGTGTATTTGCAGTTACCCAAGTACCCATTGCAATTATAGAGGGTATTATTACTGCAATGGTTATTATGACATTAGAAACTTATGCAAAAAGTGAGTTAAAAGAAATTGGTTTTATAAGGGAGGAGGCTTAAGATGAAGGGAAAAGCAAAAATATATATTGGTCTAGGTCTCTTGTGTGTGATAATCGCTGTCCTTCCATTGTTATTTATTAAGGACTCAGAGTTTGGTGGTGCAGATGGCGAAGCATCAGGCGTGATTAATGAAATATTAAATGTAGAAGAGTACGAACCATGGGCAGCGCCTATTTATGAACCACCAGGTGGTGAAACAGAATCTTTATTGTTCTGCTTACAAGCAGCTCTAGGTGCAGGCGTTCTTGGTTATGGATTTGGAGTATTAAAAGAAAGAGGTAAAAAAGGGAAGGAAGTATAAAGGATGCTGCTTATAGATAAATTGTCGTATTCGTCCAGATTACGGTACAAAAGTCCCTGCATTAAGACTCTTTTTGCAATCAGTGTTCTTTTGTTTTGTATTCTTATGCGTTCTTTATTATTTTCATTTATTGTTATGACAATTATGGGGAGTCTCACTGTTTTTGCAGGCGGGACTTCCTTTAAATATTATCTAAAGCTCCTTAGACTTCCGGTGGTATTTCTGATTTTAAGTACCATAACCATTATTTTTGAATTCAGTAGTGAACCAGTAAATGTTTCTTACTTATATATATTTAACATTTATATTTATGTAACAATGGATAAATTAGTATTAGGACTGGGGCTAGTAATGAGTGCCCTAGGGGGAGTGTCGTGTTTATATTTTTTAGCCTTATCAACACCCTTTTCGGACATATTATATGTATTAAAAGTGATACATTGTCCAGGACTACTAATAGAACTGATTTTGCTTATTTACCGTTTTATATTTGTGCTGTATGATATAGGGGAAGCGCTTACTATAGCTCAGGAGAGCAGACTATTAAATTGTAACTTTAAAACAAGGATGAAAGGTACGGTAGGACTATTTGAAACCTTATTCATTCGGGCTATTATGAAATCCCATTATTTATATGACGCAATGGAATCAAGATGTTATAATGGAACCATAAAGGTACTTAATGAAAATAAAAAAGCTACTAAATTCGAAGTAATCTTAATCCTACTATGTGAAGTCTTATTAATAGGAAGTTATATGTTGCAAAGGAGATTTTAAGGATTATGATAGACATAAAGAAGGTATCCTTTTCCTATGAGGATGGAACAAGGGCCCTTAAAAATATAAATCTACATATTAACAAGGGGGAGAAAGTTGCCTTTCTAGGGGGTAACGGATCAGGCAAATCCACCTTGTTCTTGTGTTTAAATGGAATATTAAAGCCGCAATCTGGAATGATTTCTTACCATGGAAAGGCTGTAGATTACTCTAGAAAAGGGCTACTAAACCTTAGAAGTAAAGTTGGGATTGTTTTTCAAGATCCTGATAATCAGCTGTTTTCCTCTAGTGTTTATCAGGAGATATCATTTGGTATTTTAAATCTTGGTGTGGATGAGAAAACAGCCAGGGATAAAGTGGAATATATTATGGAGGAGTTGGAAATAACTCCATATAAGGATAGGCCAACCCATATTTTAAGCGGAGGGCAGAAAAAACAAGTTGCACTTGCAGATATTTTGGTAATGGAGCCAGAAGTGTTGATTATGGATGAACCAGCCTCTGCCCTAGATCCCAAACATACTCAGATGTTATATGAGACGCTTAACAAATTACAGAGTAAGGGCATTATTCTTATTGTATCTACCCACGATGTTGACTTTGCCTTGGAGTGGGCAGATAGAGTTGTGGTATTTAAAGATGGGGAAATAGCTGGTATTGGAGATCCTGAGGAAATATTTATGAATCAGAAGCTACTAGAAAGATGTAATTTGATTGGACCAAAGGTTATTCATTTATTTCATAGATTGGTTGAACAGGGAATTCTTGAAAAGGGATTAAAGGTGCCAAGAAATTTAGAAATGTTAGAAGATTATT
>JBKEAO010000046.1:0-15376 GCA_047972335.1 Anaerocolumna sp. | reverse complement strand
TCTTCTCTTTCTTTTTGTTCTTTCTCTTCTCTTGAACCTAGTAAAGTATATACAAAAGAAGTTAAATTTTTTTGATTGATTCTATCAAAATCTTCTAACTATAAATCCAGGGTAACAGCTAATGAATTTTCTTTTCTTGATAAATCAGAGAGTTGTATCTTAAGCTCCCGAATTAAATCATCAGTTTTTTTAAGTTGATTCAATTGTTGATATAATGATGCAATTTTTTGATTGATTTCTTTATACATACAGACTCTCCTTTTACTACAAAAATATAACAGGTATTTGCAAATGATATAACTAATTATATCGTAATAAAAAGGATAACTCAATTAAAATTAATAGGGAGTAAGATTAAGAATTCATTAGAAAATCAATTAGAATTAAAATTGTTATAAAATAAAAAGGGGTATAGGGATTTTCGCACACTATACCCCTTATTCATAATAAAATTTAAAGTGATGAGGCTCCTTTAAAATCAATCATTTTAGAAGCTTCTAATCCACACTGTATAATTCCCTTACCATTTGACATTGAAATACCTGTATATTTAAATAATTTTCCATCTACATCTCGAAAAGCGGATTTTTGATTTACTTTTAAAGTTGGGTCCACAAGTATTTGCATAAAATCATAAGTTTGAGTTCCCTTGGCACTGCTGAATCCAAAACCAAGGATGTCAGTGTTACTTGTAACTGATATGACGCCATTTTTATCAAGCAGATGAATCTCTGATAATCCGGTCTTAGCTATTAGGTCTGTTAAATCTTCATTGGTAAGTGTTTTTTTCTCATTTATCTTAGCAATTTTATGACACAGTTCTAACATTTGCTCACCAATTATATTATCAAATCGTTTCATAATATGTTCTAAATTATCAGAGACTTTTAAAAGCTTTATGGTACTTTCTTCATTTTGACGTAAGTCTTCAATTTGATTTTCCATAACCGTACTGATTTCACTGACAGAAACGTTGCCACTATTACCTTTTTCAGCTACCGTTAATGTACTTTGATTGATAAGATCAGTGCCTCTTGACTGCTGCCTTACTTCTGTTGAAATCTGATTCATAAGCGTAACGGCTTGTTCCATGGTTTGAATAATGTGTTTTAAGTAGTCGTTAGCCTTTCCAGAAACTTCAATACCTGTATCAACATTGTGATTGACTTGTTCAATGGATATTACAGTAGTATGGACTTCCTTTTGAACAATTTCAATTAGACTGTTTATTTTTTCAGCAGCATGACTGGTCTCTTCAGATAATTTTCTAACCTCATCGGAGACAACAGCAAATCCTTTACCATGTTCACCAGCTCTTGCAGACTCAATAGCAGCATTTAAAGCCAACATATTTGTCTGCTTTGAAATAGAAGATATGGTTGTAGTGATTTCCCCAATTTGAGCGGATACCTGTTCTAGATGAAGTATATTACTATAAGCAGTATCTACATTACCCTTGATTTGATGCATGGAATCAGAAACCTGTGTCATGGCAGCTCCACCATCTAGAGCAGCTTCATTGGCAGTTTGCACACTTTGTACAGCCAAATTACTATCGCCAGCAATTGCTGTACTACTATCGGTGAGCTGACTAGTAGCATCAGCCACTTCAGAAAGCATAGAACTAGTTTCCTCAAAGAATTGTTTAATATCATTTAAGCTATAATTTAGTTCACTCATACCTTCAAAAGTTCGAGAAGAAGAATCCTTTATCTTATCAGCAGTTACTTTGACCAGTACCTGAGAATGAAGAAGTTCATTGATCCAAGTGTTAAACATATTTTTTAATGAAATAAATTGTTGATTAAGAAGTGCGTAATCAGCTCTTTTTCCTCTGATGTTAATTTCTGTGGTGAAATTACCTTCAATAAAGTCTTTTAAGACTTTATTAATCTGCGTGATGACATTACGGTCCCTTTGACTGGATATAAATAATATAATGCTTGTAGACAATCCTAGTAGAATAAAAATTAGTAAAATTGATATAAAATATTGTAATTGTAACATATCTGTTAGTAGTAACATTAGACTGGAAATAATCGTATTTGTGGCAATCAGTGATAGCGTAGTTTTCAATTCCAGATTTTTCTTCATGTAGTGGTCCTCCCCCTGGCTTAAAAAAAACGTTGAAGAACAAAATTGTTCTATACAACGTCATTGTTATTTACTCAAACTTCGCAGATAAACTATATAAGCAAAGTTTGAGTTAATACTAATAATAGATAATCTATCATGTTATTATAAGTTTATTTATTTGTGTAAAGATAGAGAGTCAATTATAAAGGTAATATTTTTTTGCCAAATTCTTGATTGATAATTTGTGCCATAGCATTATAAATTGCTGAAAGGCCACAAAAAATTCCTACCCAACCAGCTACTGTATGGATACTTTCTATACCTGTAAAATCTCCAAGAGATAATAAAAGGAATAAAATAGTCAAGGAGCCAAAAACTACTTGAGAAGCTTTGTTATGTTTTAATGTACCAATAAACATAAAGCCAGTAAATAAAAACCAAAGTCCTAAATAATATCCCATACTTACTGCATCTGCAGCTTCAATACCATTAAAAGGGTTGATCCATATTAATATGAGTGACCACCAGAAGAAACCGTAAGCTGTGAAAGCAGTTGCACCAAAATGGTTTCCTTTTTTGAATTCCATAACTCCTGCAATGATTTGTGCAGCACCGCCAAGAGCAAATCCCATTGCAACGATCACGATGGATAGAGGGATAAGACCGGCATTATGTAGATTTAATAAACAAGTTGTCATACCAAAGCCTAAAAGTCCAAGAGGTCCTGGATTTGCAATGGCAGGTTGAGTCGATTGTGTAGATTGAGTTGACATAGTTGACTAGTATCCTTTCTTTTCAATGGCTTTTTATTTTAAAACACTCGGCATATCGTATCATTTTTTGAGACAAAATTCAACATTTATTTGTAAAATATTAAAAATTAATACAAATAAATGTATGGTACAAACTACTTTGGGTTGCATTTTGTGTTAGCAATGCTATAATAGTTTTTGATTATTACTAATAAATGACTCAAATTTAGCACAAAATAAATTAGTTGATTGTTAGGCAATATAATAGGTAGTGAAGTAAAAGCAATAGATGAAAGGTGTTTTAAAATGGAATTACGCAAGATGTTAAGTACAAAAGGGCATAACCCGTCTTTGGGATTAAAAGAAGTATTTAAATATTTTGGTCCTGGTTTATTAGTAACAGTAGGTTTTATTGACCCTGGTAATTGGGCTTCTAATATTGCAGCAGGATCAGAGTATGGTTATAAGTTATTATGGATGGTTACTTTGTCTACTATAATGCTTATTGTTTTACAGCATAATGTTGCGCATTTGGGTATTGTAACAGGAGAATGTTTGGCTGAGGCGGCAACACACTACTTGAAGCCGTGGTTATCTAAAATTGTTCTTGCAACTGGAATAATAGCTGCGATTTCTACAGCTATGGCAGAAATTCTAGGTGGTGCAATAGCTTTAAATATGCTATTTCAGGTTCCTATTAAATTAGGTGCAGTGATTATACTTGTAATAATCTTATGGTTATTATATTCAAATACTTATAGTAAGTTAGAAAAATTCATCATAGGCTTTGTTTCAATTATTGGTATATCTTTTTTATATGAGTTAACGATGGTAAAGGTTTCTTGGGCGGAAGCGGTGCATGGATGGACTACAATATCAATACCACATGGCTCAATGCCTATCATTATGTCAGTTCTTGGAGCTGTGGTAATGCCTCATAATCTCTTTTTACATTCTGAAGTTATCCAAAGTAGGCAATGGAACTTAGAAGATGACAAAGTTATAAAGAAACAATTAAAGTACGAATTTTTAGACACACTGTTTTCAATGATTATTGGATGGGCTATCAATAGTGCAATGATTATTTTAGCGGCTACTACATTTTTTAAACAGAATGTTATCGTAACTGAATTAGGGCAAGCTGGAGAAATGCTTGTACCAGTGGTTGGTAATTTTGCAGCAATTGTTTTTGCAATCGCTTTATTATTTGCAGGTATTTCATCAACAATGACAGCTGGTATGGCAGGAGGTACTATATTTGCGGGAATTTTCCATGAGCCATATGATATCAAAGACAGACATACGAAAATTGGTGTGGCTGGAATTCTTGGCATTGCAACTGTTGTAATATTCTTAATAAGTGATCCCTTTAAGGGACTTATTTACAGTCAGATGCTTTTAAGTATTCAGTTGCCGATTACAGTGTTTTTACAGATATTTTTGACTTCACAAGGAAAGGTGATGGGAAAATACAAAAATACATTAAGACATAATATTGTATTATGGGCAATAGGTATTACCCTTACGGTTTTAAATATTATGTTATTTATTAGTTATTTCTAAAAAAAATAAATATAGTGTTATGACTGAACTCATCAGGTATAAAAGAGAATTTTAACTGGGAAGTGTAAGTTAATCATGATGATATAAACTCAAGAAGATGAATAAATTAAATAATTCATTGCTTGTAAAATGAGTGATAATAACTAAAGTTATTAGAATGGGAGTTAAATAATATGGATGAAATAGTTATTAAGGTAGGATTGAATAAAGAGTTTCCTACAATAGCGGATGCTCTAAAAGTTGCACAAAAGTATCTAGGCAAAAGAGTAAGAATAGAAATTGAACCAGGTATCTATAAAGAAAATTTGGTTGTTCAGCAAGATCATATTACGCTATTTGGTATGGATCCTGAACCCCAAAACACAATCATCACATATGGTCTTTACGCAACAGAAATACTTGAAGATAATGAAAAAAGAGGTACCTTTCGGACAGCTAGTGTATTTGTAGACTGTAATGATTTTTCTGCACGAAATATAACTTTTGAAAATTCTTCTGGACCAGGTTATCTGGTGGGGCAAGCCCTTGCATTATATGTTGACGGTGATAGAATGTCCTTTCAAAATTGCAGGTTACTTGGTGGACAGGATACGCTTTTTACAGCACCTCTTCCCCAGACGGCTTATGAGAAGAATGGATTTAGAGGACCAAAGGAATTTGCACCTAGGGTACATGGCAGACACTGGTATAGGAATTGCTTTATATGTGGGGATATTGATTTTATATTTGGTGGAGCAACCGCATATTTTGAAGAGTGCGAAGTGTTTTCTAATTATGTGAATAAAGAAATTAACGGATATGTAACAGCGGCCTCAACTTCTATGGAGGATGAGGGATACGTGTTTGATCAATGTAAATTCACCAGTAATTGCCCTCCTGGAAGTGTTTATCTTGGAAGGCCCTGGAGAAACCATGCAAAGGTTGCTATTCTTAATTCCTACATGGGGGAACATATTAATGAGGAAGGCTGGCATGACTGGGGAAAAGTAGATGCAAGAAGTACAGTCATTTTTGCTGAGTATAATAACACAGGAGCAGGTGCTAAGACTACAAAGAGACCAGACTGGATTAAATTACTAAAGGATGAGGAAGCAATCAGATATTCCAAAGAGATAGTGTTAGGGGATTGGAATCCCACAATGTAACTATGGATGGAATAGAAATTAAAATTGTATAACTAAACGACAGTATATCATAAGTAGATATAACAAGTAGATATAACCAGTAGATATAACAAGAGGATGGAGAAAAATATGGAGAGGATCTTGCATATAGATAAATATTATACCTGTATCAATCATATGAAAAAAAAGTTTGATCAGGGAGGAAAAAATTCCTTTCAAGCCAACACTGTGGAGGAGTATGCACTTTGGAAGGAAGAAACAAGAGAAATCCTTAGAAATTTAATTGGTCTAAACAATATGGAGACTTGCCCTTTAGAACCCAAAGTACTAGAGCGCGTTCAAATTACTTCTGATATTACCAGAGAAAAAATAATAATACAGGTAGAACCAGGCGTTTATATGCCAATGTATGTATTAATACCAGAAAAATTAAATGAAGATGATATGAAGTGCTTTATCGCTCCCCCTGGTCATTCTGGCGCAGGAAAGTATTCCATCGCAGGATGTTATGATATTCCTGCCGTTGCTGACAAAATAAAAGAATTTAATTATGATTATGGTATGCAGTTGGCGAAACTAGGATACATTGTGTTTTGCCCTGACATTAGAGGGTTTGGTGAGCGAAGAGAAGAAGCCATGCAATTAGAAAGTGAAGAGGCCTTTTTAAGATCCTCTTGTTTCCATCTAGCACATATGGCTGAACCATTAGGGCAAACTGTGATAGGTATGAATACATGGGATATGATGCGATTATTAGATTACATAGAAGAACGCAAAGAATTACAATTAGGAAAAGTTGGTTGCCTTGGATTTTCAGGTGGGGGCATGTTGACGTTGTGGTTATCTGCTTTAGACGATAGAATCGGACTTTCTGTTATTAGTGGCTATATGTATGGCTATAAGGATTCCCTCCTTGAATTAAATGGGAATTGTAGTTGTAATTACGTACCTAAATTATGGGGACATGTGGATATGGGGGATATTGGGGCACTCCTAGCACCAAGACCAGTGATGATTCAATCTTGTATGGAGGATCATCTAAATGGTCCAAGGGGTATTGTTAATACTATAGAGCAGGTAAATATTATGAAAAAGGCTTATCAGTTATTTCAAGTAGAACATAACCTTTATCATGATATCTGCCAAGGGGGACATAAATGGTATGATGAAAACTTGGAAGAATTTTTAGTCATGCATACAAAATATATAGATAGATAATGAATCATGCATCGAAAGGCTTTAGCGTTAGATGATGTAGAGGCTGAGAGAAAATTTAAATATTGGAAGGATGCCACGTGAAGATTCTTTCAGCCTGTTTATTTGTGGCAATATCGCAAGCTTGCGGTATGCAAGGGTTATAATAATGGGTAAGATACGAAATAGAGATGAAATATTAGGTGGGAATCTGGCAAAAGTATTTGCAAAGCTAGCACTACCTATTGTTGCAAACACATTTATACAGACAATGTATAACTTAACAGATACCTATTGGCTTGGGAAAATGGGTGAATCGCACCAAGCAGCGATTACCATTGTTTCACCAGTTCAAAGTATTGTGGTTAACTTTGGGGCAGGGATTGTAGTGGCTGGATCTATTTTGATATCCCAATATCTTGGAGCAAAAAAGGAAGAAGAAGCAAAAAAGATGGCAAGCCATATCTTTATGTGCTCCATGATTTTTTCAGTGATGTTTTCATTGTTGAGTTTTTTGGCGACACCAGCAATCGTTGATTGGTTAGGTGCAGAATCGGTAGTTAATAGATATGCAAACATATATTTAAGAATTACTATGTTAGATATGCCCTTTCTGTTTGTCATTAATATTTTTCAGTCAGTAAACCAATCACAAGGAAATACGGTACGGCCTATGTTACTTAATACCTTGGGCGTTGTGATCAATATGATTCTGTCTCCTATATTTATGTTTGTTTTTGGATGGGGAATCGCAGGTGCGGCCTTATCTACCTTGTTCGCTAAAGTATCATGTGCCATTATAGCCTTTTTATCACTTAGGAATAAGCAGAATCCAATTTATATTACCTTAAAAAATTTTAAATTTAACAAACATATGGTTTTTTCTATTATAAGATTAGGAATACCAACAGCACTTGGAAGTAGTACAATGCAATTTGGGTTCCTTCTCATGGGCAAGAGTGTTGTAAAATATGGTACGGTGGCTACAGCAGCTTATGGTATTGGTAATAAGGTAAATGGGCTTATTTCACTACCATCTAATGCAATGGGCTCTGCAACTGGAACGATTGTAGGCTTAAATGTTGGAGCAGGACAATATGACAGGGCGGATAAAGCTTACCGATTATCTAGAAATGTTTCCATGATATTTTTATTTATAAGTGGAATTATCTTATCGAGAAATATAGTATCCACCTCTATTGTAAGCATTTTCTCAGATAGTGATGAGGTGGTTTTTTATGCAGCAGAGTTTCTAGCAATTTTATCTTTTTATTGTTGGACAAATGGTATTTATAATTCCACCATTGGCCTATTTCAGGGGTCTGGTCATACTATGATTACAATGGCTGTGGATGCTACTAGATTATGGGTGTTCCGTTTTGTAACCTTATTCGTCTGCGAAAATATACTGCATATGGGATTGCAAAGTATATGGTACTCTGTTGTGATCAGTAATGCATTATCTACACTGATATTGTATGTACTATACCGTACGAAGATATGGAGAAAACAAGTGGTTAAGATTCAGGGAAATGAATAAAAAGTAGTGGGAAATGAATGAAAAACAGCAGTAGGTGTTATAGAAAAGTCTTGCGAAAATACAAAAGACAATAATAGAAAAAGTGTGCGAAATGCACACTTTTTTGGTTGAAAATTATAATATCTTGAAAAAACATAGCGATTTTATAAAAGATATACAAATAGTTAAATCTCATTGTAAAATATTGTTTTAAACAATATTATGAAATATAAAGAAAATATTATCAATATTAGTACAATATTACCAAAAATATATTTACAAAACCCCTCCAACGTGTTAGATTATTAAGTGTAAGCCCTGGTTAAAAATGTAAGCGCTTACAAATAAATGAAATAAGAATAGTATTTACCAATTTGTAATACTGACAAAATGCGCTTAAATAGGGAATTTGCCAACCTTACTTAAGTAATACTCATGTAAAAGGTTACATTTTGAGTGAATCAATGAGGAAGAAGGAGGTAAGTTATGTTTCATTTACAAAAATACGTTAACATGAGAGCCATTGCCTGTCTATTGATTGTTTCGATGATACTTGCAAATATCTCATCAAGCTTAGTCGTTTATGCAGATGAAGCAATGGAGGAAGCAAGTTCAATCACCACCTGGAATTTTCGAGGGGGAGAAGAGGGCGCTTTTAGTGGTAATGTAGAGGGAACAACAGGAGAATTTGACAGAATGTTAATCGATGCAAAAGAAGGTAAGTTAGAAGCCAGACCTACCAATGGTGATACCCAAATGAATACAGGAACAAAGCTTTTAGTACCTGTAAGTGGTAGCGCAATTGTTATGGTCAAAACATATCCTGGATATCATAACTATACGGTGAATGGTGAAGCAGCAGATGCGGATGAATTTCAATTCACATATACAGGAGAACCAGGCTATGTTGAGATCACTGCAACAGATGCAGTATATCTATATGAAATCAGTGTATCCACAATGGAGGAGGAAGTAAGTATTCCAGAAAGTGACACTGAAAAAATTGATGTATGGGATTTTGGGGCAGAGCTTCTTGATGAAAGTATATATAACAATAAGCTAACAAAGGATATTATCAATACAGAAATATTCCCAGGTGTTACACCAGGTTCGTCAGGTAAAAATTTGGCGAGTTTTACATTAAATAATGGGGAATTCTCATTTAGTGATGGGGGAGCCTCTACTACCCATAGACTACGTACAAGCAATAAGGAATTAACCCATACAGATGAGAAAACATTATCTGCAAATGGTGTTACTTATAGCGGTTATATCTATTCCAATCAGGCAAACACTACGAATGTGAATCTGGGTATTCATTTATCTAAAAATGATATTTTAACATTAGTAGTTGCTTCGAATGGAAACAAGTCAACAATCAATGTGGAAGCACCATCTAAAAAGGTAGCTACACAGGTTCATACCAATGGCAGCAGTACAGCGACAGTGATGACATTCTATGCATCAGAAACGGGCACTTATAAGATTTATTCTACAGATGAAAAACTGGTAGTTGCCAGAGTTTATCGTGAGCATACAAAACCTGTAGAAATAACTGGTAATGTTATCGCTCCAGAGGGACTATGTGACTATGCAGTCACCTTCACAAATCAATCCACTGGAGAAGTAACTTCTGCTCCTGTAATAGATGGAATGTATACCACAACTTTAAATGAAAAGTATGCCTATGATGTTGCTTTACAAAATGCAAGTGGATATGTTATTTCAAGTGAAAGTTTATTAACTATTCCAGAAAATGTAGAAAGTCTAGACTTTAATGTAGTGGTAGAAGCAGTTTCCTTGTGTGCATTAAATGGTAAAATCATTGGTCTTTCTCCAGAGGCATTATCTCAATTAAAACTAACCTTTGTTTCAGAGGGTGTTTTCATTCCTGAAATGATGATATCCATAGATGGAACCTATAACCTGCAACTAGAAACAGGTATGGAATATGACATCTTAGTGGAAGGGGTAAATGACTATAGCTTAACTGGTAATGGAAAGATTAGTGTAACAGAAAGTAAGGAATTTGATTTTGAATTTGTAGAGAAAGCAAAGTATCCGGTAGATGTTACCTTAGCTGGCATTGATGAAGCAGCGAAAAGCAATGGAACCATTACATTTACCAATATTAATGAAGAGGGATATAGCTATACCTTTCATTTGACTGATGATAACATAGAACTTCGTAATGGTCAGTATAGCATAAAGGTAGCTGGTACTGGTGAGTATCCATATGCTATGGCTCTTTCTCCTGATGTTAAGGTGGCGGGTGCTAAAACCAATGCAACAGTTAACTTTACAGGACTTACGAGCTGGAATTTTGCCACACTGAACAAAGATTTTGGTGGACAAGGTATTGAAACAATTGGCGGCAAAAAGTACTATTATGGTTTACAAATTTCTGAATCTTTCGTAGCAGAAAATAAAACCTATCTACTCATGAGTTCAGGTGGAGAAATCAATGTACCGGTAAAAGCCAATGATGTAGTAACCATTTCTTATTGTTATGCTGGAGCATTTAAAGTCAATGATGATTTAACAGTAGATGAAATGTCTGGAAGTACAGGACAAATCGATACTGTGTCATATAAAGCAAAAGAAACGGGAATGATTACAATTTCATGCTTTACAGGTGAAAAAGCGAAGCAGACCTATGTAACTGGCATTACTGTTACAACCCCTGTGGAATATAAGAGTGTAATCACAGTAGGAAATACTGGATGTGATTATAAAACCATCAATGAAGCTTTAGAGGCAGTGAAGGAAATGAATAGAGCAGACAATGCTCGTGTTACCATTGAAATTCAGCCTGGCAATTATGAAGAAATGTTAGTAGTTGATATACCAAATGTAACCCTTAAGAATGCGAGTAGTGCACCAAGCATTGGTTTAACCAATAAAGGTGTAGACATTGAGGCACAAGCAGTTAGAATTACCTCATACTATGGCCATGGATATAGTTATTACAGTATGGGTACAGATGGAAAATATGATGCCAATACATTAGCAGTGAATAAATCAAATGATTACTTATCCTATCATAATCCAGGTGCTGGCACCACCAATGGAAGTTACTGGAATGCGACAGTAGTGATTATGGCTGATGGTTTTCAAGCAGAGGGAATTATCTTTGAAAACTCCTTCAATCAGTATATTTCCAAAAAAGAAGCCAACGATGTTGTAGTACTGGAAACAGGAAATAAAGGCGAGAGATCTACAACTGTTGGAAGTACAGCGGTACAGGACAAAGCTTATGTAGAGAGAGCGGCAGCTTTGGCAATAGCTAATAATTCAGATCAAGTAGTATTTCGCAATTGCCGATTTGTAGGCAGACAAGATACTTTATATGGTGGTTCCCAGGTAAGAGCTGCTTTTGACAAATGTGCTATTATGGGTGGAACTGACTATATATTCGGACCAATGACAGCAGCTTTTTATAAATGTGATCTTGTTATGAATACAAGTGAAGGCTCTACAGATGTGGCCTATATTACTGCGCCACAGCAGTCCTTGGGAAGAGGATATTTAATGTATAACTGTCATATCACTTCTACAGTTCCAGGTGTTGATACAGCTTCTGCTTATTATTCAAAACCAGGATATTTGGGTAGACCATGGAAAAGTGATACCAGCGAGGTTGTATTCTATAATACAGTAATTGAGCATACAAACTTTACGGGAAGTGAAGGGCAATCTTTAATTTTACCCGTTGGCTGGAACAGTACATTAGGCGGAACTTCTCCTCTTAGTTATGAATATGGAACCATGGAACGTGGTACTTTTGATCATAAACAAAGAGCTAGTTGGGCAAAAGTATTAGAAACCGCTAAGTTATCTGATGATACAGCGATTTCCCTAGATGCCTTTTTAAATGGAAATGATAATTGGAGTCCGATTGTAATGGATAGTGAAGAAAATACTTTGGACAATTTGTTAGGTTTTGATATTGAAGTTCCTGAAGAACCCCAAAGTGAAGTAACACCAATTGATCTTTTGGCTGGTCTTAGTGTTGGAACTACCTATGGTGGTGCAGCTGGAATCACAGTATTAGACAATATGCTGTTAAAGAATACTCCAGAAGTGATTGCAGGTGTCAACTATGAAGGCTACGTGCAAGGAACTATCAATCCAGATCCAAATAAAGGTGCAGTACCAACAAAAGGTGCGGTTGTTAAGGTAAGTCCTACTGTTGATGGTGTATTCTCTATTATATTAAAGCTTGGGGCAAATAAGGATTTTTATGTGGTAAAGGCGGATGGAACCCTTGTTGAAACACTTAAATATGCTACTGAAAGCTTTATAGAGAAAAAGTATGAGATGAAAGCTGGAGACATCTATTATATCTACGGTAGTGGAACAAAAATTCCGATCTATAGCTTAGCCTATAAGAAATCCGCAGTGAAATATGTCCTTGACATAAGCCAAGGTCTATTACCAAGTACTGATTACAATGGAATAGAAGTACTTGAGAAAATGGCGTATAAATTGGATTTACAAAACATTGAAGGTATTGATTATGCAGGAAATGTTGCTGGCACAGGAAATCCTACGCCTAGTAAAGGTGATATCCCCACAGCAGGATCTGTTGTAAAAGTTACACCAAAAGAAGATGGAAAATTTACTATTGCATTTAAATTAAATAGTGGTAAACTTTATTATTTCGTTGACAATAATAAAGTTCTTATTGATGAATATACTGCTGGTAGTAGTAATGAATATATTACTAAAACTTATGAGGTATTAAAAGGAAAATCCTATTACTTCTACGGACAAGGAACCAAGATACCAATCTATGGTATGCAGATTGTATATGGTGATGATTCAGTTGCTTGGAGTGATGTAAAAAGGCCTGCCATTACTAATGTTTCCACAGATGGTGGAAATATCACGGTAGATTACCAAGGTGAGGTTGGCAATGGTTATGCAGATTCCATATCACTTTATATGTATGAAGGCGAAACACTGAAAAAGATAGAAAAAGTTTCAGCACCAGGCGTAAATGGCTCAGTTATATTTACACCTGAAGGAAGTGGTAAATATCATTTTAAAGCTATATTAAGTAGAGAAGGTGAAGCTGACAAGATAGGTGAAACCTCCGATGTAGTAGAATTTATACTACCTTTAGCAAAACCTGAGATTCTTTATATCAACAACCTAGGAAAAGGTTCCATTAAGGTTGCTTGGGGTGAAGTTTTAGAAGCTACAAACTATAAAGTACTGATCAGTAAAGATGGTACATCTTATGATGAGGTAAAAGAAACTACATCAAAGAAAGTAACCATAACTGGTTTAACCATTGGAGCTACCTATTCTATAAAAGTAATGGCATACCGTGACAGTGAGAGTGCCTCCTCTGTTATAATGACCAAAGAGATTCAAGATACTTTGGAGATAAGTTGGAACTATAGTGCCTTTGGTAGCGGAGTAGATACACAAAATAATAGTTATGATGATTCTATTCCTGGCACAGTAAAACTATGGAGTAAAGCTGGTAAGGGTAAATTAGTACCTGCTTCTACGGATGGCTTAGCATTTTATTACACAACTGTTGATGCAAGTGAAAACTTTAAGTTATCAGCAAAAGTTAAAGTCAATGAATGGACCTACTCCAATGGACAGGAAGGTTTTGGATTAATGGCTGCTGATGCAGTTGGTATCAATGGAGATCCATCTACCTTCTGGAATAACTCCTATATGGCTTCTGTTACTAAGGTAGAGTACTTATGGGATTCATCCATAGGTGAGGTTTCAGACGTAGGAAGTAAGATTTCAATGTATTTAGGTGTTGGAGCACAAGAAAAAACCCAGGTAACCAATGAAAAGTTAGATTTATTGAATGCTCCTAATAGCACACTTACAGCAATTCCAGGTTTTAGTTCAACTATGGTACCCCTTGATACAAGCTGTGGTATATTAGGCGCTGGTAGTTATAATATTGTTAAGAACTTTACCAATGCAGATCATAACCTTCAGGAATTATCAACGGATGAATTTATATTAACCATTCAAAGAGATAATACAGGATATCGTATTAGTTATGTTGACTTATTAGGAAATGTGCAAAAGGAAACCTATTATCATGAGGCCCAAGATGCACTTACCAATCTGGATGGAGAAAATATTTATGTTGGTTTCTTTGCTTCTCGTTATGCAGATATTACCGTATCAGACATTGAATTTTCTACCTCAGACCCTGCAACTGATCCACCTGCAGAGCCAAGACCAATTACTTATGTGACACCTTCTTATGATGTTACATCAACAACTGCTACTGGTATGGCAGATTATGAATTGGTATATGTAGGAAATGCAGATGGAATTTTAACCATAACTGATGCAAAAGGTAACTATATCGCTGAAAAAGAAGCTGTAAGTGCCAATACACCAGTGAAGAAAAATGTTACATTAACTAAGGGAAATAATACCTATACGATTATCTTTACACCAGATGAGGATTATAAACCTGGTAAATTTAAAGTATTATCTTCCTATGAAACCAAAACATTTACCCACACAGTGGTTTATAAAAATTATAATATGAATTCACTTTATGTATCACCAAATGGAACAACAAGTGGTGATGGAAGCAGAAGTAATCCACTAGATATTTATACTGCTGTAAAATATGTGACACCAGGACAAAAAATTGTTCTTGCAGGTGGAACCTACAATTTAAAAAGTCCGCTTACTGTAGAGAGAGGCATTGATGGAAGTGCAGATGCAATGATTTACATGATTGCAGATCCGAAAGCTACTACAAGGCCTGTGTTTAACTTTAACAAAGTTGTTACTGGCATTGTATTTGCTGGGGATTATTGGTATATACAAGGGTTTGACGTAACCAATTCAGCAGATAAGCAAAAGGGATTACAATTATCAGGTAGTAATTGTGTTCTTGATGACATTCATGCTTACAATAATGGAAATACAGGTATTCAATTAAGTAGATTTAAAACTACAGATACTTATGAAGATTGGCCTGCTAATAACTTGGTTTTAAACTGTACCTCTTACGGTAATGCTGATAAGGGTTATGAAGATGCAGATGGATTTGCAGCTAAGTTAACCATTGGTGATGGCAATGTATTTGACGGATGTATTGCTTATAACAATGCAGATGATGGATGGGATTTATTTGCAAAACC
>JBKEAO010000033.1:0-35135 GCA_047972335.1 Anaerocolumna sp. | reverse complement strand
TGTTTTTTAATTTCTTCATCAAGATCGTAAAAATCATACCCTAAACGATGCGCAAGCAACTCACCAGTGATGGATTTGCCAACATTTGATACGCCAAATAAAAGTATTTTCATAACGTTTCCTCCATATTATATAGTTACATTATAACACGTTCCATTAGATTGCGCTATACTAAATATACAAAATGTGGACAAAAATTTTCCAGCATTCATAAGGGTTTGCTGGAAATTTATTATATATTAAATTCAAAACTTAGGAGTAGCTAGGATACATAAAGGGGTTACTGCTCTCGACATAAGGAGAATCTGTTAAGACTAAAATCCTCAGAAAGCTGAGGGTTTTATTGTTGATAGATAATGATGAGATTATAATTCGTAAATAGGAAGGTGTCAAAATTTAGAATATTACACACAATTATCTTGTAAAATAACTCTCTGAGAGATACAATTGTTATAACAATGTTGTTTATATGATTGTTATTATTGGGAGGAATAAAAGTGTTAAATGCAAATGAGTTATTGGACATTGCAAAAGCTGAGTTAGCAAGTATTTTATCTGGAGAAGTATTCTTGGTTCGGGATTTATTTAAGGGTTATGAATGGAATAGGATATCTCGAAGCAATCGATTACTCCTTGGCACTTTGTTTCTTAATTATATTAAAACAGCTGATATAGGAATTGTACCGATTGAAAAGACATCATCGGGGCAACAGAGATACAGGCTCAAGGAGGGAAATAATGAAACACTTTTCTATTAATTTGATTGGGAGAGTTAAAAACTTTAACCTACCTAAGAATAAACCGTTATTGCCGTTGTTTGAAGCTATTGTAAATTCAATTCATTCTATAGAGGAACGAAAACAAAATGACAATAGTTTTAGCAATGGTATAATAACTATAAAATCTGTAAGAGATAATCAAATGGTGCTACCTGAGTTGGAAAATGCTTTGCCAGAGCTTGTTGGATTCGTTGTTGAAGATAATGGAATGGGGTTTAATGAGAGGAATCTTAATTCATTTATGGAATCAGATTCAACATATAAGGCTGACAAAGGTGGTAAAGGAGTTGGTAGATTCTCTTGGTTGAAAGCTTTTGAAAAGGCTTCTATATGTAGTATATATATGGATGAGGGTGAATATGTAAAACGATGTTTTGAGTTTTCAGCATCCAATTCTGAAATTGATGATTCACTTGAGGAACACCAAGGTGCAGAAGAAAACTTGACTTCTGTTTCTTTAGAAAACTATAAAACAGAGTATAGAAAGAATTTACCTAAGAACGGAGAAACCATTGCAATTAAGATCATTCAACATTGTTTGGTTTATTTCCTATCGAAAGATTGCCCTAAAATATTTTATGATGATGATGGAGAAAGATTTTTCTTAAACAAAATATTTAATGAAACAATAAAAACTGATGAAAACGAACAAAGATTTATTATTAATGGGAAAGCATTCACTTTATTAAATGTCAAAATGGAGGAAGCATCATTGAATGGAAATAAACTCTTTCTATGTGCTAACAACCGTGTTGTTGACGAAAAAGAATTAGATAAATCAATTATTGATCTAGATAAGCAAATTTTTGAAAAACATCAGTTTTATTATGTGGGGGTATTAACCTCTGAATACTTAGACAATAATGTTGATATGAATAGACTTTCTTTTAATATTCCTGATAAAGGAAATGATTTAATTAGTGAAGTTTCTTTAGAACAGATTATGGAAATTAGCTGTAGTGCAGTAGAAGAATATCTCAAAGATTACTTAGAACCTATAAAGGAAGAAAAAAAACAACGGATTCGTAGATATGTTACTGAAGAGGCACCACAGTTTAGACATCTTCTAAAATATATGTCGCCTGAGATAAGCAAAATAAAGCCAAATTTGAGTGATGATAAACTGGATGATGAATTGTATCAGATTAAAAGGAAATTTGACAAAGGTGTAAAAGCTGATAATAAAAAGCTTTTAGAAAAGATAGAAAAGGGATTTGACAGTGATTACGAATATAAGCAATTGTTTGAAAATCAGATAGGAAAGATTAGTGAAGCTAATAAAGCGGAACTGGCAAATTATGTAGCTCATAGAAAAATCATTATAAGTCTACTTGAAAATGGAATAAGAAAAACTGATAGTGAAAAATTTAATAAAGAAAGCTATGTTCACAATTTAATATATCCAATGAGAACTACATCTGATGACATAGATTATGATAACCATAATTTATGGCTGATTGATGAAAAATTAGCGTATTGCAGTTTTATTTCCTCTGATGTTCCATTTAATAATGATAACAAAGAAGAGCGTACAGACATCATGATTTTGGATAACCCAGTAGCAGTCTCTGATGATGAGAATGATGGTGGTGAATTTGATACTATAGTACTGTTTGAGTTAAAAAGACCAATGAGGGATGATTATACAATTTCTGATAATCCTATCACTCAATTGTATGAGTATATTGAGAAGATAAAGGCTGGAAAAGCAAAAGATAAATATGGAAGAACAATAAAAGTGGGAAGTAATACAAAATTTTATTTATATGCTGTATGTGATATTACTCCAAGTTTGGAAAAAACAATACGATTTAATAGTTTTAAACATACACCTGACAATATGGGTTATTATTTGTTTAATGACACCTATAATGCCTATGTAGAAATTTTGTCATTTAGTAAAATTATTAAGGATGCAAAAAAGAGAAATAGAATACTCTTTGATAAGCTTGGTATTTAGAAAAGAAATGAAAAATAAGAGGGTGTCTAGTAACTATATATTTTTCAATGACATTTTATTCATTGGAAGGGAGAGTTAAATGTATAAGACTAATTGGATGAAATTTCAAATGTATTTATCCTCATTGTGGCTTCTTTTTTTAATGCTAATAGTGGTTAATGCTGATATTCCAATTGATTTCAGTAAAGAAGCAAAATTTATAGGAATAGTAACACTTTTTAAGATGAATATCATCCCTTGCATAAGTATTCTATTGTTAGGAATAAGCACAAGATTCGTAAAAACATTTAATCACAAGATATCTTCGGGGACACAGGAGTATTTTGAAGTAAAAAAAATTAAGAATAAAACTTATGAACATTTAACATTTCTAACTACTTACATTATTCCACTAATATGTTTCGATCTATCTAAACTTAGGTATACAGTGGTTTTACTTTTATTACTAATTGTAATTGGAATTATATATGTGAAAACTGATATTTATTATGCAAATCCTACATTAGCAATTTTAGGTTACCACTTATATGAAGCAGATGTAGAACTTAGGGATGAAAAAGTACATGAAGCATGTATTTTAATTACGAGAAACAAAATTACTTTGAATAGTAATTTAGAATATTTGCAAATAGATGATGATATATTTTTTGTAAAGGAGAAAGCGCATGAGTGAAGTTATAAAAATTAGTCGTGAAAATTTATTGAATTCAGTAGAGAAAATAGCAAGCAATAAAGTAAAAGGTGAACTTTTTTTCTTATTAAAAAAAGATCAAGAATTAGAATTAAGAAAAGGAGATTTGGATTCAGGGACTCAAACGAAATTGACAGAAAATTTCTATTCTCATACTATCAAGTATTTAGAAAGCGAAGAATTACAAATAATGGGTCTAACAGAAGCTGATGATAGGAAGGATGTTTTATATTTGTATGATTATGAACAACCTATTCATGAGTTTGAGTTTATTAATTCTGTACAAATAAATACTTCGGTACAAGAGTATGATATCAAAAAGGACAAGCTATCTGAAATTAAAGGATTCATATTTGCATATGTACATAAAAACATCAGGGTTACATTATATAAAGAAAATTATGAAGTAATGATGGTAAAGAAGAATACTGGAGATAAGGCTTCGGATAAAATTAATATTTTACTCACAGGATCAAATCAACTGAAAGAATTTAATGATTCAATTTTTCGACTTAATTTTGATTTTGATTTTATGATGGTTGATGGAAAATTATTTGTAAAAGATTTGAAAAAGCTAGAATCAAAATTTGGTTTTGTTGAAGTAGTTAAGAAGAAAGCAAAAGAAAGTATTCAGGAAATTGGGAAACTTGATTTGGTACAAGATATAACTAAATTGGAGCAAGGAATTAATGATGTTAGTTTTGCAAGAAAAGTAGTGAAAGTAGCCTCTAAATCTGTTGTTTTAAGAAAGTGTGATAAAAAAGATATAATTAATTTTATCGATACTTATGATGACACTTTAAAGAAAAAATTCAAATTTGATGATTCTAGGCAATACATTAATCTTGACACAAAAGTGTCAAGAACGGTATTTTTGCAGTTATTGGATGATTCGTTCTTGTATTCTCAATTAACTACAAATAAGTATGTGTCTGGTTCTAAAGATGATATTAATAAAATCTGACAAAAATATATTATCAATCAATTTTAATTGTGCCGAATAAAACTTTCAAGAAAGGCACAATAATTTGAAGGTTTTATTGAGCGCAATTCCATAAGAATTTATAAAGGAAAAAACTCAGTAAAAATAGTTAAGATTTATCGAGAAGAAAATATCTTTGCTTAGTGGTGTTATGGTCTCCGGTCTTAAATATCTTATATCCAGTGGTATTTTTAAGAAACATACCCTACCGCCAAGGGGATAGCAGCCTTATACGACATCATTATTGTACTCTCAAGGCATGTGGAGACGGTTGTGTTGCTATGTCGAACAGATATCTAGAAATCCTTGATTACTAGAGTAGCACTTCCACATCTTATGGAAAATAGCGTTATAATAAATACAAGTTCTGTTACAGCGCTTAAAGGAAATCCAAATTTATTGGATTATTTATCTACAAAAGGCGCTATCACAGCCTTTACTAGATCCTTGTCTGCAAATTTTGCGGATCGAAAGATAAGAGTGAATCAAGTAGCTCCTAGTCCAATATGGACTCCATTAATTGTATCTACTCTGGATAAGAAAACAGTAGGAACATTCGGAAAGAACACACCTATGAAGCGAGCTGGTCAGCCTGTTGCGGTGGCAGAAGCATATGTATTTTTGGCGTTGGATGCATCTACTTATATTACAGGACAGACCATTCAAATGTGACAGAGGGGACAGGTTAGTTGTCACAACACCCATGTCACAACTATCTGCTACATGATTGAAGTATAAAAAATAGTCGTGAAGCATTAATATGTAGAAATAAAAATGTAGATGAAAATAGTAGTATGTTATGATATTATTTTATTAGTTGAAGATAAAAAATTATAATTGACTTTAAGAAAGTTATAGTGGTCATTATGCGTGTGACATAGGGACAGGTTAGTTGTCACAATAAAATGTGACAGCTAACCTGTCCCCGTGTCACACCATTAGTAAATTGGAGGTAGTATATGCCGAATCAAACGATTTTAATAAAGCCTTCCTCTGGAAATTGTAATATGAATTGTAAGTATTGTTTTTATTATGATGTAATGGAACATAGAGGGGTTAAAAATTATGGTTTTATGTCAGAGTGCACGATGGAGAACATCGTAAAGAAAGCCTTAGAATATGCAGATAATATGGTTGGTTTTGCATTTCAAGGTGGCGAACCGACCCTAATTGGCTTAGAATTTTATGAGAAATTTGTAGAACTAGTAACAAAATATAATAGTAAAAAGATTAGAACTGATTTTTTTATACAAACCAATGGAATTAGTATCAATGATGCATGGGCGATATTTTTAAAGAAGAATCATTTTTTGGCTGGTATTTCCATGGACGGGCCAAAAGAAATACATGATCAGAATAGAAAAGATAAAACAGGAAAAGACACCTTTAACAGAGTACTTAAAACAGTTCAACTATTTAATAAATATAAAGTTGAATACAATGTTTTATGCGTCGTAAGTAAAGGTATTGCAAAGCATCCAACTAAAGTTTATGAGTTTTTTAAAAAGAATAATATCCAATTTATGCAATTTATCCCTTGTTTAGATGAATTTGATAAGGTTGGTAAAAACAAATATTCTTTATTACCTCAGGACTATGGTAACTTTCTGTGTCAGTTGTTTGACTTATGGTATCAGGATATCGTAAAAGGGAATATAGTGAGTATTCGAATGTTTGATAATATTGTGCAAATGCTCATGGGATATCCACCAGAAAGCTGTGATATGCATGGTAGGTGCTCAGTTAATCCTGTAATTGAAAGTGATGGGTCTGTCTATCCCTGTGATTTCTACGTTTTGGATGAATGGCGTCTTGGTAACATCAATGAGCATAGCTTTCATGAATTAAAAAACAATCGTATCGGCAAAGAGTTTGTAGATAAATCTATTACAAAGCCAGAGGAATGTCTACAATGTAAATTTCTTAATATTTGTAGAACAGGTTGTAAGCGTCATGCTGTTTTAGGAGAGAATATGGAAAATAAGAATTATTTTTGTGATTCCTATAAGATGTTTTATGTGCATACCTTAAATAGATTTATAGAAATTGCAAGAAAGTTTAATCCATAGTGTATTAAGACTGTTCAGCAATATTAAATTAAGACTGGCTTCAACAAATTAATTACTCACCGGGAAATAATCAGATATTAATTAGGTTATATATAGTTGAAAGTTAACAGGAGGGAATCTTGAACATATATTTATATATATTATTTTATTTTATTAGTTTTGGTGCATCCATCATTGGGGCTATCTGTGGTATAGGTGGAGGGGTTTTAATTAAGCCCATTTTAGATGCATTTGGAGTATTAAGTGTAGCAAGCATAAGCTTTTTGTCGGGATGTACAGTGCTTTCTATGTCCTTATATTCTATTATTATGTTAAAATTAAGTGGGAAATCATCAGTAGATACAAAGGTTGGTACACCACTTGCAATAGGAGCTGTAATTGGTGGTATTGTAGGAAAAAATTTATTTCAAATTATTTCTGAACAATTTGCAAATGAAGATAGGGTTGGAGCCATTCAAGGAATCTGTCTATTACTTATTACGGCAGCTACATTAGTGTATACTATAAATAAGGATAAAATAAAAACATATCATGTTATTCAGTTCCATTCGTGCATTACAATTGGACTAGCTCTTGGTATATTGTCTTCCTTCTTAGGCATTGGTGGAGGCCCTATAAATCTAGTTGTATTGTATTTTTTCTTTTCCATGGATACAAAAACTGCAGCACAAAATTCACTCTATATCATTTTGTTTTCACAGGCTTCAAGCTTGCTTAATACCTTAGTTACTGGTAATGTACCAGAATTTAAGGTTAACTTAATTGTATTAATGGTATGTGGTGGAATATTAGGTGGTATGTTAGGTGGTAGGATTAATAAGAAGATGAGCGAAGCTACAGTTAATAAACTGTTTATTTGTATTATGTTAATCATTATGGTTATTTGTTCTTATAATATTATTATTTTAATATAACACCACCTTGGTCTATATAAAGATAAGAATACTAACCATCTATATGGAATACGCCTATTTCTTTGTAATGTTCTATTTTATATTCAATAGTGGAAAGGCTACATGTGAGTAACTTAATATGTTCTATAATATGATCTCTATGCTGTTCAAGAAGTTCTTTGCGTTCTTCACAAGCTGAAGGCCCAAATAGGCAAAGATTCATGAATTCCTTAATTCTTTCTATGGACATACCACTTGTTTTTAGACAGCAGATTAGTTCAATCCAACAGATATCAGTATCCGTATATTTACGAATCCCAGAGGTTGAACGCTTTAGCTGAGGTATAAGACCTTCTTTATCATAATATCTTAAGGCTGATGGGGTGAGATTTGTACGTTCTGCGACTTGTTTAATGGTATATTCCATAGTTGTGCTCCTTATAATATTAATTATTCAAATGTTGCATTTAGATTTTCTATTATATTTGATAACTCATTTTGTGTGAAGTTTGATTTAATTAAAAATGAAATGTTTAAAAACCCTTGACTTAAAGTTAAGTT
Organism: Anaerocolumna sp.; assembly: GCA_047972335.1. Taxonomy (GTDB): domain Bacteria; phylum Bacillota; class Clostridia; order Lachnospirales; family Lachnospiraceae; genus Anaerocolumna. The sequence goes on along the minus strand of JBKEAO010000033.1, from coordinate 27,200 downwards.
TAACAATTATAATATATAGTGTCAATTAATTAATTAAAATTCCATATAAGGAGGGTTAAATGAATTATAGAAATTTAGGCAAATGGGGACTAAAGGTAAGCGAAATCTCTATGGGGAGTTGGATGACGGATCTAGGTGGGAGCAATGCTACTACTATTGCAAAAGATACAATTAGGGTTGCTCACGAAAATGGAGTAAATTTTTTTGATTGTGCAGATGCATATAGCGGTGGAGAAGCAGAAAAATTCTTAGGAAAAGTACTGAATGAATTTCAAAGAAGTTCTTATGTGGTATCTAGTAAAGTTTTTTTTAGAGTAGGACCTGGAGCGAATGACTGGGGATTATCACGTAAACATATCTTTGAACAAGTGGATAAGAGTCTAAAGAATATGCAAATGGATTATCTTGATATGTACTTTTGCCATAGATTTGATGAGACCACCCCCATGGAGGAAACCCTACAAGCACTTAGTGATTTGGTGGTGCAAGGAAAAGTACTATATTATGGAGTCAGTGAGGAATGGGGGGCTGCACGCCTTAATAAAGCTATGGGCATTATTAAAGAACTAGGTTTAAGACCCTTGTCAGTCATTCAACCTCAGTATAATATGATGGATCGATATATAGAAGATGAAATAATGTCAGTATGTGAGGAAAATGGCATTGGTATCGTACCTTTCTCACCTTTATCTCAAGGGCTACTTACTGGTAAATATAAGAAAGGTAGTCCAATTCCTGAAGGGTCAAGAGCAACTCATCAAATGGATAAACAAATTAATAACCTATTAACAGATGAAAATTTAGATAAGGTCGAGAAGTTATCAAAGATAGCCAAGGATTTAGGTACAAATATGTCTGTTCTTGCTCTTGCCTGGATTCTGAGAAAACCTATTATAAGTAGTGTTATTACAGGCGCCACTAAACCAGAGCAGCTATTAAATAACATAGCTGCTAGTGGCTTTCATATCCCACAAGAGGCTATGACAGATATAGATAAGATTCTTAATTATAAATCGTTTGTACGTAGAGTTGGATAAAAATAATATAACTAAATTACGCCCTTATTCTGTGGTTTATTAATTTTAAGGGCAGGAAGCTGCGCTATGATGATTGCAAAAAATAATAAGAAGCATCCTGCTAATTCTCTGCTTGAAAGAGATTCGCCCAATATGAGCCAGCCTCCTAAAGCAGAGAATACAGCTTCCATACTCATGATGAGTGAAGCAATGAAGGGACTCACCCTTTTTTGTCCAACAATTTGTAACGTATAAGCAACACCGCAAGAGAAAACACCAGTATAAAGTATGGGCATCCAGGCACTAAGGATAGCACTCATTTCAGGTTTTTCAACAAGGAACATAATAATCGTTGAAAGGAAGGAACCAACAAAAAATTGGATACAGGACATTTTGACACCGTCTACTTTGGGTGAAAAATGATCAATTACCAAAATGTGTATGGAAAAGGTAAAGGAACTTACTATAAGAACCAGGTCTTCTGATGCAATGGTAAAGCCTTCATTGATACATAGTAAATACATTCCACATAACGCGATTATAATGCTAATCCATAGAGCAATACTAGGCCGCTTTTTAAGAAATATCCCTATGATAGGAACGATAATAATATATAGGGCAGTAATAAAGCCTGCTTTAGAAGCCGTAGAATAAGATAATCCAATTTGTTGTAGATTACTAGCGGCAAATAGAACGAGTCCACATAGAATTCCACCAATTAAAAGGGTTTTGTTTGAGTTCTTCTGATTGATAGCTTCCTTTTCTTTTGACTCTTTTTTATTCTTAAAATAAATAAAGGGAAGTAAAGTGATGCCCCCAATCAACATTCGAATTGCATTAAAGGTAAAAGGACCGATTAAATCGCCACCTATTCTTTGTGCCACAAAGGCTGCTCCCCAGATAAAGGCAGTCAGTAACAACAAGGATTCTCCAAGTAAAGTTTTTTGTTTCATTATGTAATTAACCTCGTTTATTTGAATTTTTGAAAAAATATCCAGGTTATAAACCTGTATCATGTAAAGCAATTCTTTTATAGATGTGTTTTATTGTGGCTTGGTATTTTCATTATGTAATTCATATATAAATGTATAATGAAGGAAGTTACTTACGGCTTATCATTTTGTATAGATAAAAAATTCTCTGTCATGAGACCACCAGGAGTTTGAACTTTTTTATCTATTATATCAAAGGGATAAACCAATGGTAACTTCCTAATAAAAGCTTATAATTTTAGAACATAATTCTTATGCATTCTTAGCATGCTTAATACCATTCTCTATAAAGCTAAGGAATGCTTCATAACCTTCCTCAAATCCGTCTTTTTTAAGGTAAAAGGCTTTATCTTGTCCAGTATAAATATATATAAAATCTTTATACTGCTTAACTTCTGTTATTTGAAGAAAAGGATAAGTGGATATATACTGAATGCCTGATAAAGTAAAATAGTCATCATAGAACGTAAATATGGCTTCCATACCTTTGTCCTTATCTAACATCTTTATCATGCTAGCCACCAACTTTTCAATGCCGATTCCTTGATAATATGCAAACACAAGCAAAAGAAGGGAACCAATAATTGCACCAAGTAGTCCTGAGGAGGTATATAGTAAATAAATCATCAGAAGGGATAGTACAACAATCACAATCCACAATCTAATATTTTTTATAAATCGATTATAGTAGCAAAAGTCTTTTATGACATCTTTTGAATACTGGGTACGATTGATAAATCTTACTTCATCTTTTGGGCCATTTTCCTTGTCTTTCATGGTAGCATAGAAGTTAGCCAAAGCACCTGCTTTGTCATCTTTTTTCAATTTTTGTTTTTGATTACGTTTTTTGCGTAGGTATATCCATAAAGCAATTACAGCAACTAGCAGAAGAACTTCTACAATCAGCTTTATCACAGAAGTTTTAATTTCTTGTTCTACTTCTGCTTTATCTAAAAATTGTGTAAAATGTGTTCCGTCAACTAACTCTTTGATAAAAATTTCATCAATTGGAGTAGCGTCAGAGTTAGAAAAGATGTCAAAAGATATGGTATAGCCGTTGACAATGGTACTATAAATTAATTCATTCATGGTACTTCCATCTGAAGTTACCTTAATGTTATAACGGAAAAATACGGCCTCAGAATGTGATACTTCTTCAATTGTAGCTGTAGCGGTCTCATCATCTAATTCTATCAGTTTGTTAAAAAAATCTGATTTTTCTTCCTCGCTAAGCTTAGAAAGATTAAATATCTCACTGGACTGGTCCGATTGCTTTTTCATTAGTCGTACAAGTGCCTTCGTTTCTGGGTCATAAAATATGGCTTGTACATTCATTTTTTCCATTGTTTCTTTTTCTGACTTGGCATTGGTTATACCTGCTGTAATCCATGTTTCGTCTGTATCAGGCGTATCATTAGTTAGTACAATGACATCTTCTGATATAGATAATTCCATGTACAAATCAGTGTATTCCAAAGTTTTTGCCTGGACTGGACTTAATGGGAATATTGCCAGAGAAAATAAAAGTGCTAAAAGCATAAAACTAATTAGCTTATTTTTCATGAAATCTTATCTCCTTATCTTTAATATCAATATAGGTAAATGCAAAACCATTTATTATTTTAATGTATGGATTTCGCCTTTACGCAAAAACAATAAAATGATTTTACCACATAAAAGTAAATAATTCTATGGTAGAACATCCTATATTATAAAAAGAACATGAAATAATTATAAAAACAGGATAAATATATTGTTAGTCAAAGTGGATCTTTGTTATCCACTATATCATTAGCTCATACCTATAGTTTACTTTACTATATTTAATTGGGGTAAAAAGTCTATTAAAATATCATTAAAAATGCTTCCAATGAAAAAATATGTGATATAATATTAACAACCGGGTAAATTTTCCACCTATGGGGTGGAATCACTATTAACAAAAGTAATTTAGGAGAGGGGTGAATGAAGTATTTATGTCGGAGTTATTAAGTAATGCCTTTAACGGTGGAAACTTTATACCGACCATATTATTAATATTAATACTGGTATATTGGCTTACAGTTATTCTCGGTGTTATTGATCTTGATTTCTTAGATTTTGATCTGGATATGGAGGGTACGGGTGACGGTTCTGGACCATTTTATGCACTACTAGGTTTCTTAAAAATTGGTGACATTCCTATCATGTTTAGCTTTAGTATATTGATTCTAAATTTTTGGATTATCGCTATGTTTTTATATTACCTACCCATTAAGAATGGTGGATTCATCAATACCTTACTACTGTTACCTGTTTTTATTCTTAGTGTATTTATAACAAAGTTAGAAATTTTACCTTTTAGAAATTTAATTAAGAATAATAGCAATAAGGAAGTGGAAGAGTTTGATGTTTTAAGGCAACTGTGCAAATTAAAATGTGATGTAAGCCATATAAGTTTAGGGCAGGCAGAAATTGAAAGAGATGGGGCTTCTGTGATTATTCATGTGAAACCAGAATTTGAAGAAGAGGTATTTCACAAAGATGAGATTGCCTGTGTATTTAGAAAAGATACAAATAAAGATATATACTACATTATTAAAATTGAAGGAGTGCTATCATGAATTATGCAAGTCAAGTTATGTTAGTTGGTATAGGTGCAGCAGTTATTATAGTTATTGGATTAATTGCTTTATTCTCTAGTTTTTATCATAAGGTGGTACAGGGAAAAGTAATTATAAGAAATGGTGTCGGAGGCAATCATGTAAGCTTTGGTGGAATCTTTGTGCTACCCGTGATACATAGATATGAAGTTATGGATATATCTGTAAAGCGAGTAGAAATTGCCAGAGAAGGAAAAGACGGATTGATTTGTAAAGATAACTTAAGAGCAGATATTAGAGTTGCCTTCTTTGTTCGTGTAAATCAAACCAGAGAAGACGTACTAAAAGTTGCACAGCTATTAGGTTGTCAGAAAGCATCAGACCCTACTACTTTAATGGAATTTTTTGATGCAAAGTTTTCTGAGGCACTAAAAACAGTGGGTAAAAAGTTTGATTTTGTTCAACTTTATACGGAGAGAGAAACATTTAAACATGAGATACTTCAGGTTATTGGTACAGATTTAAATGGTTATGTACTAGATGATGCTGCTATCGATTATTTAGAACAAACAGATGTTAAATTATTAAACAGTAATAATATTTTAGACTCTGAAGGTATTAAAAAGATTACTGAACTGACTGCAAAGCAATTAATATTAGCCAATGAAATAGAAAGAGAAAAAGAGAAGACCATTAAGCAACAGGATGTTGCTGCAAGAGAAGCAATTCTTGAACTGGAGAAGCAAAATGCAGAAGCAGAAGCAAAACAAAAAAGAGAAATAGACATTATAAATTCCAGAGAGACAGCGGAAGCTCAAAAAGTAGCCCAGGAAGAAAGATTAAAATCTGAACTTGCCAGAGTAAAAACCGATGAAGAAGTAGCTGTTGCAGAGCAAAACAAGGAAAGACAGGTCATTGTTGCACAAAAGGCAAAAGAAAGTACTGATGTAGTTGAAACGGAAAGAGTAGATAGAAAGAGACTTCTTGAAAAGACAGAAAAGGATAAGTTAATAGAGCTTGCTGTTATTGAAAAGGATAAGGCAGTAGAAATTGAAAAGAAAAATATTCAGGTGGTTATTAGAGAGCGTGTTACTGTTGAGAAAGATACTGTGGTGGAAGAAGAACGTATTAAAGATACTCGTGCAGTAGCAGAAGCAGAACGTTCTAAGACAGTAGCCCTTAAAAAAGCAGAAGAAGATGCGGAGAAGGAACGCATTGTTAAAGTAAAAACAGCAGAGGCCCTAAAACAAGCAGCAGAAAGTATGGCTGAAAAAACCATTATTGATGCGGATGCTAAATTAAAAGCATCCCAAAAAGAAGCAGAAGCAATTAAGATGATAGTAGATGCTAAAATCTTAGAAGAATCCACTAGTGGCATTGCAGAATCTAAAGTAATTGAAGCAAAAGCTTTGGCAGAAGCAAAAGGAGAGGCTGCTAAGATTGAAGTAAAAGAAAAAGGTGGAACTGTAGAAGCTGATATCTTAAAGAAAAAATATCTAGCAGAAGCAGAAGGTATCAAAGAAAAAGCAAATAGCATGAAAGCCCTAGATGAAGTAGGTAGAGGTCATGAAGAATTTAAACTTAAATTAGACAAAGAAAAAGAAATTGAACTTGCTACCATTCATATTCAAAAAGATATTGCAGACGCTCAAGCTGCGGTTATTACAGAAGCTCTTAAATCTGCAAAAATTGATATTGTTGGTGGAGAAACAATGTTCTTTGATAAAATTATTGGTTCCATTACAAAAGGTAAATCTGTAGACCGCTTAGTAAATAACAGTGAAGTACTAACAGATGTAAAGGACACCTTTTTTACTGGCAATCCAGAGGATTTTGAAAAAGAATTACAGAAGTTAACTGGAAAGTTCAATATTACTTCTGAGGATTTAAAAAACCTGTCTATTGCTGGGGCCATCAATAAGATGATGAACAGCGCAGAGGGCACAGATCAGACTATGTTAGGCAAATTGCTGGACTCTGTTAACAAAGCAGGTTATAGTGATTTACCCGCATCTATGATAGAGACTTCACGTAAATGAGGTAGGAAGAGTTGGAAGACAAAGATAAAAATAATATAATTGAGGAAGGCAATACTCAAGTTACAATGCAAGAGTTAAATCCACAAAATAGTGGAGAGATGGAAAACAGCACTTATGAGATCATTAAAAACCGTCTTTTTAAGCAAGGGGAAGAGTTAAAGGAAAAAATAGATAAGCTAAATGAATCTAGAAAAGATGTCTTTGGTTCTATTGATACCATGCTTCTAAGCAGCGAAAGAATTATAACTGAGCATAATTGCGTACCAAGAGATATGGCGCCAATCAGTGAATGTTTTTTGTTTGGATACAATGTAAATATTGGGTTAAAGTCAAAAGTTGAACTTAGTGATGTGTTTTCTATCTATAGATTTCAAAACCGTGCTTTTACCAAAATGTCTCTAGAACTCATCCAGGATGAAGGGTTTATAAAGGATTTTGATGATCTATATAAGTACTATAAGAATACATTCTTTGCTAAGTTTACTATTACAGAACCCTATCTGTATATGATCTTTCAAACGGGAAAGAGTGCCACAGACATCAAAGCATTTAAGTGGCAAATAACTGGTGATAAGCTTAAATATCTAGATTGTAGAAGTGAACATGAAGTTAAATTTATGGGTAAGAATGAATTTAACTTTATAAAGGCAACAAGAGATGATCAACGTAGTGGTAGATATCCTCATATATCCATACTTGATAAGGTATTTGTTGAAACTGTTGGCGGAGATTTAACAATAAAGATTGAAGATAATACAAAGACGGGGAAAGGTATTTATAGTGAAGGGGTTGAGGATAAGGATCAGAACCTAGATGATGCAGATATCTTCTATGCAGATTTGGGTGAACTAATTATTCTGAAAATAAAACCATATAAAGAGAATGCATTTCGGTACTTTATTTTTAATAACAAGATAAAAAATGTGGTAAGAATAGATGCCATGAAAGACACCTGCATTCTCCTGCCTGGTAATCATGGGCTAATCTTTCCTGGAGGGTATTATCTACAAAGTGGAGAACACAAATTATTTGATGTTCCAACCGACATTGCAGTATTTGATCAAATGATTGGTTCTTCTAATGGAGAAGATTATCAGTATATATTCTACAACGTAGAATCAGGCACCTATCTGATCTATTCCTACAATATGATTGATCAGACCATAGATACACCTATTATAAGTTGTGGATATTCTCACTTTAATAATGGCGAAATGTTGGTTTTTAAACCGGAGAATGAACCTAGAAAAAATCATATGCTACAGATCTGGCAGACCCCTTATGTAGGCAAAAACTATGTGGGAGAAAGTCATAAAGATTCCATACTTTATAATATTGGTAATAAAGATATCGTTAACTGTATGGCCGATTGTATGGTGGTATTTAAGCTAATTCAAAAAGGTGAAAGCTATCAAAGCATTTACATTGACATAGTAAAGGAAACAGAGGATCTTCTTGATACTTATTTCTGGATTGATAAAGAAGAAGCTTTCTCCTTAAAAGAAATTCTTCTGCGTATAATAGAAACCTCATCCTTTGCCATTGGTGAATTTGATAAAGTAGAGAGAATAAAGAATGCTACTGCAAAACAAATAGGTGAGACTAAAATTGAGTCTGATGAACTTCTAAAGAAATTAGAGTTTGGTACCTTTGATACGATTGATGAATATGTAAAGATACTAGCAGATATACGTAATCTTCGAGGCAAAATTGTATCCCTTAGAGATCTAAGGTACACAGAGGAAAAGACCGTTGATGCCCTTGATCTAGCAGTAAAAGAAAAAAACGATGAATTCTCTAACAAATGTGTCCAGTTTATCATAAGACCAGAAGGTCTAAAGGTCTATGAAGATAAAGTAAAAGCACTACAAGATGGTATAGATAAAGTTATCAAATCCAAAGAGGGTAAAGAACTTACGCAAAAAATGGATGATACCTCTAAAGAATTAGAACTACTTATGGACATCGTTGGAAACTTTAACATTGAAGACCCTACACTTACAACAGAGATTATTGAAAAGATATCAGCATTATTTTCCCTTTTAAATAATGCCAAGGCAAAGGTTAAAGCTAGAGTTTGGGATTTTGCGGGTAAGGAAATGGCCACCCAGTTTCAATCTCAGATGAAGCTTCTAAGTCAGGCAGTGGTAAATTATTTAGAAGTATCGGATACAACAGAGCAGTGTGATTCCTATCTAAACAAAGTCATGATTCAAATACAGGAGTTAGAGGGTAAATTTGCTGAATTTGATGATTATGTTATACAGCTTAGTCAAAAGCGAGAAGAACTATATAATACCTTTGCAGGTAAGAAGCAAACTATATTAGATAAATTAAATAAAAAAGTGATGGGTCTCTATCAATCTGCTGAACGTATTATATCAGGTATAGCAAATCGTTTGGTTTCCTTTCATACGGACCAAGAGATCAATGGTTATCTTGCCACTGATATTATGGCAGAGAAGGTTAGAGATATTATATTAAGTCTAAAAGACTTAGGAGATACGGTAAAAGCCGATGAAATCACTGGAAAATTAAAGACATTAAAGGAAGATGCCATTCGCCAGCTAAGAGATAAGAATGAGTTATATGTTAGCGGAGAGAATGTAATAAAACTTGGTAAACACCAATTTTCTGTGAATACAAAGGCTATTGACTTGTCCATTGTAAAAAAGGATACGGATTTGTACTATCACATTACAGGAACAGACTTCTGGGATAAAGTGATTTATGAAGACATGAATCAATATAGTCACGTATTTGAACAAAGTATACCCTCAGAAAATGAAGCGGTTTATAGAGGAGAATATCTAGCCTATACCTTATTGGAGGCTGCTAGAAACAAGGAATATGAGAGCCTTGACGCCTTATACACAAAAACTGAGGCGGGACTTATTGAAACCACACAAAAGTTTATGGAGTCTAGATACCAGGAGGGTTACACCAAGGGGGTTCATGACCTGGATGGTGCTAAAATCCTAAAAACCATACTGGAGCTTCATTTTAATATAGATTTATTAATCTATAGCAATGAGGTTAGGGCTATGGCCAGATTATATTATTATCATTTGGCAGATACTGAGACAAAGAATCTATTAAAACTTCGCTTTAAGGAGCTTGCCAAAGTAGCAAAGTATTTAAACACCCAACCTGACATTAAGAATTTTGTGCCATTTTTAATTCAGAAACTAAAAGCGGCCTATGAAGGCATTACCTTCTTTGATAAAAAATATATACCAGAAGCAGCAGAATATCTATGTCAGGAATTGATAAAAGGTGAGACATTTGTAGTTAGTAAAGAGGCTCAAAGTCTTTATCATGGTTTTATTAGTTACCTAAAGGATCATAAAGCCAAAGAAGAGTTCACTCTCTCCTTAAAAAACAATATAAAAGACGTGGAAGGTACATTCTATCTAATAAAAGAATGGCTAAATGCCTACAAAGTAAACGAACCCTCATCTTTTGATTCATTTACAGGTCTTAAGGAAGAAGAGCTTAGGGGTATTATCTATGAAGTCATAGTCATATTATTAGAAAATAAAGAGAATATAGGAAGAGTTGTTTTTGTAGATACTAGGGTTATCATAAATGGATTAGTAGGAAATCACAGAGAGATTAGAGAAGGCCAATATGTGGCCGTCTATACTAAGTTTATGGAGAAATTAAAACACTATAGTGAAGTTGTGGTAAAGGATTATCTTCAATTTCAGTCTATTAAAAAAGAGTTGATTACGCAGTTTAAGAAAAATCTCCATTTGGAGGAATTTAAACCTAAGGTACTCTCCTCCTTTGTAAGAAATAAACTAATTGATCAGGTTTATCTACCCCTCATTGGAAATAATCTGGCAAAGCAAATTGGTGTGGTGGGTGATAATAAGCGGACTGACTTAATGGGTATGCTCCTTCTAGTGTCACCTCCTGGCTATGGTAAAACCACTCTAATGGAATACGTGGCTAGCAGGCTTGGCATTATACTAGTGAAAGTAAATGGCCCGTCTATTGGTCATGAAGTAACCTCTCTAGACCCTGAAAAAGCGAATAACAGTGGTGCCATGGAGGAACTTAAAAAGCTGAATCTGGCGCTTAAGATGGGTAATAATGTTATGATTTATGTGGACGATATTCAGCATTGTAATCCCGAATTTCTGCAAAAGTTTATATCTCTTTGTGATGGGCAGCGTAAGATAGACGGTGTTTATAATGGAGTTTCACAAACCTATGATTTGAGGGGAAAAAAGGTTGCAGTTGTTATGGCAGGTAACCCCTATACAGAAAGTGGAGAAAAATTTAAGATTCCAGATATGCTAGCCAATAGAGCGGATGTATATAACCTTGGAGATATGCTACGTGAAAATGAGGAGGCCTTTAAACTTAGCTATATTGAGAACTGCTTAACTTCTAATCCAGTGCTTCAGAAATTATCTTCTAGAAGTCAAAAGGATTTATATGGCATTGTGGATATGGCAAAAGGGGCATTAAGAGAAGAAGTTAATTTTGAAGGCAATTACTCCATAGATGAACTATCTGAGTATATTAATGTAATGAAAAAGTTATTTGTAGTAAGAGATATTGTGCTAAAGGTAAATATGGAGTATATCCATTCTGCTGCAGTAGCGGATGAATACCGTAAGGAGCCTCCTTTCAAACTTCAGGGATCTTATAGAAATATGAATAAGATTGCAGAAAGTATTGTCTCTATTATGAATGAGGAGGAACTATTCCTGCAAATCCTTACAAGTTATGAAAATGATTGTCAAACCTTAACGACTGGTGCTGAATCTAATATTCTTAAATGGAAAGAACTAGTGGGATGCATGAATCATGAAGAAGAAATACGTCTTTCAGAAATCAGAGCAATCTATAGTAAGAATAAATTAGTCAAGGGTGAAGATAAATTAGGGCAGGCAGTTCTGGTTTTAAGTAATCTTACGGATCATCTAGAAAAGATTAAAGAGATCTTGGAACAAGGGAAATAGAGAAAGTCTCAAAGGGTTAATAAATTTGGAATAAACTAATCCAAATTTATTAGCCCTTATTAACCCTATTTATTCTAATTTTACTAATTCATAATTATTGTATAGATAAGTGGTTAATAGTATTTACAAATATATACACGGATGTTACTATAAGAACAAGGAAGAAGTAATGATTACCATATTAAAAGGAGAGAATATGTCACAAACTACAAGAAATGCGTTGGCGACTTCTTTAAAGAAACTGCTAGAGAATAAGCCTCTAGAAAAGATATCTGTTCGAGATATTACAGAGGATAGTGAAGTTAATAGACAGACATTTTATTATCATTACAAAGATGTATATGACTTAATTGAAGGAATATTCCTTGAGGAAGGGACGAAAGTCCTGGGGGATTACAAGAGGTATGATAGTTTTCAACAAGGATTTGTACAGATTTTTTATTATATTTTAGAGAATCAACGATTGGTTTTAAGTGCATATCATTCATTAGGAAGGGAAAGATTAGAAAGATTTCTTTATGGAGAAGTACATAAATTGATAATTAGAGTAGTAAGTAATGAATCTAATAGTTTAGATGTTTCGGATGCGCATAAAAATTATGTTGCAAACTTTTATAAATATGCAATTGTGGGTATGATATTTCAGTGGATACGTACAGACATGAAAGAAGATCCTAAAGAGGTGGTAGATACCATAAGTGATTTTATTTCTGGAGATATTTATCATTCTTTATTAAAGTACCATGACAAATAAAAGTTTTAAAGTATGGTATCCAATAAGCATAAATGTTATGATTAGGCATAGGATTAAGAATACATAACTAAATTCCCATTATTTCTTGGACACAATTTTCAGTGAATCATTAGATGTCTATGGTCAATGGGTAAGTTTAGTATCAACAAAATCATGATAGAATTTAGTTCAACATGTTAGGAGAATAGGATGAATATTAGATTAAACAATGGACATACCATGCCTATGCTAGGGCTTGGTGTTTATAAAGCAACTGAAGAAGGAGAAGCCCTGAAAGCAGTTACATATGCACTTACACATGGTTATCGTTTAATAGACACAGCAGCAGCATACCAAAATGAAGAAGGCGTAGGACAAGGAATAAAAGAAAGTGGTGTGCCTAGAAACGAAATATTTGTTACTACTAAAGTATGGAATGACGCCCAAAGAAATCAGGATGTATTAGGTGCATTTGAGAGAAGTATGGATAAACTAGACATGGAATATGTGGACCTATATCTATTACACTGGCCGGTTAAGGAAAGTTTTCATAAATCCTGGGAGGATCTACAAAAGATATATGAAACAGGAAGAGCAAAAGCAATTGGCGTAAGCAATTTTTTACCCCATCATTTGGATAGTCTGTTAGAAAGCACTACATTTGTTCCTGCAGTGAATCAATTTGAGTGCCATCCCATGTATAATCAAGCGGAATTGATCAAATACTGTAAAGAAAAGGGAATTGTAGCCCAGGCACATACCCCCCTACTTAGAGGCGTATTAACGGATTCAGCAATACTTAAGGAAATCGGTGAAAAATACAGAAAAACACCTGCTCAGGTAGCTCTTAGATGGAGTCTGCAAAATGGAGTTTCTGCCATTCCTAAATCTGTAACACCAAGTAGATTAGATGAGAATTTTAATGTGTTTGATTTTGAATTAAGTGAAGAAGATATGGATAAAATTTTTAGTATGACTGGTACCAAAAGATTTTGCAGTGATCCAGATAATTTTAATTTTTAAAAACCTAAAATCTATAAAAATACCAAAAGGAGATGTTAGAATGCCAAATTTTGCAAACCCATTTACAGGTAATGTAAATCGTAAATTAACAAAGGAGGAGCTGATTCAGGCCATTAGATTAGACATTGCTGGAGAATTAGAAGCCATATATTTATATGATGCTCATGTTCAGGCCACAGATGATGAATTTGCTAAGAAGGTAATTGGAGATATCAGGGATGAAGAGAAGGCTCATGTTGGTGAGCTTATGACACTTCTAAGACATTTAGACCCTAAGGAAGCGGACTTTTTTGCTGAAGGTGAATCGGAAGTGAAAGAGATGATGGAGGACTTAGGTATAAAAGAGGCAGCAACTCATACAACAGTGGGAAGTCTATTAAAATAAGGGAGGTATTTTTATGGATTTTTTAGCAAGAGATTCCGTGTCATTTCCAGAAGGATTTTGGAGTGAATTAGATAAAACTATAGTATCAGCGGTGAGAAAGAATCTGGTTGGGCGTAAATTTATATCTTTATATGGCCCCCTTGGAGCAGCGGCACTTAGTATACAGGTGGATGATGTTACTACCGAGGAAGAGGATAATGGCGGCTTTGTGAAAACCGTAGGAAGACACTTTGTAGAACTTCCTCAAATATATGAAGACTTTACCCTTTTGTGGAGAGACTTAGAATATAAGGAACAATCTGGATTTCCATTGGACTTATCTAGAGCATTATTAGCAGCTCAAAAGATTGCAAACAAAGAAGATCGTTTGATATTTTATGGCAGCGAATTTTTAGGTAGTGAGGGGCTTCTTACTACCAAGGGTGCACATGAAATTAAAAAAGGAGATTGGGCTGAAGGTGAAAATGCATTTATGGATGTAGCTGCTGGACTGGCGCACTTTAGAAGCAAAGGTCTCATTGGAAATTATTCCTTGGTTGTAAGTCCTAATTTATTTGGTAAGCTTCACAGAGTCATACCATCACTTGGAGCAATGGAGGTTGACCGAATTAGTAAAATGCTAGATGGTCGATTATTTCATGCATCAGTCCTTGATAAGAATCAAGCGGTATTAGTATGTGCAGAACCTCAATACTTAGATTTATGTGTTGGCAAGGACATTGAAACTGGTTATTTAGAAACAAAAGACTTTAACCATGTATTTCGTATTTTAGAAACAGCTGCATTAAGAATTAAGTGTAAGGAAGCAATTGTCGTTTTTAAATAAATCTTGGATTTTAATAATCTAGGATAAAAACACCTCAATTAAGAAAGTACGTACTTAATTGGGGTGTTTTTATCATTCAAATTATGCGGTTATTCAATCTTTCCAGTTTTTCTTATTTACCAATTCAAATAATCAGTTATTTTCTGATCGTTTGTTTTTATATGCATCAAGAAGCTTAATTAAGCCTCCTCTTTTTTAAATATACTTACAAACAACTTAATAATCTCATTAATAATTAATGGAATGAGTGCAAAGAAAAATACCACTAACCAGTCTCTTCCACTTAAATTATGCACTTGAAATGCATTTGCTAAAAATGGTACGGATATAACTGTTAACTGTAAGATAAATCCTATAATAATTGCCCCAATGAGATATTTATTGGAAAATACACCAATTTGGAAAATTGATTTTCTTCCATGTCTTACAGTCAAGGAGTAAAATAACTGAGAAGCAGCTAATACTACAAAGGACATAGTTCTTGCATAAGTGATTACTTCTTCTGGAATATTGCTATCATTTAATGCATAGCCGTGTTCATTTAGTCCAAAGTAAAATGCAGCCAGTGTTAGTACACCAATTAAAATACCACCAAGTATCGCTCTTAGCCCTGCACCCTGTGCAAAGAAGCTTTCTTTGGGATTTCTAGGTTTATATTTCATTACATCTTTATCACCCGGATCAACACCTAAAGCAATGGCTGGAAGTGAGTCGGTAATTAGATTAATCCAAAGTATCTGTGTTGGTAGCAAAGGAATTGGCCAAAAGAAGATAATCGAAGCAAGTATGGTTACTACTTCACCTAAATTACAGGATAGTAAAAAGATAACTGCTTTCTTTATGTTGTTGTAAATATTTCTACCTTCTTCAATGGCACCAACTATAGTTGTAAAGTTATCATCGGTTAAAATCATATCACTGGCACCTTTGGCAACATCAGTACCTGTAATGCCCATAGCAACACCAATATCTGCATATTTTAGAGAAGGGGCATCATTTACACCATCTCCAGTCATGGATACAATATTTCCGTGAGATTTAAATGCTCTAACGATTTTAACTTTGTGTTCTGGTGAAACTCTGGCAAAAACTTTGTATTGATTGATTTTACTAGTAAATTCATCTTCTGGGATTTCATCAATTTCAGCTCCAGTAAGACTTTGAGAGATAGATTCTGCAATCCCTAGCTCTTTTGCAATTGCGACAGCAGTATTTTTGTGATCTCCAGTTATCATGATTGGAGTAATTCCAGCAGCCTTTGCTTCTATTATGGAATCTTTTACTTCTAGCCTTGGAGGGTCAATCATACCCACAATTCCTATAATAGTCAAATCTTTCTCAAAGTTATCTACGTCTATTATAGAGTCAGTATCTTTAAAGGCAACACCAAGAACACGTAGTGCAGCATCAGACATATCTTCTGTTGTTTTTAAGAATTTGTTCTTAATTTCATCTGTAAGTGGAACAATTTTGCCATCTAGCAAAGCTGTGGTGGATAAGTTTAATATATTATCAATGGCACCTTTTGTATGAATGCGATATTTACCGCCTTCCTCATTTAAAGTAGACATTAACTTACGATCGGAATCAAAGGGTTTTTCGGATAAACGTTTATGGGAGGCATTTAGGCTGTTTTTATCTAGTCCAAAACGATCGCCTAAAACTACAAGTGCAACTTCTGTAGGGTCGCCTGTGCCCTGACCATTTTCATAAGTAGCATCAGAACATAGAACAAAGGATTTGATTAATTCTTTTTCATCTTGACCTGGTTCATGTACAGGACCAGAAGTATCTATGTCCTTTAAAGTATTTAAAGTGTATGATTTAACCACTGTCATTTTGTTCTGAGTAAGGGTTCCGGTTTTGTCAGAACATATAATATTGACAGAGCCCAAGGTTTCAACGGCAGGTAACTTCTTTACTATTGCATTGATTTTAGACATCTTGGTAACGCCAAGAGCAAGAACAATGGCAACGATGGCTGCAAGACCTTCTGGAATAGCGGCTACTGCTAGACTTATTGCAGTTAAGAACATTTCAAATAAATCACGCTTTTGTACCAGTGCTAAAACAAAGATAAAGACACAGATTCCAATCGCTAAAAATCCTAGCATTTTGCCCAGTTCTTCCAAACGTTTTTGTAAAGGTGTCAGATCATTGTTATCTTCATCAAGAATTTTTGCTATTTTACCGATTTCTGTGTCCATGGCTGTAGCCACTACAACTCCTTCACCACGTCCATAGGTCGCAAGTGTGGACATAAAAGCCATATTTTCTTTATCACCAATAGGTAATTTAGGATCCTCTAAAACTTTGGTAGCATTTTTTTCAGAAGGCACGGATTCGCCGGTTAGCGCAGACTCTTCAATCTGTAAATTGGCACTTTCAATCAGTCGCAAATCGGCAGGTACATAACGTCCAGCATCTAATATAATGATATCCCCTGGTACCACATCTTCTGAATTAATTTCTTTTACTTCAGAGTCACGACGTACCAAAGACCTTGGAGTAGTCATTTTTTGAAGTGCTTCTACAGCCTTTTCAGCTTTAGCCTCTTGTACTACACCAATAACTGCATTTAGAACAACCACAAAAAGAATGATAATGGCATCTACATATTCGTGAATAAATAAGGTTACAACAGCAGCACCAAGTAAAACATAAATTAGCATATCTTGTAATTGGGATAAGAAAAGGGATAATAGGCTTTTCTTAGGCTTGCCTTTTAACTTGTTGTGACCATATTTTTGAAGCCGTGCATCAGCTTCTGTGGAGGAAAGTCCTGTTAAAGGATTTACATCTAATTCTCTTATAACCTCATCTTGAGATTTTGAAAACCACATAAATACACCTCTTTCATAAAATATTTGTTAAAGCAGATAATTTTTAATAAACCCATCTTTTCTAGTTTTTCTTTATTTATCAACTTTATGCTTTAAAATATAATTGTACTATAATTTCATTCTTTAGTAAATTAAAAACTGGTTAAAATTGAGTTTTTTACCAACAAACACCACAATAATAAGTTACCTCTAAAAATTAATTTAAAAGTTAATTTTTATAAAATAAATTGACAATTTTATTTTTGAGGAATATAATAATAAAAAAACATATGAATGATTGTTCATATGTTCAGATGATAATACATGGAGGATGACTATGGGAAATGAAATGGATTTAGGAATGGATCGTTGTAATTGTACTGTGGTACATGAATCTATTATAGAGAAAGTGAAAGAACAGATGCCACCGGAGGAGAGCTTATACGATTTGGCAGAACTTTTTAAGGTGTTTGGAGATACAACTCGAATTAAGATTTTATGTGCTCTTTTTGAAGCAGAGATGTGTGTATGTGATATAGCAGAGCTATTATGCATGACCCAATCTGCCATATCACATCAGTTACGGGCCTTAAAACAGGCAAGATTAGTTAAATTTAGAAGAGAGGGTAAAGTAGTATTTTATTCTCTAGACGATGATCATGTACAAAGTATATTTAGCTTAGGACTTGTACATGTCAATGAAAAATAATTGTAAAGGCGGGGATTGATTATGGAAGACAAAAAAGAAGTTCGCTTGACATTGGAAGGATTAGATTGTAATAACTGTGCCATGAAGATTGAAGATAAAGTGAGTAAATTAGATGGTGTTTACAATGCAGCTGTAAGCTTTGCAACAAAATCTTTAAATTATGAAGTGGATGTTAAAAGGGAAGAAGATATTTTACAAAACGTTAAAAAAATTGTAAAGCAGGTAGAGCCAGATGTTGTGGTTAGGATAAAGAATATTAGCCACCGAGCACCTAAGAATAATTCTTGTACAGATAATTGCTGTGGACACAGTCATGGTGCTAATAATCACAGTGCAAATAAACCTTGTGAATGTACGAATGGGCACCAACATGATGCAAAGGGCACGAATGAACACAGTCACGGTGCACATACTGACAATGGAGATAAGTATAATGATATGGGATGTCAAGATGGTTGTTGCACGGGAGAAGCTTTTGAGAAAACTGAAAGTTTTGAACTAAAAAAAGACATCATTAAATTTGGTATCTCTCTTGGGATATTTGGTGTAGCCACTATTTTTAAACTGCCATTTCAGATTGAAATTTTCATGTATCTGATTAGTTATTTATTATCCGGTGCAGATGTATTGATTAAGGCATTTAAAAATATACTAAAAGGTGATTTCTTTGATGAAAATTTCCTGATGAGCATTGCTACCCTTGGTGCATTTGCAGTGGGTGAATATCCAGAAGGTGCGGCGGTTATGTTGTTTTACCAAATTGGAGAAATGTTTCAAGGGTTTGCAGTATATCGTTCCAGAAAGTCCATTACTGACTTAATGGATATCCGTCCAGAGTATGCTAATGTAATTGAAAATGGTGTTGAAAGAAAAGTATCCCCTAATGAAGTATTGATTGGTCATACATTATTAGTAAAACCAGGAGAAAAAGTACCTCTGGATGGAACCGTCATAGATGGGTTTTCAGCGGTTGATACATCTGCTTTAACAGGAGAATCCCTACCAAGAGAAGTAAGTGTTGGTGATGTAGTCCTTGGAGGTTTTATCAATAAAAATGGTCTCTTAAAAATAGAAGTGATTCGTGACTTTGAGGATTCAACAGTTGCAAAAATATTAGACTTAGTTGAGAATGCCAGTAGTAAAAAGGCACCAACAGAGAATTTTATTACAAAGTTTGCTAGAAAATACACGCCTGCAGTAACCATAGCTGCCTTAATTATGGCAGTAGTGCCACCGCTAGTAATACCTGGTGCTACCTTTTCGGATTGGGTCTACAGAGCTTTAATCTTTTTGGTAATATCTTGTCCTTGTGCATTGGTAGTATCCATTCCTTTGGGATTCTTTGGAGGAATTGGTGGAGCCTCAAGGCATGGAGTATTGGTAAAGGGTAGTAATTATTTAGAAGCTTTAAATGATGTGGATACCATTGTGTTTGATAAAACTGGTACACTCACAAAAGGAATTTTTAAAGTAACCAAAGTAAATCCTATGATAGGTTATGAGGAAGAGGAGTTGTTGCGCCTAGCAGCCTATGCTGAAAGCCATTCCAATCATCCAATCGCAATATCCATAGTCAAAGCCTATGAAGGTGTGGTTGATAAAAATCTAATTTATGACGTTACAGAAATACCAGGTCATGGCTTAAAAATAAACTATCAAGGCAAAGTAATTGCTGCTGGTAATGATAAATTAATGGAGGCAGAAAATGTGGAATACCAGGCCCAGGAAGCCTTAGGTACCATTGTCTATGTATCCGTAGATGGAAAGTATGCCGGCAACATCATTATATCTGACGAGGTAAAGGATGATGCTAAAGAGGCATTACAAGGCCTTAAGAATATGGGGATTAAAAAACTTGTTATGTTGACTGGCGATAGTAAGGCAGTAGGAGAAAGAATTGGAAAAGAACTAGGTCTTGATGAAGTATACGCAGAATTACTTCCTGATGAAAAAGTAAGTAATTTAGAGAGAATAGAAAAAGAAAAGAAAGCTAAAGGTAAACTTGTATTTGTAGGAGACGGTATAAATGATGCACCTGTATTAGCCCGTGCAGATATTGGTATAGCCATGGGTGGATTAGGTTCAGATGCAGCAATAGAAGCAGCAGATGTTGTATTAATGACAGATGAACCTTCTAAAATAATCAGTGCTATTAAGATCGCTAAGAAAACCCACAGAATTGTATGGCAAAACATAGGATTTGCCCTAGGAATTAAGGCAATTGTTCTACTTTTAGGTGCCTTTGGTGTTGCTACCATGTGGGAAGCAGTATTTGCAGATGTTGGAGTTGCATTAATAGCAGTATTAAATGCCATGAGAGCAATGAAAGTAGATTGAGATTAATGTTATGAGGTAATAAAGAGATATTGAAAGTTTAAACAAAAAGGTAGAAACATGTTTGGTTTCTGCCTTTTTGTTTAAATGAGTTAAGAATTACTGTGAGTATCCTAAAAATGCAGATAATCATTACATCTTCATAAAGTCTACATATTAAATAATTATAGTAAGACTATATAAGAAAAGATAATAGGTGATTGGGAAACTCTTATACTATAATTGACGTGTAATAGGCTTTACTTTATATATATAAAGCTAAATACAGGGTGGTTTTACAATTGCTTATGTAAATGCAATGAAAGGAGACTATTTTCTATGTTTAAAAAAGAAGGAAATGCTGAGAATAATACAAAAAAAGGAGGTTTTCATCCTCTAAAAGCCGTAAGTATGATGGGAGTATGTTGTATATTGCCGTTTATTTTAGTTGCAGTGATTCCCTTGTTAAATCTAGGCGCTGGTAAAACAATATTCTTATCTACATTATCTTCCCTAATCTGTCCGATTATGATGGTTGTCATGATGGCAATGATGTTTTTTAGTGGAAGAAAAAAAGGGTGCTGTGCCTCTGATCCATCCAATATAGACGAAAAGAAATAAATATGTTAGGATGGATTTTAAAAGGAGTGAAGTCGTGAGTGATTCAAAAAAAATCTTAGTAATTGAAGACGAAATAAAGATTATAGAGTTTGTGGAGTCTTATCTAATAAGTAATGGGTATACGGTGATAACTGCTCAAAGTGGACGTAGGGGTCTAGCGTTATATAGTGAGGAAAAACCGGACCTGGTTTTGCTTGATTTAATGTTACCGGATATATCAGGAGAACAAATATGCAAAGAAATAAGGAAAACTTCAAAGTTACCCATTATTATGCTTACGGCCAAATCCAGTGAAGAAAGTATAATAAGTGGACTTAATATGGGAGCAGATGACTATATTACGAAACCTTTTAGTCCCAGACAAATGGTTGCTAGAGTAAATGCGCTCCTTCGCAGAACCTATGAAAAGGAAGAAAAGGATTTGAATATTTATCATGGAGATTTAATGATTGACTATACAAATTATTCTGTGAAAAAGAAGGGCTCTGAGCTTAATTTAACACCAAGTGAGTATAAAATTTTACTAACATTAGCCAAGCGTCCTAGCAAAGTCTTTACAAGAGAAGAACTCATTCAAATTGCTTTTGACGGGGATTTTTTGGGATATGACAGGACAATTGATTCTCACATAAAAAACCTTAGGGCTAAGATCGAAGATAATCCGAAAGAATCTACTTATATTAAGACGATAAGAGGAATCGGTTATAGATTTGGAGGTGAATAGATGAAATATTCACTTCGTACAAAATTAACATTATCCTATATTCTAATTGTGGTAATCGTAACTGGCATGACTGTGGTCATAGCAAATATGGGTATAAAAACTGGATTCAAACGATATGCCCTTCAAAAGCAGGAAAAACAGGTAGATGAAATCCTTGCATTAATACAGATGAAATATCAGGGTGAACAGAGTCTGAATGCCTCATATCTGGAAGTTATCGGTATGAATGCCCTTCAAAACGGTATGACAGTTGTAGTATCAGATCAGAATCAAGCACAAGTATGGTCTGCATATGAGCATAATAACGGTCTATGTCAAGCAATGATATATAATATGGCCTCTAATATGACCAGTTATTCTAACAATTGGTCTGGAGAATATCAGGAAAATACTTATAATATAGAAGTAAATAAGCAATCTGTTGGAACCTTAACCATTGGATTTGTTGGTCCTTATTACTTTAATGATGAAGAAATTATTTTTATCAAAGCGTTAAATTCACTATTCATTGTTATTGGTATGACGTCACTTGTTGTAGCTTTTGTACTTGGAATCTTGATTTCAGTAGGCATATCAAAACCACTTGACAAAATATCTAAGAAAGCTCTTGGACTAGCAGAGGGTAACTATAAAGAAAGACTAATAGATGATTCTAATATGAAAGAAATAGGAATATTAACAGATACCATCAATGAACTTTCAGATGCCCTTTTAACCAAAGACAAATTAAGAAAACAATTAACCCAAGATGTGGCCCATGAACTTAGAACACCACTTACCAGTGTCCAAGGGCATATGGAAGCTATGATTGATGGTGTGTGGGACATGAATGTGGAGAGGTTATCCTCGTGCTATGAAGAAATCATAAGAATTAAAAGATTAATTGGTAGTATTGAGGAACTCTCAGGAGCAGAAAATGATAATCTGTCATTAAATAAAGAGGTATTTGCATTTGGAGGTTTAATAAAAAGGCTCTTAAATAATTACCATAATGAACTCTTAGCTAAGGATATATCTGTGACATATGAGGATAGAGAACAGTTCATTTATGCTGATCAGGACAAGATGAGTCAAGTCCTAAACAACCTTTTCTCTAACAGTATAAAATATGCCAAAGAAAAAACCTCAATTACCATTGTTTGTGATGTAAATCCAAAAACCTTTACCATTCATTTTAGAGATACAGGGATTGGCATCAAAGAGAAGGATATACCCTTTCTATTTGAAAGATTTTACCGGGCCGATCCATCTAGGAATAGTCAGACGGGAGGAGTGGGTATAGGATTAACCATTACCAAAGCAATTATAGATGCCCACGGTGGTGATATAGAAGTGAAAAGTATATACGGAGAAGGTACGGAATTTATCATAAACCTTCCCAATGCTACCACACAGGCACACGATGTTTTATAATAAACCTTATCAAAATAAAGACATATAAATTATCATAGTTAAGAATTTCTAAGCTCGTAAATTATATTAAATTAATGAAGTTACGAATGGTTTATCCTCTTTAGTAAATGTAGATAAAAAGTTCAAAAGCCTCTTAAATCGTTAAACAGAGACCTTTTTTATCTACCCAAAGATGATAAACCCTAAGTAACTTTAATAAATTAATACCGTTGATATTACAGGCAATTCAATGTTATAACTCTTCTTTGTCATAGGAAATAATTAAATTAGGATCATGCTTTCTACCCATATCATGGCGGGCTTTCCTTGTTGCAACACTGTCAAATATAATAGAAAAATCATAATCAGGAGGATATAAATCCTCTCTAGAAGCTTTAAGTTTTAATCTCTTATGGCTAAATAAATACTTTTCTTTCTTAATCTGAACACCAATTTCACCTTTTTCATTAGCGGTTTTATAAACAATTCCAATTTTTTTCTGTGGGTAGACTAGGACACTGTCACCAATTTGAAACTTACTGCCTTTGTTTACACTTGTTTTGTCCTTTGTCTCAATAAGAATGGATTGGAGAGACTTAGGTGATGATTTATCACTAGTCGTATTGGTGTCATTGAATATGGAGGGATCCATCTCCCTTGAAGTGACTCCTATGCTGCGACTATAAGCCTCTTCATAAGCTCGTTCTAACATACGTTTTGGTAGTCCCAGTCTTTTGGCAATGTATAGGGCACAGCTTTCGCCGGCTTCACCTATTTCCAAACGGTACAATGGTTTTAAACTTACTTTATCAAATGCCATACGTGCATTTACCAGAGTTTCGGAGCGATTGGCATATTCTTTTACCTCTGGATAATGAGTGGTGGCAAGGAATAAACAATTTTTTTCTTTTAATTCCTCTAATATGGATATGGCAATGCCCATACCCTCAAGTGGATCTGTGCCAGAGCCTAATTCATCCAATATAATCAGACTCTCACTATCTGAATAATTTAAAATATTAATAATATTTGATATATGTGAGGAAAAAGTAGATAAGTTCTCAGATATACTTTGACCATCCCCTATATCGCAGAAGACTTCATTAAATAGGCATAATTTTGCTTCATCACAAGGCAAATGTAATCCACACTGGGCCATTAATGCAAATAAACCTACAGTTTTAATAGATACCGTTTTTCCACCTGTATTAGGTCCAGTAATAACAACACCTTTCTTTCCATCGCCTAAGGTAAAATTAAGGGGTACACATTCGGAGGGCTTTATAAGGGGATGTCGTCCATTGATAATTTGAATGGATCTTTCTTTGATCATTTCAGGTGCAATTCCCTTTAGATCTATACTAAGTTTTGCCTTGGCAAAGATTATATCAAGAACTGTAATTGCCTCCATATTAAGGCAAATAGCAGATTTTTCTTCATATACCATAGCCGTTAAGGTATATAATATTTTTCTTACTTCATTTTCCTCAGCAATTTGTAGAAGGTTTAATTCTTCTTCTAGTTTTAGTACAGAGTTTGGAACAATAAAATAGGTGGAGCCAGTGGAGGAAATATCCAAAGTAGAGCCATTTACCTGATGCTTATATTCCTTTTTTACTGGAAGGACATAGTGCCCACCTCGACTAGAGACAAAGCTTTCACTAAACCATTCTTTTTTGCTACGAAGCATAGCATTTAACCGTGTTTTTATATCTGCCCTTATATTTTCAAGCTTTCGTCTAACATCTTTTAGAAGGGGAGATGCACTGTCCTCCACTTGATTCCCCCTAATACAAATATTGATTTCATCGGATAGAGCGGTTAAATCTATAATGGATTCTCCATAAGTTGCAATGGAATCATTGATTGACTGTGCTTTTTTAAGGTAATTTTTCACCCTTTTGCAGGAGGTGATGTATTGGGCTATAAAGAGAAGTTGTTCACAGGTAAGCATACTTCCTTTTTCAGCATAATCTATATATTTATCAATGTCCTTCATTGAAGGAAGGGGTGGAGTACCCATGGACTCAAGTATTATCTTAGCATCACTTGTTTCCCTTTGCTTAAAGACTACCTCAGACAATGAGAGATAGGGCATTAGGTTAGATAGATTTTCCTTAGCAGGCTCAGACATGGCGTTCTGGCATAGTAAGGATTTTATGTGGTCAAATTCTAGTATTTGTGTTGTTTTATTCATGTTATAATAACTCCTTTTTTGTAAATTGCAGACTAGGGCCTTTACAGAAGGACATAAAAATAAGCATAACAGGAACACCTATTATGCCGAATTTATTGACGGATTAATGAGTATGCTCTGTAAAGGCGTACGTTTAGGCATGAAAATTAAAGGGATAAGGATCCCTGCCTAAAAACGTATTCAATTGCGTGTTAGTTAACACGTACCTCTTTTACAGATAATACCGACATCAAAACCATCCTTTCAAATTTATAATACTTAAACACTACCATAGATAATAATGTTTGTAAAGGGGAAAAAATAATTATTCGATTTGAGCAAAGCGCTTTGATAATTCAATGCCTGTAATTTCATTAATCAATACCGTTTAACAAAAATAATATAATCATTTATAACCGGGCTTTAGAAAAGGCCCCTTGACATTTGACCAGTAAAATATCATACTACAGATACATAAGAAATTATAAAATGAAATAAAAATAATAGTACATAGCTAAGCATTAAATTAATGTGTACAATAGGAGGACTTCGTGGACAAGCAGGATAGAATATCTGCAAAGATAAAAGAGATTTTATTAATTACAATTGGTGTAGAATTAGTGGTTTTTGGGGTATATTTCTTTAAATTTCCCAATAACTTTTCTATTGGTGGAGTTACAGGTTTGGCGGTTCTATTAAGTAGCCTAATAGGTCCAGCCATCAGTTCAGGAACTATAGTATTTGTAATCAATATGATACTATTAGTGATTGGTTATATTGCTCTTGGAAAAAGCTTTGGAAATAAGACAGCTTATGGAAGTGTACTTATGTCAGCGTCTTTAAGCTTACTTGAGATGATAGCGCCCATGGAAGCACCTTTAACCAATGAACCTATATTGGAACTAGCTTTTGCTGTGCTTTTACCGGCTGTTGGTGCTGCTCTTTTATTTAATATTGGGGCATCTACTGGTGGGACGGATATTGTAGCTATGATGCTTAAAAAGTATTCTAATATAGATATTGGCAGATCACTCTTTTATACAGATTTATTGCTTACACTCTCTGCCTTTTTTGTTTTTAATATGCAGACCGGCTTATTATCCCTATTAGGTCTATTAATTAAATCCACTATGGTTGATACGATCATAGAAAATTTAAACCTTCATAAATATTTTACAATCATTTGTGAACATCCAAAGCCAATTAATGATTATATCTTAAATACACTTCATAGAAGTGCTACTATATTTGATGCAAAAGGAGCCTTCTCAGATAAGGATAAGAAGATTATATTAACCGTGCTTAATAGAAGTCAGGCAGTGCAGCTTAGAAAGTTTATCAAACAAGTAGAGCCAGAGGCCTTTATCCTAATTACCAATACCAGTGAGATTGTAGGAAGAGGGTTTAGAGCATAAACCTTATAATAACAATAAAATATAATTATAGAAAAGAACAATTAAAAAATAAAATAAGTAACAATAAAAATAAGCCTAGCAAGATACAATCAGTATTTATTATATTGATCGTATCATGACAAGGCTTTTTTCTTTCTGTACCAATTATATAAAACTATTTTTTAGTCCCAAGTATGTAAGTCATTGAAAAGTTATATTTAAAGTATAAGGAAATGAAGAAGGATCTATAGATGGTATTTCATCATCTTATTTAACGAATAAAGTAATAAAAAGTATAGTTAGTACAACCAATATAATTGGACGTATAATTTTGAAGCCATTTTTTAAAACAAGACCGGAACCAAGATAATGTCCTGCAATGCTAAATACCGTAGCAGCAATACCTAATAGAAATACTACTTTGCCATTGATGATAAAAGTTACCAAAGCCGCTATGTTAGAGGAGAGATTGATTAG
>JBKEAO010000011.1:0-2780 GCA_047972335.1 Anaerocolumna sp. | reverse complement strand
CCTCTGTGCTTCGGATGGACGATATTTATCACCACCAAGTGCCCAGGCAATACTATCTAAAACTGAGGTTTTACCCTGTCCATTCTTACCACCAATTACAGTTAGGCCACTAGATGTGGGCTCTATCTTAACTGCTTTAACACGTTTCACATTCTCAATCTCTAACTTATTAATCTTAATTCCTTCCAATTTTTTCACCCTCCTCATAAATTGAATCTAAACACTTTAAACAGATGTAACTATTATCAACCTTAATCATTCCTGTATTATCACCACCACAAAGTGCACATTCATTCACATTATTCACAGGCTTTAAACAGATTGCCCCATTGTCTGTATATATTTCTACCGGATCTCCTTCTTTAATGCCGAATGTCTTACGTAATTCTTTAGGTAATGTAATTCTTCCTAGTTGATCTAACTTTCTAACTAAACCTAATGTTTTCATTTTGACCATCCTTTCTATAACCTCAACGACTTATTTGGAGTATCTGTTGCCATGCTTATTCTTCTTAAATCCTTGTCATAATAATATAATTGATTGGATAATCGCTCACCCAATTCAACCTGATCCATGTTGATTTTAGCTACCATTTGTGCTAATTCATTTGGATCTCCCATGGAAACAGAGACTGCAATCACTTCGTGAAGCGATGAAGGCATAATATAAAGATCAGTGCCTAAGTTTTCTGCTAATCCATGAAGTTTATCCTCATATAACATAGAAATCGCACCATTTATCCCCCGTTCATTACTAATTATCCACATAGTCTGTTCGGGAGGCATTTCACCAATCATCATATCTGCAATTTCTTCTGGCATACCGTCTTTTATAAATATATCTCTAATTGCATCGTTCATGCTTTTTACGGTTGGAGGGAACATTCTTCTGGTATTCTCTACCGCAAACTTAAACATCTGCTCCTCAGTAAATCCAAGTCTTTCTGCTAACTCATTGCCAACCACGGTACTCTGAATGCCATCAATATCAGATTTTACTACCCATCTGTAGATTAAAGATAAATCCTGAAAGGCTCTATTTGGTGTATTCAAAAGCATTTCCTTATTCTGCGCTGTATTAATGAGCTGAAAAACAATATTATCTTTGGCAGTGTTAAAATCTGCACCTATATTAGGTGCTTCTTGATATGCTTTGTTAAAAGCACATGCTGCCTCTTTCAGAACCTTCTCCAAATCATTACACTCTTTGAAATCCTCATACAGATGATTAATATACAAGGTAGGAATTCCAACCTTATCCCTTGTATATATAGTCAAACCGTCTAAAATTTGGTTAACTTTTGTAACCGGTCTGATATCTACTTTACCGCCATGGTATTCCTTTGGCATATAGTCTAAAATCTTTGTTGCGACAACTTCTTTGAATTGTTCATAATGCATACTTGTTTTCCTCCCGATAATGCCTTATAATAAGGCTAGATTGTTTTCTTTTGGGCTTTAGGTATTGCAGTACCTAAGGCCTTTTTTCTAGCTTAGCTATTGCAAAGTCTAAAGCTTTAACATCACTTAAATATGAATCTCTTAAATTCTTAAGTCTTTCTATTGCTTCTAGTTCTTGCCCCACTATTTGTGGATTGTACTCTTCCTGCTTGTCCTCCTGAACCTTCTCTACCCATCTTTCCATGTCCGACTTATAAACTATCTCTTTATAGCCATCTTCCCAAATGATGCTATACAAGTCTGAATATACCCCATGGCCCTGTTCTACTATCTCAAAGGATTTTTTAGTCCCATCTTGCCAGATAGCTTTATAGGTTTGTCCAACTATGTATTTAGGCATTTTAATCACTTCCTTTCTCTAATATTTTGTTGTATTATGATATAATCTCCTTGCAGGCTATTGCAGTAGCCGAGTACATATGAGAAAGGAGAAAATACTTATGCGTAGATACAACCCACCTTTTAATGGGAATCGGTATGTATTAAATAAAAATACCGGTGAAATACATGATTTAGATAACGAAACACCATCTTGTAAAATTAGCGAAATCAAATCTGAACATGTAATTAATTGCATAAGTTATGAAGATGCTCAATTAAGAGCCATTTTCTTGACAAATAAAGCTAATGGTTGTTATTACTGCTTGCGATCAAAAGATAATGGATAATCACTTCGGGCTATGGACTCCAATGTCTGTAGTCCATCCTCAGTAACCTCTTCCTTAAGCATGACTTCAAATTCTTTAGATGATGAATAGTGATTCATTAAATCAAATATCAATTCTGAAAACTTTTCTGTATCAGTAAATGATTTTAAAGCCTCAAATTTTGTCATAGTCCGTGTTCCTCCTTAATAAACTCTATAACTTGTCCATCATTGATAATAGTTACCCTATCTCTTTTCTCATACATTTCCAAGCAGTCCTGTAATGTAATTGCTTCATTGTTCATAGGCTTGTCCATCCTTTCTAGACCGCCTAAGCGGTTTTATCATCAGTAACTGGTTTATATCCTGCTGACCGTAAAGACTTATCATTTAGCTTTAGCCCAATCTCTCTTTGCTTCTCTGGTGCTATGGAATCCCATGATTGATACTCTCCATCAATTTTAACTTGTTCATTTCCTTTGATTTATTTATGCAATTCTATCACCCCCTATTTTTTTATATATTACATACTTTTTGTACTTTATTTCTTGTAAATATTAACATTTTCTCCTATACTTAATTTACCTAATGTCATAGTAATAAGTATGAAATGAGAACATTATGTATGTGTTAACATATGAAACTATGAAAGCTTTTAAATTCATCTTCTGTT
>JBKEAO010000190.1:0-21253 GCA_047972335.1 Anaerocolumna sp. | reverse complement strand
ATTTTTCAGGAACCCATGACTAGTCTTAACCCGCTGATGACCATAGAAGACCAAATGAAAGAAATGCTTATTTTACATCAAAAAGGATTAGATAAAGAGACAATTAAAACTAAAGTTTTAACTGGATTAAAAGAAGCAGGACTTCCTGGTGGAGAGACTATTAGTAGAAAGTATCCTCATCAGCTTTCAGGTGGTATGCGCCAAAGGGTTATGATTGCTATGGCTATGCTAAATGATCCAAAACTTTTAATCGCTGATGAGCCAACTACAGCGTTGGATGTAACCATACAAGCTCAAATTCTTCAGTTGATTAAGAAGATGAATCATGTACATGGAACCTCAGTGATATTAATATCCCATGATTTGGGCGTAATTAAAAGTGTTTGTGATCGAGTTTTGGTGATGGAAAATGGGTCTATCGTAGAAGAAGGTAGTACAGAGGAAATTTTTCATAATCCAAAGAAAGAGTATACCAAGTTATTGCTCAGTAGTGTTCCTAAGATAGAGAAGAAAGAAAAACCCGTAGTAGATAACATGGAAGCTACTTATACTTCTTCGATGGAGCGAGAGGATATAGCAACTATACTTTCTGTAAAGAATTTAGAGGTATCTTATGAAGAGAGTAATCTTGGAAGCTTTAAAAGGGTTACCAGCAAACAAGTTCTAAATAAAGTATCCTTATCAATCAAAAAAGGTGAATGCTATGGGATTGTAGGAGAGAGTGGAAGTGGTAAGTCTACTTTAGCAAAAGCAGTACTTAAACTTACGACTGATTGTAAGGGCGAGATAAAGCTTTTGGATAACAGTCCACAGATGGTTTTTCAAGATCCCGCGAGCAGTCTTAACCCTAGTAAGAGGATAAGCCAAATTCTTGAAGAGCCTTTACGTCTAAAAGGTGGATATACAAAAGAGAAGAGAATTCAAAAAGTGAATGAAATCTTAGGAAAAATTGGTTTGAATAAAGAATATGGGCAAAGATACGTAAGGCAGTTAAGTGGAGGGCAAAGGCAAAGGGTTGCAATTGGAGTGGCTTTGATTCAAGAATCAAAATTTATTATACTTGATGAACCAGTATCTGCCCTGGATGTAACAATCCAGGATCAGATTTTATCCCTTCTTAAAAAGTTACAGAGAGAACTTGGACTAACCTATCTGTTTATCTCTCATGACCTAAAGGTAATCTATCAGATGTGTGACCGGGTTGGAGTTATGAAAAATGGTCAAATTGTTGAAGAGAAACCAGTAGATGAGCTGTTTCATTCACCTTCTCATACCTATACAAAAGAACTTTTACAGGCGGTGCTGTAGAACATGATGTACCTGTACTTATTCCAATATATAGTTTTCAAGAACTGGTGTATAGATTGGTCATCAAATTTTGACATGGTGAATAAGGTGGCTATCCCATAACATGATATTAGGGTAGCCACCTTTTCTTAATCAAATGCTTATACATTACATAACTTAGAGCATAAAGCGATAAATGATTTTTCAAATCGTTCATCGTCCTCCTTAGAGCGTTTTTTCATGGTACCAATTCTGCCTCCAGCTTTTCTTTGCTGCTTGGCTAAGTGTCGTTCAAACATAAGTAGATCTATATTTTCTTCTGTATAATATTTTCCAAATTGATTAATTGCAAAGGCGCGTTTGCCTAATGCCATAGAAGCTACGCCGTAATCTTGTGTTACCACAATATCACCAGCATTTGTCCGATTAATGAGTGCAATATCAACGGCATCGGGTGCTTTGCTGACCTGTATGACCTCACTGTAGGTAGACTCGAGAATGTGACTGGTGTCTATGACCATTAGAACTTTAAGATTAAGGTTCTGTGCCACTCGTTCAATAATATTTTTTACAGGACAAGCATCTGCGTCTACTAAAATTTTCATTTCAAGCTCCAATCTGCGTGTCTGTACGCAATAATTAGGATTTACCTAGATTTTATATTATCTAAACATTCCATCTTCTTCATTATACCGTTACTTTGGGATTATTATGACAGATACTTAGTAATTTCTTCTTATTATTCTCATTCTTACCATAAATAATTTGATATACGAATCAAGCATCATTTTTAATCCTATGTCTATAGTTTATCACCGTGGAATTAGAATGTAAATGTTACAGAGTGAAATACTTATAACAATACTATTCGAGATTACTTTTGTTGGGTAGAAGTTAGTTAAAAAGTTATTGAAAATTCAGACCAAATCATAGATAATAAAATAATGTGCTAGAATTACAGAAGAAATTGATAAACTGGGAATTAACGGTTATATTATAATAGCAGATACAAAAAAGGTTAGGAGTTTAAAATGAGTGAAAAAAGCATATTGTTTCGTTATCTAAAAAAGTATAAGTGGAAATATTTTATGGGAATCTTTACATTGTTTGTGGTTGATTTTGCCAGTCTTTATATACCACAATTTACAGGAGAAATTACAGATGGATTAGAAAGTGGCATATTAACTTTTAATGGCGTTTTACATGGAGTGATGAATATACTTCTTGTAGGAGTCATTATGGCTCTTGGAAGATTTGGCTGGAGATTCTTTATCTTTGGTTCTTCAAGGCAAATTGAATATGATCTAAGAAATGATATGTTTGCCCATCTAGAGACATTATCTATGGGTTATTATAATAGAAATAAAACCGGAGACTTAATGGCCCATTTTACCAATGATTTAAATGCAATTAGAATGTTTACGGGTCCAGCAGTGATTACTACTTTTGATGCCTGTATTATGACAGTGATGGTTTTGGTTAAAATGGTATTATATGTGGATTTAAAATTAACCTTACTTGCAGTCATTCCTCTATTTGTTATATTAATTGGTGGTATTTATTATGGAAGATCAGCTGAAAGAAGGTTTGCAGCAAAACAGCAGGCCTTCTCAGAGTTAACAGATCAAGTACAAGAAAGTGTTTCTGGAATTCGTGTGATAAAGGCCTTTGTTCAGGAAAGAAAAGAACTTAAGGCCTTTGCAAAAGCGAATCAATTTAATAAAGATAAGAATATGAGTGTAGTAAAGCTACAAGCATTTGTTATGCCGTTACTAGATGTGGTAATTGGCATATCAAGTTTACTCACTCTTATATATGGGGGATACTTAACCATTCAAGGCGATATCACATTAGGTAGATTTATTGCTTTCAATCAGTATATTGGAATGCTGGTGTGGCCAATGCTTGCAACGGGAGAGAGTATAACTTTTATATCCCAGGGTATTGCATCTCTAAAAAGAATACATGGGATTTTTATTCAGGAACCAGAGGTTATTGATGAGAATAATGTAAAAGATATAACAGAAATAAAGGGTAGTATTGCTTTTCACCATCTTTCCTTTCGGTATGTTAAAGAGTTACCAGAAGTTCTAAGTGATATTCATGTTACAGTAAAGGAAGGTACCACTATAGCTGTTCTTGGAAGGACTGGAAGCGGCAAGACAACTTTATCAAACCTTTTATTAAGGCTATATAATACACAGCCAGGTATGATTAGAATTGATGGTCATGATATAAGAGAGATTCCCTTAAAGACTTTAAGAGAGAGTATTGCTTATGTACCTCAGGACAATTTCTTATTTTCAGATACCCTAAAAAATAATATTGCTTTTGGTGTAAAAGAAGCCTTGGATGAGGATATATTTAAATCAGCAGTTCATGCATGTATTCATGATAATATTATGGATTTTCCTATGCAATATGAAACCTTAGTAGGTGAAAGAGGCGTTACCTTATCTGGAGGACAAAAGCAGAGAAGCTCCATAGCAAGAGCATTGCTTAAAGATGCGCCTATACTTATTTTAGATGATGCTTTATCTGCTGTAGATACCAACACAGAAGAACAGATCCTAGCAAATTTAAAAGAGAACAGAGTGGGCAAAACAACTTTAATTATTGCTCATCGTATCTCCACAATTCAAAATGCAGACAAAATACTGGTGTTAGATGAAGGCAGGATGGCAGAGTACGGTTCACATGAGGAATTACTTGCCCTTGATGGAATTTATGCCAGAATGTATGAAAAACAACAGCTTGAGAAACAATTAGAAGCAGTATAATAGAAAGGTTTTATAATAATGGATGAAACAATGGAAAACATGAAAGAACAGTCTGTCAAAGGACACGTTTTATTAAGGCTTCTAAAGTATGCAAAACCCTATTGGTACTGGGGTGTTCTTGCCTTATTACTTGTGCTTTGTATTACAGGATTTGATTTATATCGCCCATACTTGGTAGGGGAGGTAATAGATAATTTTATAGAAAAAGGAGATTTTAGTGGTGTAAAAAAAACTGCACTAATCTATTTTTTTGTACTACTTGGAAGCTTTGGATGTAACTTTCTACAGACTTGGATTCTACAATTAATGGGACAAAGTATCATATATAATATGAGACAAGAGGTTTTTGAACATATACATAATCTATCTCTTCGATTTTTTGATATAACGCCTGTTGGTAGAATTGTTACAAGAGTTACCAATGATGTTGAGAACTTGAATGAAATGTATGCAAATATTTTAGTTAAATTAATAAAAAATGTAATCAAAATATTTGGACTTGCAATTGTAATGGTTACCTTAAATGTTACATTATCCTTGTATGCCTTTGTCATGCTACCCTTTATTATTGGTTTAACCTTTTTATTTACTAGTTTATCTAGAGCAACTTATAGAATTGTAAGAACAAGGATTACCACCATTAATACTTATCTTTCAGAACATTTATCAGGGATGAAGTTAATCCAGATCTTTGCTAGAGAAAGGGAAAAGTATGAAGAGTTTAGAGGAAAGAACTATGAATTGTTAAAAGCAAATAAGAGAGAAATGATGGTGTTTGCAATCTTTCGTCCTTCAATTTATACGTTATATATTGTATCTCTTGGCATAATCTTATTAGTGGGGGGAGATTCCGTTCTAAAGGGTAGCATCTCTATTGGTACCCTCTATATATTCGTGCAGTACATTGGATCTTTTTTTGAACCAATTCAGGAGTTATCTGAGCAAATTGGATCCTTACAGTCTGCTATTGCTAGTGCAGAAAAAATATTTACAATTATTGACGAAGATCCAATGATCGTTAATACAGATAATCCTAAAGTTTTACCGGAGGTCAAAGGACGTATTGAATTTGAACATGTATGGTTTGCTTATGAAGGTGAAAACTGGATATTAAGAGATGTAAGCTTTGTCATTGAACCAGGAAAAAGTGCTGCTTTTGTTGGAGCCACCGGCGCAGGTAAATCTTCCATACTGAATCTGATTGGTAGATATTATGATATACAAAAGGGTAGAATAACCATTGATGGTATTGATATCAAAGAACTAAGTACAGATCAATTAAGAGGTGCCATTGGTCAGGTGCAGCAGGATGTATTTATTTTTACCGGAGATATAAAGAGTAATATTCGTTTAAGGAATGATGAGATTACTGAGGAAGAAATTAGAGATGCAGCTAAATTTGTCAATGCCTCAGAATTTATTGAAAAGTTAAATCAAACTTACCATGAGGCAGTAACGGAGAGAGGTCTTACTCTCTCAGCAGGACAAAGACAATTGTTATCCTTTGCCAGAACCTTAGCTTTTGATCCTTCCATCCTTGTAATGGATGAAGCCACGGCTAATATTGATACGGAAACAGAACAATTGATACAGGACGCTCTATCAAAACTGATGGAGGGTCGAACAACCATTATGGTGGCCCACAGATTATCTACCATACAACATGCAGATGTCATTATGGTGATGCATAAAGGTAAGTTAAGAGAAATGGGAAATCATCAGGAACTTTTAAATCAAGATGGAATTTATAAGAAACTATATGAATTACAGTTAAAGTAAAGTTTTGCAGGGAATTTTGGAGGAGTTTTATGACCCAGTTTTTAGTACGAATTTTTATTAAAGATTACAAAAATTATAATAATCCCAAAGTACGTACAGCCTATGGCTTATTGGCAGGAACTGTAGGTATTGTGTGCAATATTATATTGTTTATTGTAAAATTGCTGATTGGATATTTTATCAATAGTATCTCAGTTATGGCAGATGCCTTTAATAATCTATCTGATGCGGCTTCCTCGGTTATAGGGGTTGTAGGGGTTAAGATTGCTCAAAAACCTGCAGATAAAGAACACCCTTTTGGACATGGAAGGTCTGAATATATCGCTGCTTTTGTAGTGGCCTTTTTAATCCTACAGGTGGGTATCACTTGTTTTAATCATTCATTTAAAAAGATATTAAATCCTCAAATTGTAGACTTTTATTTACCAGCTATTATTATATTAATACTATCCATATTGGTGAAATTGTGGCTATCCGTCTTTAATAAACGACTTGGCAAATTAACCACATCTGAAGTAATGAAAGCCACGGCAGCCGATGCCTTAGGAGATGTATTAATTACTTCAGTGACGGTAATATCCATTATAATTGGTAGACTAACGGGGATTCCTATTGATGGTTGGATGGGTATTGTTGTATCTATCTTTGTTCTACTTGCTGGATTTAATATAGCAAAAGAGACTTTGGTTCCATTAATTGGTCCAGCAATTAGTAGAGAGACATATGAACTGATAACTAAGAAGGTAGAAAGTTATGATTTTATTATAGGAAGTCATGATCTTATCGTTCATAATTACGGTCCATCACATACTATGGCCACCATACATGTGGAAGTACCAAGAACCATAAGTTTAGAAGATGCACATGAGATCATTGACAGAATTGAAAGAGATATATTAAGAGAAATGGATATCTTTATAGTGATTCATTCGGATCCAGTTGAGACAGAGGATGCTTATGTCTTGAAAAAAAGACAGGAAGTGATAGAAATTATTCAAAGTATCGAACCAAGTATTAGTATGCATGACTTTAGAATACTTGAAGATGAGGGAAAAAACAAACTAATATTCGATATTTTAATTCCCTATACCTATAAAGGGAACGATAAATTAGTACTACTTTCTGAAATAGAAAATAAAATAAAAGCAATTGATGAAAAAGCTGAACCTGTGATAACCGTTGATTATAGCTATATTGAGGAAAAATAAGTAGGGGTTTCCCTGTCTATCCTTCCATAATTTACAATTTTCCTTCCAAATTATGTGTGTTGATTAAAGACATATGTTATGTTAACCTAAACGTGTAACTCAAATAACTCAAATATTAGGAGGGCGAAAGTTATGAAAAAGAATCTAATAACTTCTATGCTAACAGTTACCGTTTTATCTATGTCATTACTTTTTGGAAATATTACTCCATTGGGAATCAATCATACAGCAGTGGCTTCTGCGGCTACATCCATCACATCAACAACACCAAAACTATCATTAAGCTCTAGAACTTCTACGTCTGTTACATTAAAGACTTATTCTAAAGTGAAAGTGACAGGATATAGTGTATACCGTACTTCCTCTTCAAGCGGTAAGTACAAATATATTGGGTCTACTAAGTCAAGAACTTATGTTGACAAAAAAGTGAAATCTACGGGAACTTATTACTATAAAGTCAGAGCATATGCCTATGTTAATGGGGTAAAGAAGTTAAGTAAAGCCACTTCTAGAGTATACGCAGCCCCTATAAAATCTGACTCAGGCTCCTCTGATACAACCACTTCAAGTTATGCAAATCAGGTATTAAAAATTGTGAATGAAGAACGTTCTAATGCAGGACTTAGTGCATTGTCAATGTCTGATAGCCTTGTAGCACCAGCGAACAAACGTGCCAAAGAGATTAAGGATACCTTCTCTCATACAAGACCCGATGGAACATCTTGGTCAACGGTACTTGATGATTACAATGTAAGTGTAAGTACATCAGGAGAAAACATTGCCTATGGCTATAATACAGCCGAGAAGGTAATGGAGGCATGGATGAATTCTTCAGGACACAGAGCCAATATTCTAGGTACGAAATATAATAATATTGGTATTGGAGTATATGAAGTAAACGGAACCATCTACTGTACACAGTTATTCTCTAATTAGAATATTTAAAAAGTGTATTTTTTTAGAAAGACTTATAATACTGTATTTATATTTATAAACAAAATTCTGAATTGATCGGGTATTTGACCAAAATTATTACTTAGAA
The DNA here is from genome assembly GCA_047972335.1 of Anaerocolumna sp. Lineage (GTDB taxonomy): Bacteria > Bacillota > Clostridia > Lachnospirales > Lachnospiraceae > Anaerocolumna. The sequence goes on along the minus strand of JBKEAO010000190.1, from coordinate 13,157 downwards.
TATATTTCAGAGTAATGTAAGTAAGCAAAACACAAAAATATAGCCAAGTATAAGAAAAACCTTATACCTGGCTATATTTTTTAAGAAAGTGTAATAATTGTATTACTATAAGCTTCTATGGTAGCGCTAATAACACCAAATTCTGTATTTACATTGGTTTCTTGTACTGTATTACTGTTATTTATAATAACCAGTGTCTGATTATCAGGGAAATACGCACATTCAGTATGTAAATTATCTGTGATATACTTAGGATTTTTAGTATCCCCCTGGGTATATAATAAGATATTTAATAACAATTTAATGTTATCTGGGCTAAGTGTAAAGGAAGATAGATAGATACCGTGACCCTTACCAAAAGTATGAACAGTCATTGTAGGTGTATCCCCTAAAGCACTGATAACACGAGCATTACCATCTGTCAGATAGATTGAATTCTTAGATTCAATGATGCTGTTAGCTGGAATTAATTCTTCCTTTGTCTTTGCATCTAAATCAAATTTCCATTTACCATGACTTACTCTTGCGCCAGTATCTTTATCGACTCCAAGAACATGAGCCATTCTAAAATAAGTATCAAAACCAGTCACAGCAGAAGGTTCATTTACACCAAGGAAAGTACCACCACCATCAACCCAAGCAGTAAGAAGTGCAATGATTTCTTCGTCTTTCCAATAGTCTCCACCACTCCAAGCAGATCCTGCAAATCCAGCATTAATTACAACATCAATATCTTTTAAGGCTCCATTTTTTATATCCTCAAAGCCAATGAAAGAAACATCCACTGGAAGACCTGATAGTGCTTCATTGATATGAATCAAGTCATGCTTATCGGTCTCATGAAAATGTCCGGATAAAGTCCAGGAGCGAAGACTGCCCCAAGTAGTTAAAACAGCCACTTTTGATTTTATGCTGTATGGTTTGCCCATACTATGAAGATCTTTTATAAATCGGAATTCACCAGCAATTTCTTCAATATAATCATTAAAGTCAGGGAAAGGAATGGTTAAGGATAAATACCCACCAAGGCCAATACGCTCAATTGGTGCACGAAGTAGCGCTCTACGAACATTTAACCAATATCTTTTGGCTTCCGTAGTTGGATCTCCCCCTTCCATAAAAGTAGGAGTTCCATTAAGTCCTAGTGGAAATAGATAAGGGTGAAGTCGTATTTCATGGGTTTCTACAGGAACACTAGAGCAAAGTCTTGCTTCAAAGCCTGAGAAAACACATTTGATTAAGCCGTCAAATCCAAATTCTTGAAAGCGTTTACCATAAGGCTCAACACCAACCCAGCTATCATCGTAAAAAACATAAGCAAGTTTCTTGTGCTTATGTACAATATCAATTAGTTTTTTACCAAAGCTGATTACAAAATCATTTACAAATTCCATCCAGTCTAATTTCTCTTTGGTAGCTGGCATATGAGTAACTTGGAATAAACCTTTGTTAATAAAATCCTCTGAGGTAAGGCTGTAGCCATATTTTTCTTTAAATTGATCTAATGCATAGGGGCTAATGGTAAAGTCATAGGAAGCCCAGTCGGTAAATAGATGTCTATTTCTTTCGTCGCTGCCCCACATCCACACAAAGTTATAAAAGAGTGAGGTAAAGCGAACAACTGTGGTTTTTGGATGATCGATACACCAGTTTTCCATCCAACCTAACAAATATTCCTGAGCACCCGGGTGGATAGGATCAATTTGCATAAGATGTTCTTTGTTCCAATTATTTGTGGTGTGATTGTACATGGAAATCTCTTCCCAAATACGATAAGCAATAAAGTTAACACTATATTTATGCCATGGAGTTATATTATTCATTACTACCTGATTGTTAGCTACGTCGTAGGACCAATGACTGGGATCCACTTCTGTTTCAGTTGTACGGTCAAATACCTGCCAATATTTTAGTGAATCAGGTGTAGTATTTACTCTAAACTGTTCTGCAAAAAAGTCTTTCATTAATGAGATGGTCAAAGTGTTATCTTTAGCCACCACGGGGTGAGTCATGAGGAACGTCTGCTGTAATGTATCTAGATTCTTATTAGCCCAGGTATTGTGATCTCTAATAATACAAATAGTGGAATAAATGCCATATCCAGAACTTGTAATCTCATCAGATAAAACAGTGCCATCACTGTCTCTGATTACATCAGCGCCCCATTTCTTTGCCAAACTAAGTGTCAGTTCTTCATACCCAGATTCTCCAGGTAAGGTAAAACTTCCACTGGTTTTTCCCTCTGTCATAAAACAAATCCTCCTGTATACGATATAAATCTTTTATGTGATTATTCTTCTTGGTGTAAACGTTTTAGCAAATCACATAAAAATGCAAGGGCAAGACCTTGTCCCCAGCCTTGTGTCCAATCTTTAGAAATCTTTAAGTAACCTTCTTTATCTTTCATCACTGCAGTACCACCAGATACATTCAGTACACGGCCGTCTTCACTAATATTATCTACAATGCCTTCAAAAGCCTTTTCAATGTATTTAATATGCAAAGGATTATTATTGTTAATCATGGCAGCAGCAATTCCACTAGAAGCAGAGATTTCTTCATATGCATCTGTTTCATCTAGAACAGTTCGCCATAAGCCATTCTCAGTTTGTAGTAATTTAAGGGCTGCTAATTGATCTCTTAATGCGCATTCGATATCCATACACTTAGGGTATAGGTACCAATCTTTTAAAATACCTTTCACTTTTGACATAGTGTAAGCAGCCCAAGCGTTAGCTCTACCCCAGTAAAATCCGGACATATGGCTCTTAGCTGTATGACTATAACCGTGATACCACAGACTTGTTACAGGATCTTGCAGGTATTTTATATGCCAGTAGTATTGATTTAGGGCATCTTCAATAAGATCTTGATCTTTTAACATAACGCCTGCTCTTAATAAGAAGAAGGCTGCCATGAATAAAGTGTCTGCCCATGCTTGTTCAGGGAAATCATTCTTAGAGGACACGGTATGTTGTAATACGTTTTCGCTAAACCTTAAAGCATCTTCTCTTAAATAGTTGATTTTGCTTTTGATAATATTCAGATATTTTTCATCATTGGTTGCTTCATAGATCGTTAAGAGCATGTGACCCATTGCACAGGTATTTACAGTCCAAACGGGAAGGCCAATCTCAATATATTCATCTGCCCACTCAATTAATTTGTCTAGGTATTCCTGATTTTTTGTCTCTTCATAAGCTCTTGATATACCATAATAAGCAACACCGCAAGGCCAGTCCCAGGTTAGATCCATGGTTCTTGTTTTCACAACAATTTTATCGATTAATTCAATAATTTCTTTTTCACTTAGTTTTAAATTCATATTAAACTTCATTTGTGCTCCTTTCCAAACCATTACATTTTCAACATAACAAAGTATCGTCATTTATATTATAACATTATACTATCTTAGCTGACCCATGGGAGAAAGTCTATTCATAAGCCAAGTGATAATAAGCAATTTCAATCATATTATTTTGAAAAAGTATTAAAAAATATCATAAATATCAAAAGTTACCAATATGATACATGAAAACAAAGCATTATGCACAAATAATTTTAAAAATGTTTAAATTGTATGGTTGAAATCATGTGTTTTCAATGTTATAATGGCCACATATTTAAAATATTTTAGAAAGGGGTATAGAAATGCCAAGACGTAAAAAAGTAATTGTTGAATACAGGCACTATGCGCTCCCCTTAAATTTTCCTGTATTACTACTAAATGGTGAGCGCTGGAGAATATCTGATAAGAAAAGTGGTAGATTACATTTTCATAATTGCCTAGAACTTGGAGTGTGTCATTCTGATAGTGGTATTATGGATTTTGAGGGTCAATCCTATTCTTTTAAGGCGGGTGATGTTACTTGTGTACCAAGACATCTGCCCCACACCACTTACAGTTCTCCTGGAGAAGAAAGTTTGTGGTCGTATATTTTTGTTGACCCACAGGAATTATTTAGTAATATGTTTAATGACTCTTCCTCTAACTTTGAAAGTCCTATGTCACCCATTAGAAATTATCGTTACATTATGAGTAAGAAGGAGTTTCCTAAAGTACATTTTTTAGTTACGACTATTATTGGGGAACTAAAAGAACAAAAATTTAATTATCAGGCAAGTGTAAAAGGATTGATTTTATCCCTTTATATAGAATTGCTAAGAATTCATACTGCTGAGAACGCCCTTGAGACCCAAGCAGCTTCTGGAGAAAAAGAACCAAGGGTAAAGAAAGAGGAGAATGTACTCTTAATTGCCAATGCCCTTGATCATATACACAAAAATTATATGCAATCCATATCGATAGAAGATTTGGCAGATTTATGCCATCTTAGTGTAAGTCATTTTCGTAGGACCTTTCATTCCATAATGGGAGCGGCGCCACTTGACTTTTTAAATAGTACAAGAATAGATGAAGCCTGTAGATTGTTAAGAAGTACAGAGGATTCCATTCTTTCTATTTCAGAACAAGTTGGTTTTCATTCCATATCAAGCTTTAATAGATGCTTTATACGACTTATGGAAGTACCACCAAGAGTTTGGAGAAATCAGACTTTGCAATCAGAGGCAACGTCAACCAAGGCATCTATACTTGAATTCGTTGGTTGGATTTAGAGTAATAAACCTTAACTACGAAGCTTGAGTGAATAAAATTTAGACATCATTTGTGGGAACACAAATCATGAGAAATTATAGTAGGCTAGTTGGCTAAATATCTATATGTGAAATAGGAGAAAAACGATAATGTTTTTGATATCGTTTTTCTCCTATTTGTCATTATTTAGCCATATCAATGTACGTTATTATAAACTTCTATATAGGGAATCGATTTATGAAAAGGTGCATATTTTTGTTGGACTTATTTTTTGTCTCTATGTTCTTAGTAGAGGATCAGAAGAAAATTATCCAATATTATATTCTGGTTTGGATAACATCATAGAAGAAATCCATTCAATATTATGTTCTAGTTTGGATAGAATCAGCGTGTCTGAGATACATAAAGTTAAGGAGCTTGTGTGTGAATATTGAACAACAAACGAGCAACTTTACGAATTACAACTATTAGAAAGTGGAAATAAAAATAAAAAAATTACAACAATAATAATATTGTCGATAAATTTTATAAAAATAAAAACATTTATGTGCAATATACCTTGAATGTTTCAGTGAATGTTAAAGTAAATGTTAATTATTTTAGTATAATATTATAAATGATTTTTATAATAAGTCGTTTTTGCATAGTTTAAAAAAAGTATTGAATAGAAATAAATATCAAAATGTATAATAATATATTTATCACTAACAAGAAAATATATAAATTGACTAGGGAAAATTTATCACAAGTATTATGGAGGTTAAAGATATGGCTAAAAGTAAAGCGGAGGTGTCCAAGGTTAAGCAAAAAATTAATTATAAAAGCATTATTAAGAGAGACTGGCAATTGTACCTATTATTGTTGTTTCCACTTCTCATGGTAATTATATTTAATTATGCAGCCTATCCAGGATTAAGAATGGTATTCATGGACTATAAACCAGCAAAAGGATATGACGGAAGTGAGTGGGTAGGGTTTGAGACCTTTATAAAAATATTTAAGGATGCAGATTTTATACGAGCTCTTCGTAATTCCATATCATTTAATATTTTAGATCTTTTGGTGAGCTTCCCAGTGCCAATTATTCTTGCTTTGATATTAAATGAAATACGTTTTCCTAAATTTAAGAGAGTAACACAGACAATATTATACCTACCTCACTTTTTATCCTGGGTTATTATAGGAAGTGTTGCTTACACAATGTTTAGACCAACTACAGGTCTTGTAAATGTTGTAATGCAAAATATGGGATTAATTGAACAAGGTATTCCTTTCCTAACTGAAAAATGGCATTGGGCAGTAACTTATCTAATGATCGGTGTTTGGTATGGAATGGGATGGGGAACTATTATATATTTGGCAGCCATTTCAAGTGTTAGTGGTGAACTTTATGAAGCAGCAATGATTGATGGAGCCGGTAGATGGAAGAGAATGTGGCATATTACTTTACCAGGTATTAAAGGTACTGTCGTAACGTTATTAATTATGAACTTAGGACGTATTATGGGAAGTAACTTTGAACGCCTTGATGTATTTGGAAATTCACAAGTAAAAGAGTTTCAATATCAGCTGGCGATTTACATATTTGAAAAAGGTCTTGGCGGTGGTAAGTTCAGTCAATCTACTGCAGTTGGACTATTCCAATCCTTAGTTGGTCTTGGACTGGTATTGCTGGCGGATAGATTTGCCAAGAAACTTGGTGAAGACGGTTTAATTTAGGAGGATAATAGGATGGCTATCAATAAAGTAAAGTCAAAACGTGATGAAGAGGGTTCATCTGACGGCAATAGAGCAATAATAAAATTTCGCATAAGTGATGCCGTAATGATGTTTATATTGGTAATTTTATGTGCTACCTGTATTTTACCTTTTTTACATCTTGCATCAAAGTCTATATCTGGTAATAGCTTTGTAATGGCAAAACAAATATATCTGTTTCCAAAGGGAATCAATTTTGATGCATATATCTCCATTTTTAAAGATGGATCAATGGTTTATTCCATGGTGTATAGTGTTCTTGTAACTGCATTGTTTACATTGCTTGGTATGATATGTTGTATCTGTGCAGCGTATCCATTATCAAAAAAGAGGTTAATGGGTAGAGGGCTATTTACATTTTTACTTATGTTCCCTATGTACTTTGGAGCAGGTTTAATTCCTTCTTACTTATTACTAAAAGACTTAAATATGTTAGATAAGGTTTGGGTTTTAATTTTACCACTTATTTATTCACCATATAACATGTTGATTATGAAAACATATTTTCAGGCCAATATACCTGATAGTTTAGAGGAATCCGCCTTTCTTGATGGAGCAACAAACTTTCAGATATTAGGCAGAATCGTAATTCCATTGTCTAAACCAATTTTAGCGACACTATCACTATTTTATGCAGTTGGTAGATGGAATTCCTACGCAGATAACAAATTCTACATAAAGACAGATACATTAAAATTAATTCAATATAAACTATATCAGATGGTTGCATCAGCAACAGAAGCACAAACAACAACCCTTTCTGAAGCTGCAGCTGTTACAAGTACACCGGAAGTTCTTCAAGCCGCAGCCATCATGTTTGTAACGATACCAATCCTTTGTATTTATCCTTTCTTACAGAAGTACTTTGTAAAAGGTGTTATGGTTGGAGCAATTAAAGGCTAATGGGTGTCAAATTATATAGGTATTATGTATTGGAAGCTTCGTTTTATTTATTATGATATTAAATTCGTATCAGCAAAAGGCTTGATAGTCGAATTAATATAAATTTTACATTTAAGAAGGAGGAATTGATGTGAAAAAATTTAACAAATTAGTTGCCATGCTACTTATTGCTGTTATGACTATCGGTTTAATGGCGGGTTGCAGTAAATCAGACAACAAAGATGGGGAAGTATCTAATGAAGCAACACAAGCACCTACAACAGAAGCTACTGAGGGTGCACAAGAAGAAGTAAGCACTACACCAGGTATTGAAGGTTACACAGCATTTGAAAGTAACGTAACTTTAAAAGTTCCAGTTTATGACAGAGGTGTTGAAGGTGTACCTACAGTTAATGATAACTATTGGACTAAATGGGTACAAGAAAACTTCGGTGATAAATATAATGTAACCGTTGAATATGTTCCTATTACTCGTTCAGATGTTATGACTGATTATGCACTTTTGGCTGCATCTGAAACTCTTCCAACAATTTTAATGGAATACGATTATCCTAAAGTATCTCAATGGGCAGATGAAGGATATTTAACTACATTTGATATGGAAGCTTTTGCTGCAGTAGCACCAGATTATTACAACCAAATGGTTGAAAATGATCAGTTAGCTTACACAGTACAAAATGGAGAAACTTTCTTTGCACTTGCAGAAAGACCTTACTATGACACTAACTATGCATTCCAAACTTTCGTACGTATGGACTGGTTAAAACAAGTAGGTTATGATCATGTACCTTTAACTCGTGCAGAATATGTTGACGCTATGACTAAGATCCAAGAAGCTGGTCTTTCAGCTAATCCTAAGGGTGGCGCAATGATCACTGGCGTAGGTTCTGATCAGAACTATCCATATAGAACATATCCACAAATAGCAGAAGATTGGGCAATAGCTGGTGATGTTAACATTCCTATGCTTGGATCTGATGCAAACAAAGCATTACTTCAAAGAGAAAACGAAGATTATAACTTAGGATTTACAAATCCTGAATACTATATTATTGATGCAGAAACTGACAAAGCTAACTTTATCAGTGGAACTACTTACTCCTATGCTGGTTATATCTCAGCTAACATGGATTGGTTAAATGCATTCTATGCACAAAATCCTGATGCAGAACTTGCAGTTGCACCTATGGGCGTTGTTGATGAAGAAGGCGGTACAGTGCCTGCTTACCGTACAAACAATCCATTTGGTATGATCATTGGTTTCTCTTCTTCAGCAACTGAAGATGAATTAAAAGCTGCTTGGATGTACATGGAATGGATGACTCAAGAAGATACTTTATTTACAATGCAATGGGGTATCGAAGGAGAAAACTATACAATTGATGCAACAACAAATCTTCCTGTGTCTGTACCTGAATACACAGGTGATAAAACACAAGGATATAACAACAGTAAAGATTACTGGTGTATCACTCGTGAAGCAAGAGTTGCTGGTACAATTGAAGACTTAATCAAATCTCAATCTCCACTAGGATTACCTCAAGACTTTACACAAGCTATTATTGATGTTTACTATCAACAAAAAGAATTATCTGAACAAGGCTATGGCTGCTTAGATATTATCTTTGCAACACCTATTGAAGCAGAAGTTGAATATAGTGGTGTATTATCAGAGAAATATAAAGAATACCGTGATAAACTTGTTATGGCTTCACCAGAAGAGTTTGATGCACTTTATGAAAAATATACACAAGAGTATTTAGAAGCTGGATACCAAGAAATTATGGATGAAAGATTAGAAAAATATAATGATGGACTTAGCACTAAATTACAATAGTATTTAAACGAGATAGTAAGGGGTGCCGCTAGATTAGCGGCACCCCTTTTGTCAAGCTTATTCACTAAAAAGTCCCTATTTCGTGTGCTAATGAATTAAGAGTTATCTATATTTATTTGGCGTTTGAGGCTGAATAGTTATTGTATCTTAAGTCAAAAGTCATCTCGCTCTATATAAATAACTAAATATGTAGTAGAATAGAATAGATAACTATTGCTACATATTTGTGATATAACGATGATTAAAAGTACGATAACGATGATTAAATGGTTCTTTAACCATGATTAAAAAGTACTATAACCATGATTAAAAAGTACTATAATCATGATTAATGGTACTATAATCATATGAATTTAGAATCACGTAATTATATATTATTATTATTATTAGGATGTGAGGAATATATGGAAGCGTATATAAAAGTATTAGAAAGTCATCCTTTGTTTAAAGGAACATCTATTCCAATGAATGAAATTCTAACTGAGTTAAAGTGTAAAATAAAGAAATATAAAAAGGATGAATATATTATTCTAGCTGGAGATACAATCACCTCCTTTGGAATCTTACTAGATGGAGAGGCCAGAATAATACGAGAAGATATCATGGGTAACTGTGTAATAATCGCAGATTTAATGAAGGGTGAAATATTTGCAGAGACATTTGTGTGCGCGGATGTTAAATTTAGCCCTGTTAGTGTAATCTCAGAAAAAGATTGTAAAGTTCTTTGGATCTTTTTAGATGGAATCAAAAGCGAGGTGTTAAATAAGATTGGGACAGGTCAGATTATAATGGGAAACTTATTGAAGTTACTTGCAGCTAAGAATCTACATTTAAATCGTAAGATGGAGATTTTGTCCAAAAGAACCATTAGGGAAAAATTTATGGCCTATTTAAATTTTCTAGCACAGGATAACCAATCTCCAACCTTTATATTACCTCTAAATCGAAATGAACTAGCTCTTTATCTATGTGTCGATCGGAGTGCTTTATCAAGAGAAATCATGAAACTTAAAAATGAAGAAATCATAATCTTTCAGAAAGAATATATAACCATACTGAAAGAAGCTATAGAAAACTAAAAAATAATCTAAGAAAACAAAACAATAAGAAAACAATAAGAAAACAATAAGAAAACAAAACAATAGCAAAAAAAGAAACTTTGCAGGAAAAGAAAAACATATCCTGCAAAGTAAATGTAGTTTTATTTTTTACGATTGACCAAGTAATCATCAAGTAAAGTAGGGCCCTCTAGTATTGCTCTTTCAACATATAGGGAACGATCTTTTCTAACCATGATGGTCCATTTTACTAAAGAAATCGAAGCATTTTCTATTTCAATTGCAGTGATACATCTTGGATGTACACAACTACCGTCATTAAAATACAGGGGATCACCAATTTTTGGGAAAACAGGGCGGTGGGTATGGCCTGCGATTAACATCTGATTATTATTTTTGGCCCAATCCATTAACTTAAGCTCAACCTTAACTTTTTTGTCATAACTTTTGGCAGGACTGGTGGGATTTCTAATTCCAACTAACTCAAAGGGACGCCAAAGATATCGTACCAAAAATCTTGCAATTCTCCATATGGTATAATTTAAAAAGTCAACTTGATGTCCGTGTACTAAAAATATCTTTTGTGAGGAGCCTTTTAATCGTAAAATCAGACCTTCCTTCATGTTGATTCCAGGAAATAAAGGCATATATTTTTTAAAACTTTCATCGTAATATAATTCAAAATATTCTTTTACAAAGGGTTTATCCTTTTTTACTATATCATGATTTCCATATAACATATGAAAACGGTTATCTGCGTAAAACTTAGAGAGTAGCCAGAATATATTACTATAGGTGTATTTTATATCCTCCATACTTCTATTTTCCCACAGTTCATCTCCATCACCGATTTCTATATAGATATACCCATTATCATAGTAATGGCTTAAGGCAGCGAAATACAGATTCTGATTATTAAAAAAATTATCCCCCCAATTGCCCTCGCCCCTATGGCAATCGCTAAATAAGACAATTTTACTGCCTTCATCAATTAATAATTCTTCAGCTGATTTATAAACCCTGGTCAAATGGTTAAAGGCGGACATTTTGACACCTCCTATTAAACTAAAGTGATTTAAACTTTTCAATTTGAATAGAAGAGTTGTATGCACTACTCACATCAGGAATAATCAGATGGGCTGCTTTTGTCTCTGCTTCCATATTTTCTAGAATATCTTTTACTTTTTCACAGTTTTTAAACATATCTGTTCTATTGGCCATATCCATAATATATCGATATAATTTAGGTGCCTGTTCCTTAACAAATATCAAACGATCTAGTGTGTTATCAGCAATATATTTTGTGGCAATATTATATGCCAAGCAGTTTCTGTGATTGTTAGTCTGCATAATGAACTCAAGCACAGGAGTCCTTGAGGCGGGTTGTTTTGCATAGGGAACATCATAATTAAAAGCCACGGAGTTACCTCTAATCATTAAATCACTGGCCTTATAACCAGCAGTTATCATACCTGCTACAAAGGCGTCTGTCATGGTGTTGTCCTTTAATGTAACTTCTGCAGACATAATTAATTCAGAGGGGTTTGAAAATTCAGCCAACTTAAAGGCTGTAACCCACCAGTGAACCTCGCCTCTTTGCAGTATAATTGTATTTTTTTTGCGAAGAGCACAGGACATATATAATTGATCAACATCTTCCACCGCATGATATAATGTGATATTGGTACCCGCTGCATTATATTTTACTGGGTCTGTGGTGTTATAAACACCAATCTCGCAACCAGTTGCCATTCCATACTGACCTTTCCAAAATTCTATCAACCAGTTTTTGCCCGCATATTCAAAGTATATTGGTTCACAATCTATTACCATACTTAGGGGTACGGTACCATCATCATATAAATAACAATATCCACAGTTTCTCTGCCAACCATTTTTAATAGAATAAAATAAATCTTGGGGTTCATAATAAGCAAAACCCCAAGGGGCTAAATCGTTATTCAGGGCTATATTTTTTTCAGACTTAGATAATAATTCCCAGCTCTTGGTGGTTATAATATTCGGCATACAAATCTCCTTTCTATGAAGTACCAAAAGATGTGTGGTATATGCATAATTAGGTACTTTTCTTGTTATAATATTGTATTCGAGTAAGTGTAACTGTGTTAAAAAAATACAAAAGTTTCTTAAAATAAGAAGAGATATTCTAGAATCAACGAGAATTTATTTAAAATAAGAAGAGATATTCTAGAATCAACGAGAATTTATTTAAAATAAGAAGAGTTTTTCTTGAAATAAGAAATGGTTTTTGAGATAATAAGAAATTTTATCAATATAAGAAATGCTTTTATTAAAAAAGCCTTGTAATTTGATTATTTTAGAGATAAATCTGTTCATATTAAATATTGATAAGTTGAAACAAGAAAGTTACAATTTGAATATACTTAAGCAACTGGATGTAATTTAACTACTATGTGAATAAAAATAAAGTACATTATTAAATAGAGTACATTATTAAATAAAGTACGTTATTAAATAAAGTACATTATTAAATAGAGTATTTTATAAAACAAAGCACATTTAGAAATTCTAAGTATGTAGTAATTAATTAAAAATTTAACAAACAATATATTTTAAGGTGATTAAGAGAATATATTTTTCAATTACCTAAATAAATACTTTTGCTAATAAGGAGGGGGACAACAGTTAATATAAATTTATAAAAACCTAAAGCAATATATTGAATAATAGCATAAAAGATATTATAATTATTACAGAGGTGATAAGAAATGAAATATTATTCAATAGGAGAGTTTTCTAAGTTGATAGGTAAAACCCCACAAACGTTAAGAGATTGGCATAGGAAAGGTAGTTTTATACCGAATCACATAACAGACGGAGGTACTAGATATTATTCTGGGGAACAACTCAATCATTTTTTAGGAATAAAAGGCGAAAAGACTAAAAACAGAAAAATAATAGGCTATTGTAGAGTTTCAAGCAATAAACAAAAAGACGACTTAGAAAGACAAGTTGAAAATGT
>JBKEAO010000015.1:0-28769 GCA_047972335.1 Anaerocolumna sp. | reverse complement strand
TTTTTTTTGGACATTTTTAAAATTACTCTTGAAATATTTTATTCCTTGTGGTACTCTTATATAAACTAATTGAAAATGAATATCATTTGCAATATCGGAGATAATATAATCAAATAATTTTTGTGGAAATATTCCAGGAAGGAGTCACTTATGAGCGTAGTAATTGTTGGAGGTCATGACCGAATGGTCTGTACTTATAAGGAAATCTGTAAACAGCACAAATGTAAAGCAAAGGTTTTTACACATATGCCAGCGAATTTTAAAACACAGGTCGGTAGACCGGACTTATTAATTTTATTTACTAACACAGTATCACATAAGATGGTAGTTTCTGCTCTTCAAGCAGTAGAAAAAGAAGATACTATAGTTCAAAGATGTCATAGTAGTAGTGCTTGTGCCTTAAAAGACATCTTAGTTGAACACTGTAGAGCATAATAAAGAAAAATATGAAATAGCCTACAATTCTTATAGAATTGAAAATGCTAAGAAAAGTTACAAATACTAAGGATGCCCAAAGTAGTAAGAATAGTTTCAAATAATTATGGTGTTTTAACATGAAGCAATTATATATAATAGGAGGCAGTAATCATGAGTAAAATATTTGTTGTATACTGGACAGGAACTGGAAATACAAAAAGAATGGCAGATCGAATAGGTGAAGGAGTAAAAAGTGGCGACAAAGAAAGTGTCGTTGCAGAGGTTAGTGAAGTTAATCCAGAGGATCTAAGAGATGCGGTGGCATTTGCACTTGGTTGCCCCTCCATGGGATCTGAAGAACTAGATCCTGATATGGATGATTTAGTTGAAAAAATTATTCCATTTGCACAAGGTAAAAAGATCGGATTATTTGGTTCTTACGGCTGGGGTGACGGTGAATGGATGAGAGAGTGGGAAGCACGTCTTAAGAAAGCAGGAGCTGAGATTGTAAATGGTGAGGGCGTTATATGTGCCGATGAGCCAGAAGAGGATACCTTGGAAGTTTGTTATGAGCTTGGTAAAAGCCTTGCTTCATACTAAATAAAGTAATACATAATATGGGGATGTGGCTGAATCTTATCATGATTATTGCCACAGCCCCATTATTTTTAATTAACCCCTTGTACTGAATTTATATTAATGGTAACATTTCTATAGATAAATCAAAGTTGAAATAGCTAGAACTTGATATAACACACAAAATGAGTTAATACAAACATTAGATAACCAAAATAGGGTACTAATTTAAGTCAATGCTTGAATACCTAAAAAAAGTCCTCCATAGAGGATATAAATAAATATAGATGCATCTTAATTCATCAATACACTAAATCAGGTCTTTTTATAAAAATTGTAACGTCGGAAGACTGGAAGACTGGAAGACTGGAATACTGGAAGACTGGAATACTGTAAGTTAGAATTCTGGAAGAATGGAAGACTGGAATACTGTAAGGCTAGAATCATTCTAGGCTGCAATAAGTAAAAAGTGAAATCTAATCTAAATAACACAATTACATTACATACAGAACGGAGGTATATATGGAAAACATTTCAATAAAAGAACAAAGTTATAAGTCCTTTGAAAGCAAAGGAAAAACTTATCACTATTATAGTATAGAAACCTTAAAAAAAATGGGATATGAGATAGACAAACTACCATTTTCCATAAAAATATTGTTAGAAGGTGCCATTAGGCAACTTGATAACGATGGAATGACAGAGGAACATATTCACAGGTTAGCAGGGTGGTGTAATCAAAGCGGTAATGAAGAGGTTCCTTTTAAACCGTCTAGAGTTATTCTGCAGGATTTTACAGGTGTACCGGCTATAGTTGATTTGGCCTCTATGCGTAATGCATCTTCTAATCCTACTCTTATTAATCCGGATGTAAGAGTAGATTTAGTCATTGACCACTCTGTTAGCGTGGATTCTTACGGAAGTTCTAATGCTTTAAGGGAAAATATCTCTTTGGAGTTTTCTAGAAACAAAGAACGTTATGAGTTTCTTAAATGGGCACAAGGAGCATTTCACCACTTTCGTGTTGTGCCACCAGGTGGAGGCATTATTCACCAGGTGAATTTAGAATATCTGGCAGATGTGGTTTCAGAACAAATCTCAGAAGGTAGGACAGTACTATTTCCTGATACTTTAGTTGGTACGGATTCTCATACCACTATGATCAACGGTCTAGGTGTATTAGGTTGGGGCGTTGGAGGAATTGAGGCAGAAGCTGGTATGCTAGGCCAACCGTCATATTTTCCGACACCAGAAGTAATTGGCGTCAAACTAAAGGGTAACTTAAAAGTTGGAGCTACTGCAACCGATTTGGCGCTTAAGGTAACAAACCGTCTAAGAGAAAAAGGTGTTGTAAATAAATTTGTAGAATTTTTTGGAGAAGGTGCTAAAAATCTTACCCTTGCTGATAGGGCTACCATAGCGAATATGGCGCCGGAATACGGTGCTACTTGTTCTTATTTTCCAGTGGATGATAAGACCCTTGAATTTCTTGCATTAAGTGGACGTTCCATAGAACATATAGATTTAATAAAAGAGTATCTTACCATAAACGGCATGTATGCTAGCGAGATAAATATGGAACCACAGTTTACAGATGTGGTGGAAATAGATATGAATGAAATAGGACCTAGTATGGCAGGCCCTAAAAGACCACAGGATTTTATACCCTTATCAGAAGTAAAGGAAGCATTTATATCTTCACTTACAGCCCCCATAGGGAATAAAGGATATGGCTTAACAGAAAAAGAGATGGAGAAGCAAACCAGTATTACATTTAAAGATGGTAGAAGTGCTACTTTACGAACAGGGGATATATGCATAGCTGCTATTACTTCTTGTACCAATACTTCTAATCCTTATGTTATGTTAGGAGCTGGACTATTAGCCAAGAAGGCAGTAGAGAAGGGCTTAAAGGTTCCGTCTTATGTTAAAACTTCATTAAGTCCAGGGTCTAAAGTGGTTACAAATTATCTA
This sequence comes from Anaerocolumna sp., assembly GCA_047972335.1. Classification (GTDB taxonomy): domain Bacteria; phylum Bacillota; class Clostridia; order Lachnospirales; family Lachnospiraceae; genus Anaerocolumna. The sequence continues at coordinate 25,802 of JBKEAO010000015.1, read as the reverse complement.
AATAAAGCTGGACTTAGTCAATATCTAGATGATCTTGGGTTCCAAACCGTTGGCTATGGATGTGCCACTTGTATTGGTAATTCAGGTGCCCTTTTACCTGAGATTGAAGAAGGGATTAGTGAAAGTGATCTACTAGTTGCTTCAGTTTTATCTGGCAATCGTAATTTTGAGGGTAGAATTCACGGGTTGATCAAAGCAAACTATTTAGCTTCACCTATTTTGGTAGTTGCATATGCCTTAGCAGGTACTATATTAAAGGATATGGAGCAAGATGTGATTGGTTTTGATTTGGATGGAAAACCAGTTTATCTTGCTGACATATGGCCATCTGCAGAAGAAATTAATCAGGTTATCAGTAGGTGCATTGTACCAGACTTGTATCAACAAGAATATAAAAAGATATATGATGAAAATAAATTGTGGAATGATATTCCTGTAAAGGGAGGTATTCTATACGAATTTGATGCAGATTCAACCTATATTCAAAATCCACCTTACTTTACAGAGTTAGAAACTAAGGCAGAAGGTGATAAGCCTTATAAAAACATGAGAGTAATCGGTATATTTGGTGATACGGTCACAACTGACCATATCTCTCCGGCAGGTATGATCGGAAAAAATACTCCAGCTGGCAAGTTCTTATTAGAGAAGGGTGTTAAGTGGGAGGATTTTAATACTTACGGTTCAAGAAGAGGCAATCATGAAGTAATGATGAGGGGGACCTTTGCAAATATCCGTTTAAGAAATCAGTTAGCCAAAGGAAAAGAAGGTGGCTTTACAACCTATTTACCCGCTGATGAGGTAATGCCAATCTATGATGCCTGCATGAAATACCAGGAGGATAAGACTCCACTCCTTATATTTGCTGGTAAAGATTATGGCATGGGATCTTCTAGAGACTGGGCAGCCAAAGGAACGGCACTTTTGGGAATCAAGGTTGTGGTAGCAGAAAGTTATGAGAGAATACATCGTTCCAATCTAGTTATGATGGGTGTTCTGCCTTTGGAATTTATAGAAGGTGAATCTGCAGATTCTCTTGGTATAACAGGAGAGGAAACCATACACATAAAAGAGGATAAAACAATCAAACCTAAGGAAGTTATTGATCTTCTCATTGTAAAGGAATCCGGAGAAACAAAAGAATTCCGTGCCCTTGTTCGAATTGATTCAGAAATTGAAGCGGGATATTTCAAACAGGGTGGAATTCTTCCGATGGTATTAAAGAAAAAAGAAGCTTCTATTTAGAACTATAGTTGGCATATTTCTTTGGAGATATGCCAACTGCCTTTGTAAAGGCTTTTAAAAAGTTACTATAATCTTGATAACCACAGCTTTCATAAGCTTCATTAACGCCCTTACCCTGTGCCAGTAAGGACTTTGCAATACTGATTCTTCTTGCGGTTAAGTATTTATTAATGGTAGTGCCAGTAGCTGATTTAAAAATACGACAAATATAGGATTCACTTAAAAAAAAGACTTTTGATAGGTGATCTATGGACAAAGGTTTGTCAATATTTTGATTGATATAATCAAGTATTTCATCAACCTGCTGACTGTAGGTGTAGGAGGTATCTTCTAAATGGGACCGAGAATTGGCGTAAAATGATTTATTTAACAAAACCAATAACTCCGTAAAGGCAGTTCGCTCCATGATATCCATGCCATAGCCTTGTGCACTAGTAATTTTATGAATAAAGTAAATAAAACGCTGTTGTTGTTCTTTATCTAAGGCAAGTCGATGGCTAAAGCCTGGTTCCCTGTAGTTAAAGCAAAAATTTAAATCAGTCTCATCTGTAGAGATTGACTTTATAAAGTCAGGATGAATGGATATCACTATTCTTTCATGCTCTGTATGGTCAATTTGAGACAAGTAATGACTTTCGTAATTATTAATAAAGTAAACATCTCCTGGATTAATATTATAAACTTTATTATCTATTAAAAACTGTCTGCCTCCAGATATGGAGTAATATATTTCGTAACAGTCGTGAATATGCATATTCATAGTCTGTTCTTCGTTATAAAGATGTGCAATTGCAAAATATTTGTTAGAGATGCAAGCATCTAATGATTCCTTGCATGAAGTAAGTTCTTTCATAATATTCCCCCTTTAAATCAAAGATTTTCCTGGATACTGTCACAAAAAATCAACTGTGGCACCTTTTCAATTCATAAATTTTAATTCACTCTTATCACCTTAGTAAAAGGAGTAAATCAATACAAATTTGTACATTCTAATAAAGGTTTACATTAGTATAACAGTTTAGTTCAATATTTTCAAGGTTTAGAAGAATAAATGACAAGAATCAGAAAATACAGTATGCTATACTAATGACATAGTAATAAATAACAATTATAAATTTAAGTGGATTATCAATATCCGCTACCCAATAGAAAGGATGGTTATGATTATGGAACTTAGAACAGCTTCATCACCAAAAGACGTAAAACACTATACTACTGATAGATTAAGAGAAGAATTCTTAATTGATGATTTATTTAAGGCTGGAGAAATTAAAACAGTTTATAGCCATATAGATCGTATTATCACAGGTTCAGTAGTACCTTTAAGTCCGATTGCTTTAACAGCAGGAGATGAAATCAGAGCAGAATACTTCTTACAAAGAAGAGAAATCGGTATTATTAATATCGGTGGAAAAGGTACCATTACTGTAGATGGTACAGTTTATGAAATGGAATATAAAGATGGTATTTACATCGGTATGGGAGCAAAAGATGTTATTTTTGCTAGTGCAGATGAAAGCAAACCAGCTAAATTCTATTTTAACAGTGCCCCAGCACATATGACTTACCCAACTGTACACATTAAGCCAGAGAATTGTGTTCAGGTAGAATTAGGATCACTAGAACAATCTAACCACAGAGTAATCACAAAATATATTTTACCAGGTCAGGTTGAAAGCTGCCAGTTAGTAATGGGTATGACTAGTTTGAAACCAGGTAGTGTATGGAATACTATGCCTTGCCATACACATGATAGAAGAATGGAAGTGTATTTATACTTTGATATGCCAGAAGATGCACTTGTATTCCACTATATGGGAGAACCTACAGAAACAAGACATATTGTTATGAGAAATGAACAAGCAGTTATTTCTCCAAGCTGGTCAATCCATTCTGGTTCTGGTACAAAGAACTATACATTTATTTGGGGAATGGTTGGGGAAAATCAAGACTTTGATGATATGGATGGCGTAGCTATAAAAGATATCAGATAATTTTGATTATAAAAAGCCAAAGGTACATTCAATTTACCAGATCGTTTTACTATAGAGTATATTAAAATTAAAAGGAGAATATTATGAGTATTTTAAATCAGTTTTCATTACAAGGAAAAGTTGCCCTCATTACAGGCGCATCTTACGGAATCGGTTTTGCAATTGCTTCTACTTATGCAAAAGCAGGTGCTACAATTTGCTTTAATGACTTAAAACAAGAATTTGTAGACAAAGGAGTTGAAGCATACAAAGAAGCAGGCATAGAAGCTCACGGTTATGTATGTGACGTAACAAATGAAGATCAGGTTGTTGAAATGATTGCTAAAATTGAAGCAGAAGTAGGTGTTGTTGATATTCTTGTAAACAATGCAGGAATTATCAAAAGAGTACCTATGATTGAAATGTCAGCACAGGATTTTAGAACTGTTATTGATGTAGATTTAAATGCACCTTTTATCATGTCTAAGGCAGTTATTCCAAGTATGATTAAAAAAGGACACGGAAAGATAATTAACATTTGTTCCATGATGAGCGAATTAGGACGTGAAACTGTTTCTGCATATGCAGCAGCGAAAGGCGGTCTAAAGATGCTTACTAAAAATATCGCTTCAGAATATGGCGAATATAATATCCAGTGTAATGGTATTGGACCAGGATATATTGAAACTCCGCAAACTGCTCCATTAAGAGAAGAAGGACATCCATTTAACAACTTTATTATTTCTAAGACTCCTGCAGCTAGATGGGGTAAAACAGAAGATTTAGAAGGACCTGCAGTATTCTTAGCATCTGAAGCTTCTAACTTTGTAAATGGCCATATTCTTTATGTAGATGGTGGTATTTTAGCTTATATCGGAAAGCAACCAAATTAATTTTATATACCTTTAACCAGCGGAACGAAAGTTCCGCTGGTTTGCTTATTTATTTACAAATATTGTATTGTGAATGAATTTATCCAGTGTAATTCGGGTTTAGCTACGAAGTCTTAGTCAAAAAATATAGACAGAAATCTACAACATATCGAGAAAGGATGCCGTTAGTGATTAATCTAGTTAATAGACGGCTTTAAAGGTAATGATTTATGGAATTAAGTTTAAGCATATTAAATAAAGAGAATGAAATCTTAGCTTCTGCAAAAGATACCAATGAAGTAAATCTTGTGTATGATAAAAAATACCAAGAAGGAGATAAAGTCGTAATTACAGTCTCAAAACCTAATGTACACTTACATGTTCAAGTGGATGACGCTCTAGGGGATGCGTTTGTTTATGCAACACAAAAGGAATTGGTTTATGAAATACCCTTTGGTTCCAAGAAGTTATCCATGTCTCCTAAAGTATTTACAGGAGATCTCCATCTTCTTTATGTAAGAGTAGCAGAAGAAAAGGAATTAAGTAATTACAGAAATCTAGCGTTAAATGTAATGGATCAGCATGGAGAAACAGGCTGTTTTCCGCATGGCAGTGCGAATGTGGAAACCAGAGGCGAGTCTGTATTTGCAGCAAAGAATGCAATTGATGGAGTAAGAGAAAATCATTCCCATGGGAACTGGCCATATGAATCATGGGGAATCAATATGCAGGATGATGCCGTAATGAAACTGGATTTTGGTAGAAAAGTGCTTGCTGAAAAAATTGTTCTTTATACAAGATCAGACTTTCCACATGATAACTGGTGGGAAAGTGTTACCTTAACCTTCTCTGATGGTGAAAAGAAAGTATGGGCCTTAGAAAAAAGCGATAAAGCCCATGTATTAGATTTGAATAATAAAGAACTAGAATGGCTTACGTTGGGAGAATTAATCAAGGCTGATGATCCTTCTCCTTTCCCAGCGCTTACTCAAATCGAGATTTATGGACGAGATATCCAATAAGAATACTTTCAATGAGAAAACATTCCGTGTGAGTACATTCAAAGACAATACATGAATAAGAATAGTTTCGATGAAAATACATTTAATATGAATACATGAATAAGAATATATACTTTGAGGGAATGTTCTTATGGAATATAGAATTTTGCTTTAACTATTAATGAAGAAAGGTTAGGCTCCAAGAGAAATATTTAGTTCTTGTGTGGGGACAAAGTGGGAAGATGATCAAGGGATTTAAAATGAAGTTATATGAAGGCATGACAGAGGAATATGAAAGACGTCATAATGAATTATGGCCAGAAATGATTGATATGATTCATGAACATGGTGGAAAAAACTATACCATATTCTTAGATAAAGAAACCAATATATTATTTGGATATATTGAAATTGAGAATGAAGAATTGTGGGCAAAAGGCGCTGATACCGCTATTAATAGAAAATGGTGGGATTTCATGGCTGATATCATGGAAACAAACGAAGACAATAGTCCAGTGGCAATAGATCTTAAACCATTGTTTCACTTAGACTAGCTAGGATTTATGAAGAAATTGATAAAGTATAATAAACTTTTTTAGCAGTAAAGATTCAGTAGTTAATATAATGTGAATTTAATTTTTATGAAAGAATTTAGTGTATGAATTATAATATATAGACAGAGAAAAAAAGAGGTCCTTTATAGCAATGTCATTTAGATAAGAATGACACAAAGAACAGAGTATATAAAAATATGTACCCTGTTCTTTTTTTAATATTTTAAAAAGTACTTTACAGAATAAGGGAAATGTGTGGTCACTCTAACTATCTTGATATTTAGATAGTTAGAGCGGTCCTTGTAATTAAGAAACGTATCTTGATTGCAAGGAGGAAAATACAATGAATTATTAAAATACTTTGATTTATGCCATAGGTATACCATGTGGGCTGGTATGGTTATATTCAATTTATTTAGCAAGTAATTCTGTGATATCCGGTGTTAGTGCAGTAATTGGCCAGCCTTCATCATCCCAGAGAATTGTCCCGATTAACATGATACTTGGGCTGTCTTTTCGAAAATATTCGCTGACCAAATAGTATTGTCCATCATCGTCTAAGAATACAGAGGCATGACCGGGCATCATCAATTCCGGTAAACCTTGGGTTACCACAGTTCCGCCTCCTTCTAACATGGGCTTACCTTCTCTGTCTACAAAAGGTCCGTGAGCGCTGGTGGAACGTCCTACACGATTGTGGTAGGAATTATTCATTGGATTAAAAGCAGTAAATAAATAGTAATATTCCTCTCGTTTTATAATATAGGGAGCCTCAATTGCTCCGTTATTGGCAAAACGTTTGGCAATATGATGAGGTTCAGGATTGGATTCTAAAAGATATCCGGTATCAGGATCAATCTGACGTTGATAGATTCCATTCCAATAGGAGCCAAACGTGAGCCATACATCCCCCTTTTCATCTGTAATAATATTTGGATCAATACAGTTATAGTCATCACCGGTAAAGGAGCGTATTACCATACCTTTATCCACCCATTTGTAATCGGGAGAAGTATGATCAAGAGTTATATTTTCTGCTAACCCTATAGCGGAGTTCTGACTGCCGGCTGTAGAAATGCAATAATACAGATAGTATTTATCCTTAATCTTATAAACGCCGGGAGCCCATATGCCATATCCCGGGACCTCGTCCCCAAGCCATGTGGGATCACTTCCTTTAAAGGCAGTACCTACAGTTTCCCAATTAATTAAATCCTTAGAAGCTTTTATACTAATGTGTGGAGCCATAATGTACATATAATAGGTATCTTCATATTTGATTATTTCAGGACAGGAGGAATGAAATAGTGTGCCGTCTACAGGCAGAATGTAAGGTAGATCCTCCTGCAGAGATACCTCTTCAAATTTCCATAATTGCCAGTCTACATTTTCAAATTCAAGCAGCTGTGGAAGAACGGAGGACTGGATAGACTTTTCTGTTAACCCTACAGTAAGATTTGATTTAGCAGAGATAATCCGGAAGGAATCCTTCTGTGGTTTTATGGTCCAGAGTTCCGCTGGATTTTCGGATTCCTCCCATGTCCTAACTTCAATTTTAGCCCCTGTTTCTCCGGAATCTTTACGTACTGCCATTCTTCTGGGAGTAAATAATGAGCTAATAGTATAATATTCTCCTGCTCTTTCTATTTTCCATAGCTCGTCCAGCATACCGGTATCTGCATATTGCTGGACTGTGGAGCCGTTGACCATACCGCTCATCTGCATATTTAAAGCCCGTCCGGAGGCTTTATTTATAATTTTATAGATTCCTCCATCTTTTAGAGAATCACTGTTTTTTTCTTGTGAATTATTATCTGCTGATATAGTATTTAGATTTGTGTCAGTTTCCGTTTTGCTGCAGCCAATAAGAGAAACTAGGAATAGGCCGGTGGTGAAGATAACCAGCATTCTGGTTAAACTAAACTTTTCGTAATTCGTCTTCTTATACTTCATTATAAACCTCCATCACAATATTTTGTGGGTAGTCACCAAACTTTTCGCCAAATAAGTTGAGTCCTCCCATAAATTTAGCATCAGGTTTTACACCTATTTTAAAGGACATGTAATTTCCTTTATCCAGACCCAAAGAAGAAATTGTATGATTAGATACCTTCTGTTCATCTATAAAACATCCGTGGTCTGTAATCCATATTTTTCTTAAGTCTCCATATTGGGTTGAGGAATCATTCCACCAATAAGGATTTAACTTGCCCGTCCTGCCGCCATAATCGCCGGGACATTCTATAATACCTATTTCTGTATTATTCATCCAGATACTCACGTCAGATCTCCAATTTTGATTATAGCCCAGTGCCTCTGAACATATTTCAAAAGTAAATTGAATTTTGTTAGAGGGAGCAGACTTTAAGACTGTATTGGAGAAACGATATTCCAAGTGACCATGTGTTAACCAAATTAGTTGAGCTTTGCATCTTTCAGGTGAAAAGAAGCCGCCCAGACTGTCTTCAGCACCCAGATCAGATACTTCAGACACTATACCGCATGGTGGTGTAACATCATAGTCAAAGTAACTTCCAATAGGCATACTTTCGCGAAACAAAAAGTTGGGGTTTACAGTATCAACATCAAGAACATCAATATCAACTCTGGAAACTAAAACGCCACACAGTTTTTGGGCTCCTTTTGATCCGGGTATAGGCTGCACAGAGATTAGTCCTGCGGTTTCTAACATTTTAATATGTAAGGCTGCACTTGATAATGGAATTCCAAAGTGTGCAGCCACATCAGAAATAATTGCCGGCCTCGCACATAAAAATTTTAAAATCTCTATTTTTATTGGGGTTGATAATGCTTTACATACATTAACTAATTTATCCTGATTATTAAGTTTTATTTTTAATTCTTCCTTCACTAATATACTCCTCCAGTTTTTAGTTCTATAGATTCCATAATTCTTCCTTTTATTTTACCATTTAAAATGGCAAAAAGCAATTAAAATTAATACATAATGTGTGTAGAAATATAATGAAAATATTTGTATATATTTGTTAAGTACATAAATTATGTATTTAAAATTAAAATTAAATAAGAAAAATGCCCAAACATATTGACAAAATATATAAATAGTAGTATCTTATAACTAAATTAAACGATATTATGATTTGTTAAATGCATTATTAATACATAATATATGTATACATAAATAATGTACAAATAAGATAAAGACTAAATAATGACAAGGAGTTTTATATTATGTTAAACCTATACCCGAGACCACAACTGGAACGTAATGACTGGATGAATTTAAATGGCGAATGGAATTTTTCATTTGATGATAACAGAAAGGGAGAAACAGAAAGGTGGTATATTAATTTTCCTAAAAACCAAAAAATAATCGTACCATATACATATGAAACGGCATTAAGCGGAATAAAGGATGAATCAAGACACGATGTAATCTGGTATAACAGAAAGGTTTCATTAAATAAAGACTTTAATAACCGCTGTCTGTTAAATTTTGAAGGTGTTGATTTTGAGACAAGAGTTTGGGTAAATGGTAACTTTGCAGGAACTCATAAAGGTGCGTATGCAGCATTTACATTTGATATTACAGAATTTTTATGTGATGGAGAAAATGATATTACAGTTCGAGTGGAAGATAGTATGAGCTGTGAACAACCACGAGGAAAACAAAGATGGAAGAATGAGAATTTCGGATGCTGGTATGTACAAACAACAGGTATCTGGAAATCCGTATGGATAGAGTGTGTACCAAATTGTTATGTGGAAAAAGTAAAAATGACCCCTGACATTGATAAAGGAGAAATACATATATTGGCGAAAGTTGCCGGAAGACTGCAGGAGGTATTGACGGAACTTCAATGTGTGGTTACTTTAGACGGAAAATTAATTCGTAAAGCAACCGCACAGGTTGTGGAAGAGTACGTAAGTATAGTCATTAAATTAGCTAGTGAGGATGAACCATGGGCAGTTGCAATCTGGTCTCCTGGTTCACCAAGACTTTATGATATAGAGTTTAACATTTTAGAAGAGAATATTAAAAAAGATACAGTTAAGTCTTACTTTGGTATGCGTAAGATTTCCATTCAGGGAAATCAGGTATTGTTAAACAATCTTCCTGTTTATCAGAAACTAATATTAGATCAGGGCTATTGGGAAGAATCTCACTTAACTCCTCCATCGGAAGAGGCAATTATAAAAGATATTGATCTTATTTTAGAGGCCGGTTACAACGGATTAAGAAAGCACCAGAAGGTTGAAGACAGTCGTTTCTTATATTGGTGTGATAAAAAAGGTGTGTTAGTTTGGTCTGAAATGGCTTCTCAGTATTCCTTTAATGATAATGGGATGAGACTTTTTACAAATGAATGGATGGAAATTGTAGAACAAAACTATAACCATCCAAGTATCATTACCTGGACACCGTTTAATGAGAGCTGGGGAATAGAAAGAATATTTACAGATATAGCTCAACAGAAGTTTACAGAGAGTATTTACCACTTAACGAAAGCTTTTGATAGCATGAGGCCAGTTATTGTAAATGACGGATGGGAACATACGGTATCCGATATTATCACCCTTCATGATTACGTGGAGAGAGGGGAAGAATTTTTACAGCGATATACCAATAAGGAAGCCATACTTAAGAACGAAGTACCTTTTAATCTGAGCAGATATGCTTTTGCAGAAGGCTATGAATATAAAGGACAGCCGGTTATTATCAGTGAGTATGGCGGAATTGCAATTACCAATGATAATGGCTGGGGCTATGGTGAACAAGTTAAATCAGAAGAAGCATTTTTAGAACGGTTTGACAGTATTACATCTGCGATTAAAGAGGTGGATTATATCTGCGGATATTGTTATACCCAGCTAACGGATGTGCAGCAAGAGATTAATGGTCTGTATAATATGAAACGTGAAGCAAAAGTAAATATTGAAGCAGTAAAAAGGATTAATGATAAAAAGCTATAAATAGATGCTAAGGCAATAAGCAAATGCTACAGAGTAAGGTTAACATTTTGAAATTGTGAAAGGTATGATAATTATGAAAACATATAAAAACCCCTTTGCCCTGAAAAATCAGTGGTCTGAAAATGAGTGCGGCGATCCCTTTGTTATGAGATTTAACGGAAGGTATTACTTATACTGTTCAAGTGAGGGGAATCATATAAAGTGCTGGATATCAGACGATCTTGCAGACTTTGACTATTATGGAAGCGTTTGCGATGAGCCGGTGATTGATGGTGCTTATGCACCTGAGGTTTGTTATTTTAAAGGGCGTTTTTATATGGTTACCTCTCCCAAAGGCAGCGGTCATTATTTGCTCGAAGGGGATTCTCCAACAGGGCCGTTTCGCCTGGTCAGTGATAATTTCGGTTTACTAATTGATGGCAGTTTTTATATTGACGATGATGGAAAACAGTATTTACTAAGGGCAGGTCATAATGGAATTGTAATTCACTCCATGCCTGCAGCGGATCAGATTGATGTAAATGGCCATGTTATTATGGAATCCTATCTTAATTATTGGACAGAGGGTCCCATGATTATAAAAAGAGATGGGTACTATTATCTTACTTATACCGGAAATCATCTTATGAGTAAAGGGTATCGTATTGCATATAGTGTTTCAAAGACAGAACCCGGCAGCGGATATGTAAATTTGAAAAATCAAACGTTATTACTTGAAACTGGACCTGAATTTCATGCTCTTGGGCATAGTTCAAGCTTTTTGGCACCGGATTTAGACAGCTATCTGATTGCGTATCATAATATTAACCTGGATGTCCAGCCTCGTAAAAGAAGTACAAATATTGACCGTCTATATTTTAACGGCGCAAGAATGTATTCTAATCCGATTTGGTGGGAACAAGAAGCCCATAAGTTACCGGACTTTTATACAAGAGGTACCGATGAACTAACAGCAATGCGTATTGCTGACAGCCATTACCGGGTTACGCCAATTATAACACCAAAGGCGTATACCGCTGAAATAAATGTAAACCCAAAGGGAGATGGGTTTGGCCTAATATATGGTGCCACGAATCAGCATTATGGTCTTATAGTATTTCATAAGAATGCTGCTTATGAAATACAGGAAAAGGGCAGGATTCTCAGTGCTGGGACGTTAAATGCTGCCATTAGTTTGGAGAATTATGTATCTGTACGGCTGGCTGTAACATCCGGCGGTGATTTTGAAATCTATGTAAATAACATGCTTCTTTGTTCTTGCAGGACAGAATTGGCAGAAGGCTATATAGGAATATCAGAGCCTTATTCCGGGGAAATAGGGTTTATTGGCTTCTCCACCACAGTAGAAGGAAGGGGCGACAAAGAAGCTAAGAAAGCAGTTCCAGGAAGATTTGATGCAATTCATTGTATGGAGGAAGTACAGCAGCGTGTCTTTGCTGAGGAAGGGTTGGAAATACATAGCGCAGTATTTGAAAAGGAAACAAAGTATACTTATCCGGTTAATGTGAAAGAAACGGGAATTTATAAAGTAACTGCAAGGGTATTAACCGGTGGGGAGAGAGTACGATTAAAAGCAATTACGGATGGGAAAGAAACAGTGCTGGAGGGGATATTATCAGGAAATACCGATGAAGAAGGGTATGAAATGATAACCCTTGGAAATGTAGAAATAATGGAAGAAACCTCTGAAATAGTACTGCTGACAGATATTGATAACCTTATAATAGATTATTTTGAATTTATAGAACATTGTCACATGTCTCCGTTAACTGTTGTTGAGGATGGAAACTTAGTAACAGATGAGTTAAGGGTGCTGGGTCACAAAGGTTCAAAGAGTATGATACATAAATATTCTGGTTTTACCTGTGCTGAGAATCTGGGCATGGCCTTTATTGGGGGAGACGGACGAAGTGATTACAGTGTTTTAACTCGTATTAATAGAAATCATAAACCAACAGGTGATGTCTCTGTGTATTTACGGGTAAGAAAGGAATCTTGGTTTCAGGCACAAGTAAAGGAATCACTGTTTGGATACCGGGTTAAAGTAAATGCAGATGGAATTTATTTATACCGTGACTTCTATGGTGAAGAATTACTGGCATCTTATACAAGCCGCAGCCGTAATGTTTCAACATTAGAACTGGATATACGAGTGAAACAATCAGTCATTAGTTTGTATCTAAATAATTGTGCTGTTATAACGTATACAGACCCTAATCCATACCTTTTTGGAAAGATAGGTATGGAAGCAAGTGGTGAAGGATTCGGATTTGAATATTTCTCTGTGTATTATAACTCAAGTTTATAAAGGAGAAAGATAAAAAATGAGAAAAATAAAAAAACTGGTTTTATTTATTTTGATCATAGGGGTTATGTTCTGTGCCGGAGTTTTAAGTGGAAATAAGAACTACAAAATGACACTGGCGGCAGATGAATCACTAATTGATAAACTTTATGATGCTTATATGTCTTATACTTCGGTTCCGGATACAGATTATCAAAAATATCTGGATAAGTATAAAGATAAGATTTATACAGGCGAGAATCTCACTTATTCTTCTGAAAATTTTCTAAAGGACGACTTAATCATTGAAGAAAGTGAAGAAAGTACTCTTACTATAGAAGTAAAAGAAGCGGCAGCATATGTTTTAGGCTTTGATTATAAAACACTTGGAGAGAATATTCTGCTAACCAATATGTCCTTGGCAGTGAATGGGGTCTATCCATATGATGAACTTAAACGTCTTTTGGTAAGTGATACATGGTATTCCGGTGAAGTCCAATATGACCGCTATGGAAATGAATGCATTGCTATGCCTGTAAAACAACAGGTCTGGAACAAAACCTATTTGCATGATACGGCATTTTTATTTAGTGAACCTATGCTGATTTATTTGGAGGAGGGCAGCAATACATTAAGCTTTAAGGCAAATGAGGGGTCTGTAGAGTTGGGAAATGTATACCTTGAGTCTGTAACTCCTTTAAAGGAAGCAAAAAAGAAAGAAGCTATAGGTGATAATTATATATTAATTGAAGCGGAAAATATAACCTATAGAAACTCACCTAATATTCGTTCGGAGTCAGAGTTTAATACAGATGTAACACCCTATAATCCCAAAACCAAAGTTTTAAATGTAGTATCGGAAAGTTCCTTTAAGACCGGCGGAACAAATATACAATACGAGTTTAAAGTAGCGGAGGATGGATATTATAATCTGGCATTTGATTATAGACAAAGTACCAAAGCTGAATTTTCAGTTTATAGAAATATATATATTGATGGTGAAATACCGTCTGTATCCTACAAGAATTTTGCTTTTCCATCTTCGAAGAAATATGATCGGATTACAGGACCGGATACGGTTTACCTGACAAAAGGAACTCATACATTAACCATTGAAGTTTCTTTGGATAATATGAGAAACTCTGTCAAAATATTAAATAACATTACCAAAGAAATGAATGAGCTGGCACTTTCTATTAATAAAATAACAGGCGGTAATACAGATAAGTACCGTGACTTTAATTTAGAAGCTTATGGCTTTGGCATTGAAGAAAAACTTTTAAATTGGGCAGATCAAATTAAACTGGTTTATGATGCACTTGCCTCTTTAAATCCGGGAGAAAAAAATATAGGTGAAATATCCCAGCTTAAGGTAGCAATGGGTGCACTGAAAAGATTAGCGGAGAAACCAAATGAGTTACCGCAGAAATTAAGTCAATTTTCTTACGGAACAAGTTCTGCAAGACAAAACATAAATAATGTTATAGAAAATATCAGTGTCGGACAATTAGGACTTGATAAAATAGTATTTTATCAAAATAATGCCAAGCTGCCTAAGAAAATAGGATTTTTTAAGTCCTTATACTTAAAGGCAAATCATTTCCTGGTATCTTTCTCCAAACAGGATTATGCAGTGGATTATGATAAAGACAATGAGACTCTTAAAATATGGGTTGCACGTCCAAGACAGTACCTTGAAATTATGCAAAGAATGGCGGATTCTAATTTTACAAAAGAATATGGCATAAATGTAGATTTATCTATCGTTCCCGATCAGCAAAAATTAATTTTAGCCAATGCCTCGGGTAAAGCACCGGATGCTGCAATCGGAATAAGCTCTGGTTACGTATATGATCTGGCCTTAAGAGGGGCGCTGGTAAATATGCGGGCCTTTGATACTTTTAAGGAAGTCGGCAATCGGTTTGCACCGGGTATGCTGATTCCGGGAGTATGTGATGATGGTCTATATGCCATTCCGGAAACCTTTAACTTTTATGTTATGTTCTATCGCACAGATATTTTAGATTCCATTGGCTTGGAAATACCGAATACCATGGCAGAAGTGAGGAAAATGCTGCCGGAGTTAGCTAGATTGGGATTAAGTTTTAATACCCATGTATCTAACTTTCCTGTTAAAAACTTTAATACTACAACACCGTTTGTATTTCAGAGCGGTGGAAAGTTAATGAATAGTGGTGAAATTACAGCTAATTTAGATTCACCGGAAGTAATAGAAGGGTTAAAAACCCTTACTGAGAATTTTACTATTTATGATATGGATTATGAGGTACTTAGTTTTTATCAGGCTTTTCGTGATGGACGTATGCCCATTGGAACCTCCGACTATGGAACCTTTAATCTATTAATCAATGCAGCACCGGAACTTGCTGATTCCTGGGCAATTGCACCTTATCCGGGAGTTGAGGATGAAGAGGGAGAAGTGCTAAGGTATACCTCCGGCGCCGCTGAAAGTTGTGTGGTATTTAGTTCAAGTAAAAACAGTGAAGCTGCCTGGAAGTTTATTGACTGGTGGACATCAACAGAGGTACAAACGGAGTTTGCATATACTCTCCAATCTACTTTAGGAAATGAGTACTTATGGAATTCGGCTAATCTGGAGGCTATTATGCTTTCACCTTGGAGCACGAAGCATAAAGAAGTAATTATGGAACAATTGTCTTGGACTTATGAAGCGCCAAGAGTTCCGGGAAGTTATATTATTGAACGTGAGTTGGGAAATATTTTAATTAAAGTAGTTACCCAAAATGTAAATATACGAAGTGCAGTTGATGATGCCCAGAAGAAAATTAATCGTGAATTGCAGCGTAAACTAGAGGAATTTGGCTATATCGATAGTAAGGGTAATATACAAAAAGAGCTTATTATACCTGATATTGATTTGATAAAGGGATGGTTACGTTAAAAATGAAGAAGAAAATAAAAATAAACACAGCGTATTACTTTTTGCTTCCATATCTCCTATTATTCACGGTGTTCATTATCATACCAATAGTGGCAGCAATAATACTGGGTTTTACCAATTACGATGCGATTAGGTGGCCCAGATTTGTAGGATTGTTAAACTATATAAATCTACTAACACAGGATGATGTCTTTATGCAAAAGGTTTTGCCTAATACCTGTATTTTTGCTTTAATAGTCGGACCTGTTGGTTATGCGCTGTCTTTTTTGCTGGCGTGGATGTTAGCACAGATCAGTAAGCTGCCTAGAACGATTCTGGCCTTATTAATCTATTCACCATCATTAACTTCAGGTATTGCCATGGCTGTTGTCTGGAAGATTATTTTTGCCGGAGATCAGATGGGGTACATAAATTATCTGTTGATAGATTTAGGTATTATTAATGCGCCCCTACTCTTTTTGACAGATGTAAAATACCTGCTGATTATTATGATCATTGTTTCTTTGTGGAGCAGTATGGGTGTAGGGTTCTTAGCCATTTTAGCAGGTATTCTTAATATAGATACTCAAGTTTATGAGGCGGCTTCCATTGACGGACTTAGAAATAGATTTCAGGAAATGTTTTATATTACCATTCCGATGATGAAACCCCAGATGCTTTTTGCGGCAGTTATGGCTGTAGTAAACACTTTTTCAGTAGGCGCAATCGGCGTACAGTTAAGCGGCAGCAATCCGACACCTAATTATGCAGGCCAGTTAATTGTAAATCACATTGAAGATTATGGCTTTATAAGATATGAAATGGGTTATGCCTCAGCAGTATCTTTAATACTTTTAGTAATTATTTATAGCATTTCCAGAGTTTCAAAGAAAATATTCAGGGACGATTAGCAGAAAGGAGCAAATATGAAGTACAGATTTTTACACATAAAAAAGATAATATTTTTAATTGTACTAATTGCTCTATTTACCGGGTCAGTAACTGCCCTGGCAGCAGAAAGTCCTTATACTACACTTACTATTGATAAGGATGGTTATTTTGTAAATACCCAGGATGGCTATATACCCTCAGTAGTTTATGACAAATTTGGAGAAGAGCAGTTAAAAAACCCCTCTGATTTGTTTATAGGCCAGAATGGAAAAATGTACATTGCAGATACGGGCAATAAACGAGTTTTAGTGTGTGACAAAACAGGAAATCTCTTAAAGATTATTGAGGGCGACCTAAAAGGACCAACCGGTTTATTTGTAGATAACCAGGAAAATATATATGTGGCTGATCCTAAATCAAATAAAATTTTTGTCTATGCAGAGAGCGGTGAACTACAAAGGGAGTACGTAACACCCGCAAGTCCGCTATTTGCACCGGACAGCAGATATGCCCCTTCAAAAGTTGCAGTAAATGCAGCTGGAAGTATCTACGCCATATCAGAAGGTAATGCCAATGGTATATTGACCTTTAGTGACAAGGGAGATTTCTATGGTTACTTTGGAGCTAATAATACCCATATCAGTTTTACACAGATTCTTAGAAGGTTTGCCTTTACAGATCAAATGAGAAATGCCTTGCAAAGTAACGTACCGTCAGCGGCTATAAATCTGGATATTGATAATAATGGCTTAATATATACCGTAACCCAGGGTACCAATGGGGATGGCATTAAGAAATTTAATATGGCCGGAAAGAATATGTTATCCGATGGTCTTGCAGACTACCTGGTTGCAGATATAGCAGTGGGGAATATTGAAAATATTTATACGGTATCCAAACAAGGCTATATCTACGAGTATACCAGAGACAGAGAACTTTTGTTTTTGTTTGGCGGAAGAGATGACGGAAAGAATAGAACCGGATTATTTGTCGCTCCCTCAGCCATTGAGGTGGATTCTGAAGGAAGACTTTATGTGCTTGATTCGGAATTAGCTAATATTACAGTCTTTGAACAAACGGAATACGCCGTAACCGTACATGAGGCGCTGAATTTATTTCAAGAGGGATTTTATGTGGAAAGCCATGAACCCTGGGAAGAAGTATTGCGTAAAAACAGTCTGTTCGATTATGCACAAAGAGGTATAAGTAAAGCTTTCTACCGCTTGGAACAGTACGAGGAAGCTCTGGAATCTGCCAAGCTTGGCGGTGATTACAGAGGATACTCGGATGCTTTTTGGGAACTGCGTAATGATTGGCTTAGAGAGAATATCATCAGTATTTTTGCTGTATTGCTGGTTATATCCATTCTGTGGAAAGTGCTAAAGCGGATGAAAGACAAAGCGCCCGGTCTTAAGCAGGTTACAAAAGGTCTTAGATATCTTGGCAGTAGAAAGTTAGTAAAAGAGATTGGTTTCTTAAAGTATATGATAAAAAATCCCGCAGATGCTTTTTATGGTATTAAATTTGAAGGTAAGGTCTCTGTAGTATCCTCCTCTTTGGTTTATATTATCTTTTTTCTAATTTATATAGCAAACAAATATTATAGCGGATTTTTATTTAAGACCGTGGAAGAAGGTTACTTTGAACTTGGAACTGATTTTATATACATATTTGGTTTTATAGCTCTGTGTTTAATTTGTAATAACTTAATTTGCTCTATTAAAGACGGTGAGGGTTCCTTTAAGAATATATATTGTTCATTTGCCTATTGTCTTATGCCTTATATTTTCTTAAAGCCTGTAGTTATCTGCTTAAGTCATATTTTGACATACAATGAATCATTTATCATATCCTTCATTAACTTTATTACATTTGGGGGAATTGCTATTTTTCTTGTAATTATGATCAAGGAAATACAGGCTTATACCATGAAAGAAACACTCCGCTGCATTTTTCTGGTGGTATTTACAATGATTATTCTCTTAGCAGCTGGTTTTATCTTATTTGCGCTGATTAAGCAAGTAATGGATTTCATAGTATCAATCTTTAAGGAGGGATATTATCGTGGTAAATAGAAAAAGTATTATTTGTAGTGTTTTAGTTGTTATCCTTGTGCTTAACAGCTGGTTTTTAGCAGGCGCATCTGCAAATAAATTAAATGGCAATAAAGAAAAAGAAGGATTAGTGAAACAGGAAACCACAGTAGATTCCTTAAAAATTGTTAAGGATTCAAGCGGAAGAGCTATATTTGAAAATGAAAACTACAGGTTGTATATGGAAGAAACTACTTTGGGACTTGTAATAGAAGACAAAAAGACAGGCTTTTTATATGAATCTACCCAGAATGATGAGAAATCCAATGCCTCCTGGAAAGGCTTTCTAAATTCCGGAGTGACTGTAGAGTTTTATAGCCAGCGTTCTACCATGCCGGAAAGAGTGGACCTTGAAAAAGGGATGGTAAAGAAGACATTTACTTATTATAATAATGGCTTTGATGCAGTGATAGAGTATCCGGCTTATGAGTTTAGCATGTGTTTGGAAGTAAGGCTTTTAGAGGATGGTATCAGTACATTTGTTAAGCAGAGCAGCATAAAAGAAGGAGAGACTTATAAGTTAGGTTCCATTTATCTCTATCCTATGTTTGGCGCCACAAAGTTAAATGAAATGGAAGGTTATATGTTTATCCCTGAGGGCAGCGGAGCTCTCATTGACTTAAAAGACAATCATGGTAAATTCAAGACGCCATACACGAAAAAGATATACGGTACCAATGCAGGGGTTGACAAATTCGAAACCAGTGAATTTTACCGGCCGGCTGTAACAGAACCGGAGGAAATAACAGTTCCTGTATACGGTATGGTTTACTCTAAAGAACAGCAGGGTTTTTTAGGAATTATAGAGGAAGGACAGTATAATGCAGAAATATTGGCTTACCCCAATGGTGTAACCACAGAATACAACTGGATAACCGCAAAGTTTAATTTCCGTGAAATCTATACGATGCAGACCGCAGAATCCTCCGGTGTTCCTGCCTATGAAAAAACACCTTATATAAGGGATATCGGGATAAGATTTAAGCTGGTATCCGGTGAGGTGGCTGATTATACCGGTCTGGCTAAAACCTATCAGGACTATCTTGTAGATCAGGGAGTATTAAAAAAGCAGGAAGATAATTTTCAAGTTAAGCTGGATTTCTTTGGAGCGGACTCAAAAAAATGGTTTATTTTTGATGTAGTTGTTCCTATGACCACCGTAGACCAAATAAATCATATGATAACGGATCTGATAAAGAATGATATAAAAGACATGATTCCGGTTTACACCGGATGGCAGAAGAAGGGGGCATCTCTTAATTACGGAAGTGGTAATTTTAAAATAGAAAATAAACTGGGAAGCCAAAAGAAATTGTCTGCACTTATAGATCAGCTAAAAAATCAAAATATTAATTTGGTTTTGGAACAAGACCTGTTATGGGCTAATCCTAAAAGATTTTATAATACGTCAAATGATATTGTAAAAGGTATTAACCAAATCATTGTTGAAGAACCTACAAATGCCTGGATATTTGACTCCATGTATTATTTAACTCCCTCCAAAAGTCTGGAATTTGCTAAGAAATTTATGAAGAGGTATGAAGATACAGCAGCCGGGGGAGTCGCTCTTACTAAAATACCCAATACCCTGTTTTCCTACTATTCAGGGGGAGATATTTATTCCAGGGGAGACACGGCTGATAAGTACATAGAAATCATGGAAGCATTTGAGTCCATGGAGCTTTCCTTGGAAAAGCCGGGGGATTATTTATGGCAATATACTACTAATTATTTTGATATGTCATTATCCACATCAAATTATAGTTATTTAAGTAAAGAAGTGCCGTTCTTACCCATTGTTTTAAAAGGTTATATCCCTTACTGGGCTTCCTATAGTAATTTTGAGGCCAATGAAACAAAGTTCTTCTTAAAGATGATTGAGTATGGTGCCTACCCAAGCTTTTTATTAACGGAGGAGTCTCCCAATCAGTTGAGGAACACCAACTCTTCCTATATATATACTTCTGAATATGAAGTCTTAAAGCCTATGATTAAAGATTATTATGGGAAAATAGGAGAGGCCCTGCGTTTGGTTGAAGGTGTGGAAATTGCCTCACATAACTATATAGAGGATAATGTGGTTTCTGTTATTTATGAGAATGGAGTGAATTTTATTATTAATTACTCCGGTAAAGATTACAGCAGTGGAAGTGTAACGGTGCCGTCTATGTCCTTTTCCGTAAATTAGATAATAAAAGGTCTTGATTTATATGTCTGCTATGGCAGATAGAACGGAGTTTTATGAAAAAAAGAAAAAAATTATTTAGTATGTCTTTTAAACATAGTATGACAGGACTTATTTTTGTCACCCCGTGGATTATTGGATTTTTGGTGTTTTTTCTTTATCCCCTATACCAATCTGTTATTTTTAGTTTCAGTAAAGTAACAATAACTGCCAAGGGAAGAAATATGTCCTTTATAGGCACTAAGAATTTTGAATATTTTTTCTCTAAGGATCCATATTTTATTGAACGTTTGGTGGAATTCTTTAAAGGAATTATATTGGAAGTGCCGTTGATTTTAGTATTTTCATTAACGCTGGCTTTACTATTAAATCAGAAAATCAGGGCTAAGGGTTTGTTTCGTACGTTATTTTTTCTGCCAATTATCGTAGTCAGCGGTCCGGTTATGAACATGCTGCTAAATGAAGGCTCATCTACTATACCTCTTATTGAGCAGTACGGTATTTACGAAATCGTTAATAATAGTTTACCCAATTTTCTGGTAGAACCTATTACCACGTTATTCAGCCAGTTAATATTGATTTTATGGTATTCCGGGGTTCCTATATTAATATTTTTTGCAGGACTGCAAAAGATTGATATTTCCCTATATGAAGCATCTTCCATAGACGGAGCTTCTTCCTGGATATCTTTTTGGAAGATTGTAATGCCATCAATAAGGGGGATGGTATTAATCAATGCTATATATATCATAGTATTTTTAGCCACTTCAGAAATCAATGCAGTAATCATCTGGATAAGGGAGAGTATGTTAGATGCCTCCAACAGAGGATTTGGTGTGGCTTCTGCGGCAGCGTGGATTTACTCCATATGTATTGCCCTGCTATTACTGGTTAGTTATCTCTTATTTGGCCGTGAGGCAAAAGATAAAGTAAAACATGCACAAATTACAAGAAGGAGAGGATATTAAGATGAAAGAAAAATCAAATAATTATGGTTTCAAGGTCAACTCCTTCTATATTAAATCGAAAGCCAGACTTTGGGGCCGTCCAAACCACAGAGGCTCTCTTTATATGGCTTGTATTTATATTATGCTAATTGCAATGGGGTTTGTGTATTTATATCCGATTCTGGATATGGCTGTAACCAGTTTGATGTCTTTAACTGATTTACTGGATGCTTCCGTGAAATGGATTCCTACATCCCTGACCCTTGATAATTATAAAGACGCCTTTGATGTTATGAAAGTAAAAACTACAGTAGGAAATACAATTCTCAGCGCATTATTGCCGGCTCTTGCACAAACTTTTGTGTGCGGGTTAACGGGATATGGACTGGCAAGATATGATTTTCCTTTTAAAAAATTACTGCTGGCCTTGTTATTAATAACATTTATTGTACCGCCCTATGTGTTAATGGTACCCAAGTATACCATGTTTTCTGACTATAAGATGATTGGAACTCTAAAGACTTTGGTATATCCCGCCCTTTTGGGCCAAGGTACTAAAAGTGCCATATTTGTTTTAATATTTATGCAATTTTTTAAACAGACGCCAAAATCCCTGGATGAAGCGGCAAAAGTTGACGGAGCTTCAGATTTTCGAATATTTTTCGGAATAGCAGTACCCCTGGCAGTACCTGCCTTTATTATCAGTTTCTTATTTTCTTTTGTATGGTACTGGAATGATACTTATTTTACAGCTTTATATATGGGAATTACCAGTGCCACAGATACAACGGTGGTGAGAACCATGTTATTGGAACTTCAGAATTTTGAAGCAAGTTATAAACAGCATATACAGGCGGTTTCCGGCTGGGGAGCGTCAGTAATGGGTGAATCTGTGGCCAATGAAGCGATTAAAATGGCAGCCACAGTGATTACCATCTCTCCGTTATTAATTATGTATTTTTGTTTACAAAGATATTTTGTAGAAGGTATTGACAGAACCGGTATTACCGGTGAATAATCTTCGCCTTTTTACTTAGGTACATAACTGTTACTTAGTGGGTACTTAAGTTTTAAATAGGAAGCTTATAACTATATTGATGCAGATAGGATATGGTTAAGAAATGAATGATCTGCAAATATCTTACGAGGAGGATTTTGATATGAGAGCAAAAAGAATTATGTCATTACTATTAGTTTTAGCGTTAGTATTGACCACGCTTACTGCTTGCGGCGGTAAGAAAGAGGATACTGGTGCTAACGGTGGCACCACAACAGCTAGTGATGAAGATGGCACACAGGGCGGAAGTGATACTGGGGAAGAGACCGCTGCAGATGATACTGCAACAGAAGAAACAGGTCTCGCACCAATGACAACAGACGAAATCACACTTACCTATGCTTGTTGGGGATTAGCTGAAAAAGGTGAACTTGAAGCAAAGAACAAACAAATTGAAGCATTTATGAAAGCATATCCAAACATTACTGTAGAATTTGTAACCATTGACCAGGCAACCTGGAATGATGGCCTTACAACTTTAGCGGCAACAGGATCCTTACCTGATGTTTTCTGGACTTTCTCAGTAACAGATGCAATTATGAATGAATGGGCTTTAGACGTTACAGACTTTTATGCAAATGATCCGGATGCAAAAGAAGTATATCCTTCCATGGTAGAAAACTCAAAAATTGATGGTAAGCTTTACAGCATGCCAACGGTAATGTTTCCTTATTTAGTATTTTTAAATAAAACATTATTTGAAAAATACAATGAGCCGCTGCCTTCATACGATTGGACAATTGATGACTTCAAAGAAATAGCTGCAAGAATGTCTCATCCTGAAGATTTTAACTTTGGTACATCTAATCCCAATTATACGGATTATTTTCCTGCACAATACAGCGATACACAATCCATGCGCGGATGGGACGGAAGCAGTTATGTTTTCGATCAAACCTGGATTGACGCTATGAATATGAAGTATGACTATATTGATAATGATATTGTGGAATGGGAATCTGCAGAAGACAAATTAAAATGGTTAGGTGATGAAGGTGCATGGCCTCCGGGATTCGGCAGAAGTGCAATGCATTTTGACTGGACTTGGACAATTGCTTACTTTGAAGATGCGGTAACACAACAGTCCGGTTGTGAATTCTTATATTATCCACAGCCAGCCGGACCTTCTGGAAGACAGATGGCTGTAGTTGATTATGGCGTAGTATCTGCGACCACAGAATATCCAAGAGAAGCCTGGGAACTTCAAAAATGGACTTCCTGGGGAGAAGAAGCTTGCTTAAACCGTTTAGAAGGTTATAAAGAAGCAGGAGTTCCTATTGTCAGCCGTATGCCGGTAACTAATAATGAAACAGTTTGGGAAGCAGTTTCTAACTACACAGACAGAGAAGATATTAAAGCAGTTTATTCTAAATTAACAGATATTGTACCTACAGTTGGTTCAGTTGCTCCGGGCTGGGGACAGTTTGATACTTGGATGAATGAGAACGGTATATGGGCTCAATTAGATAATAGGGAAATTACACCTGCAGAAATTGCTGATACTCTAACTGAAAAAGCAAATGCATTTAAAGATGAGTGGATAGCTAACATGCCACAATATTAATTCATAAAGAAAGGTTTATCATATGAAAAGTATATCAATTAATCCAAAAGGTTTTCAGAAAGACCAAATTAAATTTTATGCTGTTTTGATACCGTTAGCAGCTTTTATGGCATTGCCGATTGTGTATATTATTAACCATGCATTTAAACCTTTAGGAGAGTTGTTTGCTTTTCCACCTAAGTTTTTTGCGGTAAACCCTACTTTGGATAATTTCACAAAACTGGCACAGACAACACAGACTTCAACAGTAGCTTTAAGCCGTTATTTATTTAATACCTTACTCATTACATTAGCGGTTGTATTGCTAACAGTATTTGTGGGCACAATGGCGGGGTTTGCTTTATCCAAATTAAAATTTAAGGGAAAAGCAATGATATTTGAAATCAATACCTTGTCCATGATGTTTGTTCCGGCTGCTGTATTAATACCCAGATATTTAGTTATTGATAAAATGGGAATTATGGATACCTATTTGGCTCATATACTGCCGCTGCTTGCAATGCCGGTAGGACTATTTTTGCTGAAACAATTTATAGACCAGGTGCCGGACGAATTAATGGAAGCAGCAGTGGTGGATGGTGCCGGTACTTTTAAAGTATACTATAAGGTTATTTTGCCTTTAGTCAAACCAGCTATAGCAACGGTTTGTATCCTGTCTTTTCAGCAGGTATGGGGAAACCTTGAGACCTCCAATATGTTTACAACAAAAGAAAATATGAAAACGTTAGCTTTTTATATGAGTACTCTGGTTAATGCAAATAATACGGTGGCTGGTCAAGGGGTGGCGGCAGCAGGAGCACTTATTATGTTTTTGCCGAATATTTTACTGTTTATCTTATTACAAAGCAAAGTAATGAATACTATGGCACATTCGGGTATTAAATAATAATCATGCAATAATGAGCACCTACTAAGGCAATATCGTTATCTAAATGACATTGTCCTAGCAGGTGCCTCTTTTTCTCTATTAAACAAATTCTTAATTCATAATATATTATTCTAAAGCACCTTCCATTATTTCTTCATCATCAAAAACATTAATTTTTACTTTAAAGTTCTTCTTTAAAAAATAAATACATAGAAGTAAGGAAACAATTTCTGCAATGGGGAAACACCACCAGATTGAACTTAATCCAAATATCTGTGAAAACAGATAAGCTACTGGGAGAAGCACTACTAACTGTCTTGCAATAGATACAATCATACTGTGAACACCATTCCCAAGGGCCTGAAATACTGAACTTGCAGTAATGCCAAAACCAGCGAATACGAAAGCTA
>JBKEAO010000164.1:0-37922 GCA_047972335.1 Anaerocolumna sp. | reverse complement strand
GCTGTTCAATCAGCTTGTCTAGGCCGATTTTACAGATAAACTCTTTCAGTAAGAGTAGACCTGCATCGGAGGATAAATCGCCTCCATCAAAATTTATTTTAATTTTACTATTGCTTTCAGAACGAAGTACATTTAAACTAGACATAAGGGTTTCTCCTTTGTTTTGGTGTTGTGTGGTAACTTCATTCTAACAAAGATGAAACTCTTTTTCTATTGTTTTGGCTTCACTTTTTAAGTGAAAGCGATAATTAGTTAAAAATACTGTAACTATGCGGTGCGAAGCACCGTTGGACGAATTATCATGAATAATTCAGGTCTAGTAATAATTATATCCATATTCTCTACCGTTTAAGTGTACCTAGTCTAATCATTTAGACTACGATGACACTTTTCCCTTTCTTTTTTAATTCATATATACCTTAATATTATCAATCAAACCACTTCGAACCTTTATCGCAGTCTCTCCACTTAGGACATTCCCTATGATTCTTTCTCCACTATCTAATACATATTCTGATATCTTCGCTGCATCTACTCCATAGGTATTCCTTTTCGTTGGGTTTATATAAGTTACACAGCACCCGGATAAGAAGGTAAAGGAAGCCTCTCCCTTTTCGTCAAACATCCATCCTGGTAATCTGGGGTTAAAATGAAGCTTTAGTTTTTTCTCTTCATAAGTAAAAATTTGATTTCCCATAAACATTTCTATCCACATAGATAATAATTCGGTTGTAGAACCACTAAGTCTGGCCACATAACCTCTCCCATGGACTTCTGGATTGGGATTGGCACTTGATGCCAGGAAGGAACTATTTTCTAATATACTTCTTCCATACATACCTGGAGATAGGAAAGGTATCAACACATTGGGAATTTCCTCATAGAATTCCTCCACTAGGTTTGCCTTTAAAAGCCCCAAAAGATATTTATATTCCATATGTAAGAATATACTTTCTCTTTCAAGCCATCCTGGAGTAAAGGCTCTAATTCTGCCATTTTCCATGGATATCTCTTCTATTGATACACTTGTTTTGTACATCTTAAGCTTTTCGTCAAACAAATCACTATTTTTTACATTATGGTATAAGTCTTTTGCAACTTCTCTATTGTCTAGGGTATTAATCATTCTTGCTGGACCCTCTAAAAAATAAGGTAATGGTGTTGCATTAAACCCGAAAACCTTCGCCTTTTGCATGCCATAATGACTCAAAATCGGTTCCCCACATGAATTTATTACAGCTTCAAAGGTAGTTGCTTCAAAGGTAAAGTAAGTTGGCACTATCCCTTCTCCATAAGACATTGCCCTTTCAATACCTAAATTTAATTTTTCACTAAATTGTTTAAAGATTGTAATCAGATAACTTATTTCTATTAAGTCATTTCTACCGTCTAATCCAAACCTAGTGACTTTTCTAAACTCTTCTCGTGCCGTACTAACTCTATCCCAATATGTAAACTGATCAACTTCCCCCTTCGATACTTGATTGAGCAGGTCATTCACTGTACACAACAGTAAATTAACCTCAGCCGGTACAGAAATTGAGGTGTTTCGATCTAAGATGTTACGTTCTAAATTGTTACGTTCTAAGGATTTTATAACAAAATCCACCATTCTTTTTAATTCAAAGGTCTCTGGCATACCACTTCCAATCAATCCTGGCAAGCCATTCATGGCGTCATTCCAGCCTGGTTTTCCTCCTTCCATTTCCACGCCCATTCCTTCAGGGTCTAGGGTAGTGAACTTCACCAAAGAAAGCGCAATTAGTTTAGATATGAGTGTAACGGTTACTACTGAGCCTTTTTTTGTTTTTAACCAGTTTGTTCCATTTTTTTGAAAATCCTTTTTGGACGCTTTTTCTTCATCATGAATTAAAGACCCGTATTGCCTTACCCTGTTTTTATTCATAACATATTTCTCACTTCTTGGTAGTACTAGGGCGGCACTATCATAAAATCTATATGTCTTATCTAAAAACAATAATTCTTCTGCTTTGTCTGGAAATATTTTTAGATAATCTTCAATCAAATCCATATTATAGTCCCAATGATCGCTCCAGTACCCTTCTCCAAATCCAGCTTCAATATTTTCTTCACACATAGCTAATAATTGTTCTAAAAAGATATCTTCGTCAATGGCTAATTCTAAATGTTTTGAAGCCAGAGCACTAAAAATCTGCCCAGGTGTAAAAGGCTTTTCAATTACTTTCATAAGTTTATCACCATACTCTTTTACAGCATTCTTTAAAAATTCTTCCACAGTAAATTTATGGTTCTCCTTTAAGGTAAACGTAGCTGGTCGTACTTCAAGTGGATTATAGCCATCAATTTGAATTAAATCATAAAATGTTTTAATATTAAAATCACCTATTTGTGGTTTAAAAAATACATCATTCCTTCTGTTTTGATTTACATCACGAAAATTTCCATTGCCTTGTGAAAACCATTCTCCAGCTATAGAAAAAAAATTGTAATCTCGTTCAGGATCTCCGTGCTTTCTACTAAATAAATGTATGACAGATCTATCTTTTCCTTGATTGAATATAAAAGGATAACCACCTCTTAAGAAATTGTCCAGATAGCACTGTTCCACATATTGGTCAAATAACGGATGTGATGTTTTAGTCTTTACATCCTTAGTTAGTTCCTCTACCACTTCGTCTGCTAAGTGCTCAGCTTCTACAAAATATGTATCACTACGAAAGACATCAAGCCTTTCGTTTAATTGACTGATTGAAGCTGCATATCCCGTCAAAGTATGCATTACATAACTCTTCCTTGGCTCAATAAAAACTTTAGCTGGTGTAAATCCACAAGGAATTTTGTTCGCAAAGTACTGCTCTTTTTTTATACAATAGGACAGATTGTTTTCCAGAAACGCAATAGGATAAATAAGAGAGGTGTCATGCCCAAATACCGCTTCTCCATCATAAATTACTGGTAATTGTTCTCCCTTTGAAATAGAACAGTAAAAATATCCTCCTTCAATTTCTGAAACCTCAGCAGAATCGTCACTAGATGCACGAAGGCTATAGTAGGGAGCATTATTTTCTACATTCTTTATATCCGTCCAACTCTTTAAAAGATTGGACATTTCTTTATACTCCCCATTCTTAATACCATAAGGGATAATTTTGGGAAGTCCGTCTATCAATTCAATTTCTTTTGTTTGATCTGTTGTATTAATAATTTCTATCTTCCTAACTAAGGCTCCTATGGTATCCTTTGGAAGAACAAAATACTTAACTTTAATTGTAATACCCTTGTTTTTATTTACTTCTTCAATGGTTATACTGTTCTTTTTTATATATAAGTTTCTCTCTACTTCATTATTCCTAGTAAGAAATGGCTCATAATAATCCCCATCACATTTCACAAAACTTCTAAAGCCCTTTAAAGGTGTATTCTCATATGCTGTATTGGCCGGATTAAACTCCATAATTGCATTGCTCTTATTATGAATTCCAAAACTATTAATTCCTTGGCCTCTGTTTGTATAATATACCCATAACGGTATTCCTTTCATTCCTGCAAGTCCGGGGAGAAAACTGGAGAAGGGAGGCTTTTTATCATAATTCTTTATCACATAGGTATTACCTTCCAAATAATATTGTTCCATTCTATTGACCTCATTCTTGTTCTAAAAATTTCTATAAGTAAACATGGTTTATCTCTTACAGAAAAATTATAAGGGATAAAATATAAAAAATCAATATAAAAACATTTTTATTTGTACTTTTTTACAAACCTTTTGTTTGATTTGTATGTTTTATATTATAAATCAGAAACATAATAGTATATTTTTTAATAAAATTAATAAATATTTTTATTTTTATAGTTATTTAAATATTATTATTACCTTTTTATTGCATTAATGATAGTTTTTCTTATAGAAAACGTTTTTATTGCTATAGCAATATGTCTCTATAGCAATATGTCTCCATAGTCATAGCGTATATAAATTGAGCATATGGTCCTTGCACCCTATGTATATATCACGACGACAAAAATGCCCTTATCATATTGTTATAAGTAATTACCTAAGTAACTACATATAACAATTACATTAAGAGCATGTTAATTGATAATTTCAACTCAAACTTCACACAATATAATTATCCAACTACTTGATTAATGAAACATTTAGATTGTCAATATGATCGTGAGTCAGACTTTTTTATTGTTAACTATAAAGATTCTTTCACTATCTTCACCAACTGTTTTACCTGTTCACTGATTTTTGCCAAATCTTCCTCTGTTGGTGAACCAAGAAATTCAACGGGTTCAATAAAATCCCATGACATATTTAATCTAGTCATTATCTCATCAAGTTCTTTTTGTGCGCCCCCTGACCATCCATAGGAACCAAAACGAAAAGCTTTTCTGTTATATACTTTTTTCTTACCTAATTCTTCTATAGCAGCACCCATTGGTGGAAACATTTTAAATTCATAAGTAGGCATTGCAAGTATGACACCTGTAGAAGTCCAAGCAGAGGTTAAAATTGTTCCCCAAGAATCTTGTGGAACCTGATGAACATGAACTGTTATATCTTCCTTCACTAGTTCATCAATGGCATGCTTTACAGCCTTCTCTGTCATTCCATACATGGATCCCCATATAAAAGTAATCTCTTTTCTAGCAGGACCTTTTTGATAATTTGCATAGTCATAATAAGCTCCAATTATTTTTTGAACTTCTTCTCCTCTGTAAGATAAACCATGACCTGGTGCTATCATCTTAATATCTAACTTTTTACATTTTTCAATGGCTTTTTTCACTTGTGGAGAAAAGGCTGCTACAATATTTGAATAATATCTTATCGTTTCTTTTTCATAATCTACTTTTTCTTCTTCGGTAAGCTCATCAGAATATACTGCATCATTGGCTCTGCCAAAAGATCCAAATGCATCACACGGAAAAAGTGTGCTTGTACTAGCATCAAAAGTAGCAATTGTATCTGGCCAATGTACATTAGGGATTTCTACAAATTGTAATACATGACCACCACCAAGATCCAGACTATCATTATCACCTACTACAATAGTATCCTGGGTATGATTATAAAAAGCAGCCAATAAATCTTTTCCTTTTTTGCTACAAACAACCTTAAAATTACTATTAATTTTCTTAAATTTTTCAATCCATCCTGAATGATCAGGTTCCACATGATTCACAATTAAATATTCTATTGATTCTGGAGCAATGTCTAACTTATCTAATAATGAGAATAAGCTTTCTGGAACACCGTCCCAACCACATACACCATCTACTATGGCAGTTTTTTCTCCTTTTATAATATAGGAATTTAATGATACGCCATTTGGCATTTCCCATAATCCTTCAAACAAAATATTTTCAACATTAACGGAGAGTTGATAAGTCCCATCAGCTATATTTGTTAAATACATAATATAACCTCCTCTTTCTATTCTTTCATTCTTATTCTTTCTACATCATTTTATCTTTATTTATTCTTATAGTCAACCTAGTAAATAAAGTTAAAATAAATTTACTTATAAAATAAAGAATGTTATAATAATTATAAGTAAATACTTTATAATATACTCACAATATAAAGGTTAATTTACAAACAAGGATTTTGTTGCCTTAGATCAATTCATTTATTTGTTTTTCAATCCTTTATGGTTTGATACAATACAAATATAAGTTACTACAAAATATCAAAGTAAAGTGATATGTATGTTTATTGTGACTAAGTTACAGAAAAGCTTGACCTGATTGAGGTATTCTAAGTTATGATAAATTAGATTAATATCCTCATGAAACATAAAGCACTTAACACAGTATATGAGCTGTCTGACCTAAACTCTAATCTAGTTATGCAAGGATACAAGCTAATATAATTAACACAATATCATTAATACAAATAATTGAATCATTACAAAATCACAATAACTTAAACAAAAATACGAATTACAAAGGAGATTTTTATGAGTGTACTAACAATTACAAAAGACAATTTTGAATCTGAAGTTATAAATGCTAAGAAACCTGTTTTAATAGACTTTTGGGCAAGCTGGTGTGGTCCATGTAGAATGGTATCTCCAATCGTTGATGAAATAGCAGAAGAAAATACCGATATCATTGTAGGTAAAATCAATGTAGATGAAGAAGGAGAATTAGCCAGAGACTTTAAGGTTATGACTATTCCAACTCTTATGGCTTTTAAAGACGGAAAGCAAACTAATTCAGTTATAGGCGTACAGTCTAAGCAAAATATTTTAAATTTATTTGATTAATAAAAAATACCACTTTTCTTGTGAGCTTCTAAGATTATTCTCACTTGAAAGGTGGTTTTTCCTTATTTCTTCATCTACTTATCTCTTTTAATCTTTTCTTATCAACAAGCCTTACACCGCCTCTATATAACTCTACCATTCCCTCTGTAGAAAAGTATTTTAGCATTCTAGAAACAACTTCCCTTGCACTACCGATGTATTTTGCAATTTGTTCATGAGTAAACTCCAAGGTATCCACCTGTTGTCTACTAGATTCATCCAGTAAAAATATGGCCAATCTTTTATCAAAGCTCATAAATAGAATTTGCTCCATAGCCCACATTACTTCTGAAAAAGCTTCTATCACAAGCTTATTCGTAAAATTTTCTGCATACATGTTTTGCTTACAGATTTGATGATAAGTACCTGAATCTACTACCAATGCATCACATTCATTTTCTGCATCAATATGGACATCAAAGGTAATGTTCTCTAGAATACAAGATGCAGAGAGTATGCAGATATCCCCTGCACGTAATCGATATAGGGTTACCTCTTTCCCTTCTTCTGACAAGATATATATCCTTAAGCTTCCAGTTTTAATTAATATAACACCAATACAATCATTGCCTCCACTATGTACACGATTGTTTTTCTCGTAATGAACCAGTTCTGTGTTGCTTATTATTTTATTTTTATGCTCTTCCTTTAATTTATCCCAAAAAGTAAAGGTTTCAATTAAATACTTATAGTCTTGATCTGATATCATATATCCTCCTGTAACAAGTGGTGTATAAAGAATTGAGTGTATAATCTATGTACAGAATGAAACTGTAACTTAGTATTACACACTCAACTTATAAAGGCATCTAACTACATATTAACCCTTACTATTAAATTATTCAACAACAGTTTTCCATAGACCATGAAGATTACAATACTCATAAGCTGCAACAGCTTTATCATCCACCAATTCAAAAACTGCTTTTGGTTCCTGACCTGGTTCTAAATATTTAGACTGTAATCCTTTTTCTGTTTCTAAGTAAACCCATTGGATAAAGTGTTCTTCTACCATAGGATGTGCTACACTACCAACGCTTACTGTTACTGTATTGCCTTCAACAGTTACAACTGGAAGATGTTTTTCAGTTGCTGCTTCTGTAGTATTGGCGATTAATTCTTCGATTTGTTCTCCACAACAAGTAAGTGGTGCTCCTGATTCATGTAATAGTGTAACTATGTTACCACAATATTTACATTTAAAAAATTTAGGTTCTTTCTTCATATTTTCTCCAATCTGCTCTATACGCTATGAGGATATTCTACCCTGATACCATTATATTATTAATAATTAGTAGCTAATACTTGAAAATATGCCTGTGGATGATCACAAACTGGACATTTTGCAGGTGCTTTCTGCCCTACATGGATATGTCCACAATTAGCACATTGCCATACAGTATCTCCATCTTTAGAAAATACTACACCCTCTTCAATATTTGCAAGAAGCTTTCTGTATCTTTCTTCATGTTCCTTTTCAATTTTTGCCACTGCTTCAAATAAATAAGCAATACGGTCAAAACCTTCTTCCTTTGCATCTTTTGCAAAGTTTGCGTACATATCAGTCCACTCATAGTGTTCACCAAATGCAGCATCCGCTAAATTTTCTTTTGTATCTGGCATTCCATCATGTAATAATTTAAACCAGATTTTTGCATGTTCTTTTTCATTGTTAGCAGTTTCTAAAAATAATGCTGCTATTTGTTCGAAACCTTCTTTTTTTGCTTTAGAAGCATAGTATGTATACTTATTTCTTGCTTCTGATTCACCGGCAAATGCGGTTTTTAAGTTAGCTTCCGTTTTTGATCCTTTTAATTCTTTCATTTTCTTTCTCCTTTGCTTAGTTGAAAAAAAGAGCAAGTGCAAATGGAAGCACAGCTCCTTCTCTCTATGTATTGTAATTAAATTTCTGTAAAGGCATCTTTATCTAATCCACATACAGGACAAGTCCAATCTTCAGACACTTCTTCCCAAGGTGTTCCTGGCGCAATTCCATTATCTGGATCGCCTAATTCTGGATCATAAACATAACCACAAGGACATTCATACTTCATAATATTACCTCCTACTATCGTTTTATATTTTATAAAAAATACTATTAAAGTATATCATATATTCAATCTTCTGGCAACCCATCCTTTGCATTCAAATGCAGTAAAATTCAGCATATTAGCTACATTTTCTCCTAAAAAAAGCCCCTAATTCATAGAAAATAAATATGGATATTTCTAATTCTTTCACTATGAATTATAGGCGTTCCATGAATCAAATTATTCTGGTTGAGATAATTTTTCGATTCTTTCAAGCATATGTTTATTAAAATTCTCTACTTTACGATCATATTCTTCTTCCATATACGCAGAGGCTATTAAGAAATCTGCAGTTGCTAAATTATTAGCGATTGGTATATCATATACTACTGCAATTCTTAGAAGGGCTTTCACGTCAGGATCATGTGGTTGAGACTCTAAAGGATCCCATAAGAATATAACAAAATCAATGTTTCCCTCCACAATTCTTGAACCAATTTGTTGGTCTCCACCGAGTGGTCCACTATTGTAACCTTTTACTGGTAAGCCTGTCTGTTCTGATATAAGTCTGGCAGTTGTGCCTGTCCCACATAAAAAATGATTTTTTAATATGTCTTTATGTTTTTGCGCCCATCTTACCAATTCCTGTTTTTTTCCGTCATGGGCAATTAATGCAATATTCTTTTTCTTGCCTATTTTAAAATAAATAAAATCGTCTAATAACATAAAACCTCCTAGTTTCTTATCATTTACATCTATATAGAAAACACAGAATATTTTCTATATAACCATAATATATACTTATCATACTTGTTTTACTTTAAAAAATCAATTATATTCTGGGATTGGATACATGGAATTATAACAAAGTTTATCACAATAAACTTGCAGGTTTACTACTCTATACTTTTATTCGAGAGTTTGACACCTACTTCCGAGACTTTTTTATTGTTTTAGGTGTCAACTGTCTGTGAATATTTTTCCCTGGAACTCATTTTGATGTTCTTTTATACAGATAGTAAGTTCTATCAACCTTTTTCACTTCTGTCCCCCTTGACCTTAGTCCCCATACCTGGTCAGGATATACTACTTTAGCTTTCATAGATATTTATCCTTTCTTAAGACGCATAAAATAGGTAAATTTGTAAAATGTATAATTATAAGTAAAACTAAGTTGTTTTTCTTGTTATCACCATCTAGTTATGGTAAAATACATTTAATTAACAAAAAGGACTGCGACTTCTATAGGAAAAATCAAGGCGATTACTTAATATTTAGTTTCTATTTGCATTTCTCTCATTATTCTGCTTGATTACTTATTAGTTTTATTATTAAGTTTATATTATAATTATTAGCAAATACTATTTTGCTAGTATTTTGTAATTGCCAAAATTATAGTACATACTACCTATTATAGAAGTTGCTAGAATCGTAAAAGAGGAGGCTTCCAGCTTTGAATCACAATATTTTTTCCAAAATTACTCCAGAAATATTAGAGCTAACTAACCTATGCACTAAAAATAGCACCATTGACCCTCACCTTTACACAAAATATGATGTAAAAAGAGGCTTAAGAGATATTAGTGGACAGGGCGTATTAACTGGTCTTACTGAAATTGCAGAAGTTCGTTCCCATATAATTGAGGATGCTGAGTATGTTCCTTGCGAAGGTAAGTTATACTACAGAGGTGTAAACGTTGAACACATAGTAGATGGTTTTATAGAGGACAATCGCTTTGGCTTTGAAGAAGTGACCTATCTTCTCTTATTTGGTAAATTACCTAGTGTGTCAGATTTAGCAGGTTTTAAAAAGGTCCTAGGAGAATATCGTTCCCTTCCCACCTCCTTTGTTCGCGATATTATATTAAAGGCTCCAAGTAAGGATATGATGAACACTTTAGCAAGAAGTGTGTTAACCCTCTATTCTTATGATGATTTGGCTGATGATATCACTTTACCAAATGTGATGAGGCAATCCCTACAATTAATAGCCCTCTTTCCTTTACTTTCTGTGTATGGATATCAGGCTTATAGGCACTATCATGATGGTCAAAGTTTGTTTATACACACACCAGATCCTTCCTTATCCACTGCAGAATTAATACTGCATTTATTAAGGCCAGACAGTAAATATACTCCACTAGAAGCCAAAATTCTAGACGTGGCACTGGTTCTACATGCAGAGCATGGTGGTGGTAATAATTCAACCTTTACAACCCATGTTGTATCTTCCACCGGTACAGATACTTACTCCTCTGTTGCAGCCTCTCTTGGCTCTCTAAAAGGTCCAAAACATGGTGGTGCCAATATAAAAGTGGTACAAATGTTTGAGCATATGAAGAAAACAGTGAATGATTGGGAAAGTGAAGAAGAAGTAAAAAACTATTTGACTGCCCTATTAAAAAAGCAGACTTTTGACAACGCTGGTCTAATATATGGTATGGGTCATGCAGTTTATTCCATATCAGATCCTAGAGCTAATATTTTTAAAATTTTTGTTAAAAAACTTTCTGAAGAAAAAGGGCGTACAAAAGAATTTAAATTATATAACATGGTAGAATCACTCGCTCCAGAAGTAATTGCCAAAGAACGCCAAATTTATAAAGGCGTTAGTGCTAATGTGGATTTCTACAGCGGTTTTGTTTATAGTATGCTTGATTTACCGTTAGAATTGTATACACCAATATTTGCTATTGCAAGAATATCTGGCTGGAGTGCCCATAGAATTGAAGAATTAATTAATGCAAGTAAGATCATAAGACCAGCTTATAAAAATGTTGCAAAAAGAAAAGAATATATTCATTTTCAAGAACGTATCTAATCTGAAACGGATTTAATCTGAATTTAGCCTAGAACGGAATTAGATGCGGATGCTACCATAATAGTAGCATCCGCATTTTGTTACTCTTTTTGCTTAAATAAACCGATTATCATAATTAATATAACCGCACCTAGAATAGATACTAGAAAACTCCAGAAGTTTAAACCTGTTGCTGGACCAAGTCCAATAATCCCTACTAACCAGCCGCCGATAAACGCTCCAATGATACCTATTAGGATATTCATTCCGACTCCCATTTCACTGTCTTTTTTGATTATTTTACTAGCTAGCCATCCTGAAATGCCACCTAAAATTACCCAAACTATAATATTACTAATCTCTGGCATATACTTCACCATCCTTATCTTATTATTTTTGTATTATTAATTACCCTAATTCCTTGTAAATATCTTTGTACTTTGATTTCCTTGTAATTCTTTTGGTCTTTCTTTTGTACTAATTTGGATTTTCCTTTGGACTTTCTTATTGCTTCTTACACTTTGTCTTGCTCATCTCTTATCTTATCAATAAAGTCATTTGCTTTGGCTTGAACCTTCTCTTTTAGATCCTCACCTTTTAAAACCATGTCACTTTTTAATATTTTTAACTTGCCTTCTAATTCTAAATCTTCTTGATTGGTTGCCTTCCCTACTGTTTCTTTCACTTTTCCCTCTAGGCGATCAAGTTTATTATCAAATTTGTTCATATAACTCTCCTTCCTGTTATTTAGTATGAATAGAACAATAAAAAAAAATTCATCTTTTAGAAATTTTTTATTGTTGTTTGTAATTAACTCAAAAAATCCTGCAAAATTAAGTATAGTACAACTAATTTGCAGGATAGATATATTACCATTATATTATTATAACCATTACTATTACTATTGCATACAATCATTACTATTACCATTACTATTTCTATTTCTATTATATTACGATTACATTCTACGATATCTTTCATATCGATTATGAATGATTTTATCTGGCTCCATATTTTCATGTCTTGAAATAAAATCTAAAATTTCTTTTTTAAGAAGAGTAATACTATCCTCCATATTATCTACTTGAAGGGGGATTGGTTCTGGTATAATACGTTCGATGATATCAAGTTCTTTTAGATCTTTTGCAGTGATTTTCATTACTTCTGCTGCATCTTTTGCCTTTTTACTATCCTTCCAAAGAATCGTTGCAAAACCTTCAGGAGATAGTATAGAATAGGTAGCATTCTCAAGCATCCACACTTCATTGGCAACACCTAGTGCAAGTGCTCCACCACTGCCTCCTTCACCAATCACAATAGATAAAATAGGCACCTTAATCCCTGACATTTCAAAAAGATTCCTAGCAATGGCTTCTCCCTGACCCATTTCCTCTGCCTTAATACCGCAATAAGCACCAGGTGTATCAATAAAACAAATAATAGGACGATTAAACTTTTCTGCCTGTTTCATTAGACGCAAAGCTTTTCTGTAACCATCTGGATTTGCCATACCATAGTTTCTTTTTGCATTCTGTTTTATATTCCTGCCCTTTTGCTGACCAATTACTGTTACACTGATATTATCTATTTTAGCCAGACCGGCTACAATTGCTCCATCATCACCAGAGCTACGGTCACCATGTAGTTCCAAAAAACGATTGCATATTCCACTAATAAAATCAAGTGTAGTTGGTCTTTTGTCACTTCTTGCAGTCTGTACCCGCTCCCAAGGGGATAGTTGGGATAATTCTTCTGAATCAATCATGTTATCCAATTGCATTACCTCTTTTCCATATATCATCTTCCTTGATTCACAATCTAAATCTGGACTTATAATGGTATATTTTTAACTTTCTAGAATCATGGATAAGGTCTGCCTTATTTTATTTCTTTTTACTATTTTATCTATGAATCCATGTTCTAATAAAAATTCTGACTTTTGAAATCCTTCTGGTAATTTCTGTCCTATGGTTTGTTCAATCACCCTTGGTCCTGCAAATCCAACCAAAGCACCGGGTTCTGCAAGAATAATATCGCCAAGCATTGCAAAACTTGCCATTACACCACCAGTGGTCGGATCAGTAAGCACAGAAACATACAAAAGTCCTGCCTCATCATGACGTTTTATTGCTCCAGATGTCTTAGCCATTTGCATTAAGGACACAATACCCTCCTGCATCCTAGCACCTCCTGAGCAGCAAAATAAGATGACTGGAAGGCTTCGTTTCGTTGCTTCTTCGAACATTCTGGTGATTTTTTCTCCCACCACTTCACCCATGCTTCCCATTAGAAAGCTTGAAGCCATAACTCCAATCGCTACAGGACTATCATCAATTTTACCTTCTCCAGTTATTACAGCTTCATCTAGTCCAGTGACAGTTTTCGTGTGTTCAATCTTACATTTATAACTTGGAAATTCAAGTGGATCACTTAGTGGTAGATCTTTATTCCACTCTACAAAACTACCTTTATCCAAAATCATACTCAGTCTAATTCGAGGGGAAATACGAAAATAATTTCCACAGCTAGGACATATATAATAATTCTCCACTACGTCATCCATGTAAACAATTTCATTACACTTATCGCACTTTTCAAATAAACCATCCGGTATCTGGGCTTCATCCAGAGAATCTTTTATTTTTTCCCCAAGCTGTACCTGCTTTAATTCTGCTGCTGTATGGGTGTTTTTTTTAAACATTTCTTTTAACATACGGACTCTGCCTTTCTTCACAAATCTTAGCCCCGCTTAAAAAGGGAAAGCTTCCTTGATTAGATTAAATGCTCCCAGTTATCAACCTTTCCACAAATCCTGTATCAATATTACCTCGTTTGAATGCATCATGATTTACAATGGAATATTGAAAATCAATATTGGTATCAATCCCTTCAATAACCAATTCACCTAAGACACCTTTCATTTTTTTAATGGCAAGCTCTCTGTTCTTATCATGTACCATTAGTTTTAAAATTAAGGAATCATAGGCGGAGGGAATTTTATAGCCAGCATAAAGCGCTGAATCTATTCTAACACCATTGCCACCTGGTAAATGTAATCCTGTTACAAGACCTGGAGATGGCATAAAATGTTTGGTAGGATTTTCTGCATTGATTCTACATTCTATAGAATGACCTGAAATCATTACATCCTCTTGGGATAGGCTTAATTTCTCACCTTGCGCAATCCGTATTTGCTCTTTTATCAGATCCACCCCTGTTACCATTTCAGTCACACCATGCTCCACTTGAATTCTTGTATTCATCTCTATAAAATAAAAATTGTTTTCTTCATCCAATATAAATTCAATGGTTCCGGCATTTTTATATCCAGCAGCTTTGGCTGCTCTAATGGCAGTTTCTCCCATAATAGATCTTAGCTCCTCAGAAATTGCAAAAGAAGGGGCCTCTTCGATCATTTTCTGATGCCTTCTTTGGATAGAGCAATCTCTTTCTCCAAGATGTATTACATTGCCAAAGTTATCCGCTAGTATTTGAAATTCTATATGCCTAGCTTTTGGTATATATTTTTCAATATACATGGTATCATCACCAAATGAGGATAAGGCTTCTTTTGCTGCTGTTTCGAATTTTTCAATAAATTCACTAGCAGAATTTACAATTCTCATTCCTTTTCCGCCGCCGCCAGCACTGGCTTTTATCATAACAGGAAATCCGATTTCCTCTGCAATGGCCAAACCATCAACAGATGAAAATACAGGTTCTTTTGTCCCAGGCACTACAGGAACACCAGCTTCCATCATAGTTTTTCTAGCTTCTGATTTGTTTCCCATTTTATCAATGATATCTGCACTTGGCCCAATAAAGGTTATATTACATTTTCTGCATAAATCTGCAAATTTACTGTTTTCAGATAGAAATCCAAAGCCTGGATGAATGGCATCAGCTCCAGAAGAACAGGTCGCGCTGATGATACGATCCATCTTTAAATAGCTCTCTTTTGATGACATAGGACCAATACAGATGGTCTCATCTGCTAATTGTGAATGAAGTGCATCTTTATCTATATCTGAACATATGGCTACAGTAGCAATACCCATTTCCCTACACGCACGAATGATACGGACAGCAATTTCTCCTCTGTTTGCAATTAATACCTTCTTAATCATATTAATAACCAACCTTTCCAAGACCTGCAAACTTAGGGGTCCCTATCCTATCACAAACATAAGCTCTGCTTCTGCATACACTTTGCTATCATCATATGCTTTTGCCGTTGCAACCCCTACATTTCCCTTGCTTTTTATTAATTCCACTTCCAGGGTGACTACATCTCCTGGAATGATTTTATTACGAAATCTAGCTTTGTTTATCCCACCAAAATATGAGTTTTTCCCCTTGTTTTCCTCTAATGATAGACAGACTACTGCACCTACTTGTGCAAGTGCCTCAATAATCAATACACCAGGCATAACTGGCTCTTCTGGAAAATGTCCCGTAAAATAAGGTTCATTATAAGATACACATTTCTTTCCTATGGCTCTCTTACCTGGGATAAGCTCTTCGATTCTATCTATTAATAGAAATGGACTTCTTTGGGGAATTATTTTCATAATTTCTTCAATATTTAGCATTTTACACTCCTGGTCTTTGTAATAAGTCTACTAATTTCTTTAGTTATTTGGTTTAATACGAACTAACACCTGACCATATTCTACCATATCTTTATTTTTCACCAATATTTCTTCTACTATTCCGTCATAATCAGATTCTATTTCATTCATCAATTTCATAGCTTCAATGATGCCAACAACCTGCCCCTTCTTTACCCTATCACCAATAGAGATAAATGGTTCACTACCTTCTGATTTTGCTTCATAGAAAGTTCCAACCATAGGTGAGGTAATGGCTTTTAGATCAGGCTTACCTACTTCTATATCTGTTATTTGACTCGAAGGTACTTGTGTATATCCGGTTGGTATCGGTGAAACAACCGGATTTATGGTAGGTTTTATCTCAAAAGATAAACTTACATCTCCTTCTGTATATTGAAAAGATGTTAAATTAGATGCTGAAACCGTTTGTATCAACTTTATAATGCTATCCAGTTCCATAATTTTTCTCCTACTCTTTATATTTCTTTACTAATAAACTTGCATTGTGTCCACCAAATCCCATAGAATTACTGATAGCATAGCGAACCACTTTTCCTGTTTCAGGGGTTTTTGTATAATTTAAATCTAATTCTTCGTCAGGCACAGTATATCCTGCTGTTGCATGAATATAATCTTCCTGAACAGATTTTACACAAGTAATAAATTCTACAGCACCTGCTGCACCAAGTAAATGTCCTGTCAGTGACTTAGTAGAATTGACATTTAATTTATAGGCATGATCTCCAAACGCTTTTTTAATACCTCTTGTTTCAAATAGATCATTAAGAGGTGTGCTCGTTCCATGAGCATTGACATAATCCACATCTTCTGGCTTAATACCTGCTTCCTTCACAGCAAATAGCATTGCCCTAGCAATACCATCTCCGTCATCAGAAGGTGATGTAATATGATACGCATCACCAGTTGCTCCATATCCCACTAATTCAGCTAATATGGTTGCACCTCGGTTTAATGCATGCTCATAGGATTCTAACACTACAACACCTGCCCCCTCACCCATGACAAATCCACTTCTTTCTTTGTCAAAAGGAATAGAAGCACGACTTGGATCTGTCGCTGTTGTCATTGCTGTAAGTGCACTAAAGCCTGCAACACCAATAGGGCTAATCGCTGCTTCTGTTCCACCAGCCACCATAACATCTACTTCATTACATTGTATATAACGATATGCCTCCCCTATTGAATGGGTTCCAGTTGCACAGGCAGTAACCACATTGGTACATTTACCTTTTAAGCCAAAAGCAATTGCTACATTACCCGCTGCCATATTAGAAATCATCATAGGAACTAAAAGGGTAGCTACTTTCTTAGGTCCCTTATCTAGCAACTTTGCATGTTCTCTCTCAATTGACTGAAGACTTCCTATGCCACATCCAACGGATACACCTATTCTTGTAAGATCTTCTTTCTCTAAATCAAGTCCTGCATGAGAGATTGCCTGCGCTGAGGCTGCAACGGC
The DNA here is from genome assembly GCA_047972335.1 of Anaerocolumna sp. Taxonomy (GTDB): domain Bacteria; phylum Bacillota; class Clostridia; order Lachnospirales; family Lachnospiraceae; genus Anaerocolumna. The sequence continues at coordinate 20,700 of JBKEAO010000164.1, read as the reverse complement.
ATACTGGCTGAAAAGTTCCATTCTTTTTCCTGCTTTAGGATCCATATACTTTGAAGGATCAAAATCTTTTACCTGGGCAGCAAGTTTTACTTTATATTCAGCTGTATCAAAATATGTTATGGGTGCAAAATTATTGTTTTGCTCCTTAATATTTTGCCAATATGTTTCTATATCATTACCCAAAGGGGTTATGACTCCCATTCCGGTTATTACCACTCTCTTCATTTCCATGTTTTATTGATTCCTTTCATAGTTGTAGTTTAAAGTTTACAACGCAAACTTCTCAGTTAAAACTATATATCTTATACATCTCATTTATTTCATTTACCGCATACAGCTCATATTTCATTGGATAATTTCATTCTAAACACAACAGTCACTTAGTTTATAACCCTAGGCCACCATCGATTTCTATTACCTGACCTGTTATATAAGAAGCTTTTGACGAAACCAAAAAAGTAGCCATCTCTGCGATATCTTCTGGATTACCTAATCTTTTTAAAGGTACTGCTTCTGCAATCTTTTCTTTTAATTCTTCCTTTAAAGCTTCTGTCATGTCTGTTTTAATATATCCAGGTGCAATGGCATTCACTGTAATCCCTCTAGATCCCAATTCCTTTGCCAAGGTTTTTGTCATGCCAATGACTCCAGCCTTTGCAGCACTGTAATTTACCTGACCCGGATTACCATGAATACCTGATACTGAGGAAATATTTAAAATGCTTCCTTTTCTTTGCTTTAGCATAATCCTAGATGCTTGCTTTAAACATGAAAATACCCCTCGTAAGTTTGTATCAATAACCTGATCAAATTCCTCTTCTGTCATTTTCAGAATTAAATTATCTCTTGTTATTCCAGCATTATTTACCAATATATCTAAACTCTTAAATTCACTAACTATATACTCAAACATGGCCTTTACTGCAGTTGCATCAGCAACATCTGCCTGATAAGCAATTGCCTTTCCACCACCATCAATAATCTCTTTTACAACCTCCATGGCTTTTTCTTTTGAACCACAGTAATTCACGATAACCTGAGCGCCACTTGCTCCAAGAGAAACAGCAATAGCCCTACCAATTCCTCTACTACCTCCAGTTACTAGTGCTACTTTATTTTCTAACACGGCATAACCTCCTTTAGTTTCTCTAAATCGCAAACCTTCTCTATATTAATTACCTTCAAGGATTTATCAATTTTTTTTATAAAACCTGATAAAGTCTTTCCTGGTCCTATTTCAACAAAGGTGTCAACACCTTGTTCTATCATGGTATCAACACATTGCCAAAAGCGTACTGGAGAATATACTTGCTTTGCCAAAAGTTCTTTTATTTGCTCTGGAACCGTTACAAGATTCGCTGTAACATTGGATATATATCCTGTTTTTGGTGGATGTATGGTAGCTTTATCAAGTATTTCATACAAGGAATCCCCAGCTTCTTTTAACATGAATGAATGAAAAGGACCACTAACATTAAGAGGTAATACTCGCTTAGCTCCTTGTTCTATTAACCCTTGTGCAGCTGCCTCTACTGCTTTTTTTTCACCAGTGATAACAATTTGGCCTGGGCAGTTATAGTTAGCGATAGAAACCGTACCTTGAACCTGATCACATACGCTTTCAATTACATCTTTATCAAGACCCAAAACAGCTAACATTGCACCAACTCCCGCTGGTACAGCTTGCTCCATTAGGATTCCTCTTTGCCTTACAATCAAAAGTGTATCTTTTAATGTTAAAATTTCGCTTCCAATTAGGGCACCATATTCCCCTAAACTCAAACCTGCATAAAAATCAGGTGTGTATCCTAATTCTTTTATTTGACTTAACATAGCCATACACGTAGTAACCATAGCAGGTTGGGTATATTCCGTCTGATTTAATTTATCATTTTCTTCAAAAATAAGTTGCTTCATATCCATGTCTAGAACCTGACTAGCACATTCAAATACTTCCTTTGCAGCTTCAAATTCATCATAAAAATCTTTTCCCATGCCAATATACTGCGCACCTTGCCCTGGAAAAATAAACGCTATTTTACCCATATGTTTTATTTTAATCTCCTATATGCTCAATTAGATCAGTTTAAACTGAGAAATGAGATTTTCTGCCTCACTCACAATTTCTTTAATAATATCTTGACATGTTTGTTCTTTGGATATAAGACCTGCGATTTGCCCTGCCATAACAGATCCATTGATTATGTCTCCTTCTAAAACCGCATTTTTAAGGGACCCTAGTGTTAGAAGTTCTAACTCTTCAAAGGTTTTCCCTTCCTGTTCTAATTTTAGATAATTTCTAGTCATTTGGTTACGAATAGATCGAACGGGATGCCCTGTAGATCTTCCTGTAACTTGTGAGTCTATATCTTTTGAGGATATGATTCTTTTCTTATAATTGTCGTGGACAATAGATTCATGAGAAACAACAAATCTAGTGCCAACTTGCCCAGCCTTTGCACCAAGCATAAGAACAGCTGCAAATCCTCTGCCATCTCCAATTCCACCTGCTGCAATGACAGGAATATGAACTGCATCCACCAGCTGAGGAATTAATGCCATGGTAGTTAATTCTCCAATATGACCGCCAGCTTCACAACCTTCACCTATAATGGCATCAGCACCAATTCGCTCCATTCGCTTAGCCATAGCAACGGAGGCTACCACTGGAATAATTACCATTCCGGCTTCTTTCCACATAGGTACAAATTTCTCAGGATTTCCTGCACCTGTAGTAACTACTGGTACTCTTTCCTCCACCAACACCTTTGCTACTTCTTCTGCGTTTGGGCTTAAGAGCATTATATTCACACCAAAGGGTTTATCTGTCAACTTCCTGGTATTTTGTATTTGACTTCTTACAATGTCACTAGGGGCATTTCCTGCTGCTATAATTCCAAGTCCACCTGCATTAGAAACCGCTGCTGCTAGATTACTTTCTGCAACCCAGGCCATTCCACCCTGTATTATAGGGTATTCAATCTTTAACAAATCACATATACTAGTCTTCATGACACACCTTCTTTATATTATTCGATACCCTTACCTTTTAAATAATTAACAACATCTTCAACCTTTGCGATTTCATTTAGATCCTCTGTTGGAATCTCAACTTCAAATTCTTCTTCTAAAGCCATAACAAGTTCAAATAAGTCAAGGGAGTCAGCTCCTAAATCTTCTTTAAATGCAGCACTTTCTGTAATTTGATTTACCTCAACTGATAATTGTTCGCTAATGATTTTCTTGATTTTTTCTAACATATCCTAATCTCCTTCATGTTCTCTCATATTTTATTTTAAAAACTAATTTGTATCTTATTTCTTTGTTTTATGGTTCTTATTTTTCTAATTAAAAATATTAAAATACCAATAATAAATACTGTACTTGCAACCACACCGGATATAATCGTATAAACTTTATTGATTCTTTTCTTAAAGACAGTGATTGAAAAATCCTTTTTATAGATTTCATCTTGAACAGTATATTCATCTTCGTTATCTGTTTGTAAAATTACCACTTCCACAGGCTCTTGGTACTCTTCATCTGTGTTTGTAATAACAAAGGGCTTTAAAAAATCTTTTGACTTTTTAGATTTAAAGTAGCTAAAAAATCTTTTTAATAATGAAGACTTCTTTTTTTTCATATCATTTTCCATATAATCATCTTCTAATAATGCAGGATTAATATCACTTAGCATATTAATTAGTAAATATTCGTTCATAGTACGCTCCCTTCAGCCTATTACGCTTTTTGACGAATGCAAAAACATATCGTTTGGCTATTTCATTTTGTCAAACTCTAGTTTCATTTTATTTCTTAATCTTGAAAGTCTGCTATCCACAGCTGTCACCGTCATATTCATTGCTGATGCAATGTCTTTTGAAGATTGGAGATAAAAATATTTGCGAATAACCAACTCATGATCTTTTTTATTTAGATTACCAATAATCTCGTTTAAAAGCTGAAGATTTTCTTTTCGAAACACCTGCCTTTCTACACTTTGACTCTGGTCAATATAATATTTAGCTATATCAGAAAGATCCTCAGAATGTTCCTTTTCCTCTCTTTTGCTTAAATCTCTGAGCCTATTAATCGCAGTGTTTCTAACGATTACTTTTAGATAAGTTTTTAAGGAAGCTTTCTCCATATCATATCGTTCTATATGTTTCCATATTTTTAAATAAGTATCATTCACACATTCCTCAATATCTCTTGAACGGCTGCCTAATATAGAAGCAGCTATATGGACTAACAACTTTTCGTATTTGTCAGCTAACTTCAATAGACCGATTTCATTTCTTTCATATATTAGGTCTATGATTGCCTCATCCTTCAAGTTATAAGCCTCCTTCCTGCACACTCTTTAATATATACACCAGTTTTTTATTAATCTTGCATAAGAAATAAATTTTAATTTATCATAATATAAATTACAGGCTAGGTCAAATAAGGATTTCTAATATTTTACATTGCCTACTTTTAGTTGATTTTCATTAACCTTTTAGTCCATATTAGTTTTTTTATGCAACTTTTATCTTATTCTTGTGATTTTTATTATTTCTCTTGTGGTTTTCATAAATAATTACTATAATTTTAGGTGTAGTGACCTTAAAGTCTTTGTAGTAACATTTTAGATATAAAGGTTAAAAAGATAGGAGGATTTATATGCTATTAAAAAATGCAAATGTATTTGTTGATGGAACCTTTCAAAAAGTTGATGTAGTGGTAACGGATGATAAGTTTTCTAGTATGAAAGATATTTCATCTGATTTAGTAAACAGTACCGATGAGATTTTGGATCTTGAAGGTAAGTTCATCTTACCTGGTTGTATTGATGTCCATTCCCATGGTTGTATGGGATATGATTTTATCAATGCAAGTGTAGATGAAATTGAGAAGATGTGTGAATTTTATGCAAGTAAAGGAATTACATCCATCTTGGCAACCACAATGACCATTGATATGGAAACGCACATACAGGCAATGAAAAATATCAAACAAGCAATGGAGTCTGACGTAAAAGGTAGCCGAATTGTAGGAATTAATATGGAAGGCCCATTTCTAGGGGTGGATAAACGTGGTGCCCATGACCCCAAATATCTTATGCCTATAGATGCTTCCGTTTTTGAAGAACTATATGAAGCTTCTGGTAACAATATTAGAATCATTGATATCGATCCAACACTACCTGGTGCTCTTTCATTTATTGAAAAGTATCATGACAAAGTTACCATCTCCCTTGCCCATTCTAGCAGCAATTATGAAACTGCCATGAAGGCATTTGATGCAGGCGCTTCTCATGTTACCCACTTATTTAATGCAATGAACAGTTTGCATCACAGAGAACCTGGCATTGTCGGTGCCTTTTCTGACCATGAGGCCAATGCGGAATTAATTTGTGACGGCATACATGTTCACCCAAGTGTTGTAAGATTAATTTATAAAGCCAACTCAGAAAAGCTTATCTTAATCTCTGATTCTATGTGCGCTGCCGGATTGGAAGATGGCATATATGAACTTGGTGGACAAAAAGTTAATGTAAAAGACATGAAAGCAACGCTTGATGATGGTACCATAGCTGGTTCTACTGTAAATGTTTTTGAAGCAATGAGACGTGCCATTCAATTTGGAGTACCTAGAGAACAGGCAATTCTTAGTACAACATTAATACCTGCTAAATCAGTAAAGGCTGACCATGAAATAGGTTCTATTAGTGTAGGTAAGAAGGCTGACTTTATCATTACTGATACGGAGTATAACATTGAAGCTGTATACAGAGATGGACAAAAGGTTTGCTAGATGATTTTTTGATATTTATTAAAATTTATTAAATGGTCTCATATAGCTTTTTAAAGAATCATCTGTGTTTCTCCAAACAGATGATTCTTTTATTTTCAGTTGTATTATTTTGTCTGTATTATTTTGTATTTTAATGTATTCTCTTGCAATTCCATTGCAACTATTGGGCTTTTTCAAGCAAGTATCTAGTTTTTCATTGACACTAATTTACAAATGCTATATAATTGTTACATATTGTTTTCATTGATTAGCATAGATTTCTAATAGGGAGGATTTTTATGGACTTTAGTACTCGTTTAAGGCACTTGAGACAGAAATTCAAATTAACCCAAGGAGAATTGGCCGATGTCATTGGATTAAAGTCAACTGCAGTATCAAATTATGAAGCAAAACGCAATGAACCGTCATTTGATAAGCTGGCTAAATTATGTCAATACTTTGATGTATCTTGTGATTACTTGTTAGGACTTTCAGATAATTCACTTCGTATAGGAGCTAATGAATTAGATAAGGATACGCTTGAATTGTTTTTTTTATATAAGCGATTAAACAAAGCCAATACAACTGAGTTTCAAAATTACGCAAGATACTTGCTCTACAAGCAAGAAAAACTTTCCCCTAACTCTATTGAAAACAATCGATGATAAATTTTAGAATAAATGATAATACATTTGGACTAACTTATAATACATTTAAAAAACAATAATCCCTAATCTTTATCAAAGAATCGTAATAGCGGTATTGCAAAAGCTTGCAGTACGTAAAATACTATAAAAAAGGATTACATTGTCCATATCATTAAACTTGGATAATGTAATCCTTTTTTCCCTTAGAATGCAATGCAAAAGGTTAATTTGTGAAACTTAAGCTCCACAGCATTTTTTATATTTTTTACCACTGCCGCAAGGACATGGATCGTTTCTGTTAACTTTCTTATCTTTTACTACTGTGCTAGATTTCTTTTGTTCAAGATATAATTCTTTTCTTCTTTCCACAGTTAATAACTCATCCCATTGAGGTAAGTTATACAACCAATCCGCTTTCGCATCCACCATATTTTTGTATAGTTTTTCTTGATCATAACCTAAATTTACAACTGTAGATGCTTCCATCTCTTCAATAGGGTTTTCTTTTACAAGACTTTCGTTAATACCATCAAGGAAGCCAACCATAAGTGAAAGTGTAGTTTCATATTTTGCTGCTAATTCTTCAACTGTGCCTTCTACAACTGTATTAGGCTCAGAAAGTAATTTCTCATAAATACCTTGTTCTACTGAAAAATAATTTCCCCAGAATAATTGTCCTTCTTTTTGGTTCGTATCTAGAGAGTATGCATAATCTCTCCATTCTGTTAATAAACTCATTTTAATACCCTTTGCAGCTGCAATAACTTGCAGCACGCCACTTACTTAATTGAAAGAATCTTTAGTGGCTTTCCTTTCTTTATTACAATTTTTCTTTCAACCATATTATTACCTAAAGTATTTATCTTAATATATCAAATACTTTTCTTTAAGTAAAATTAACTAATTAAAATTATATAATCCTCTTTTAAAACATAAATAAAAAAATTAAAAAAAAATTTTTTAAAATGTATAATACTAGAAAATCAGTACCATACTATAGTTAATCTAATTCAGATTGATTTAGATTATGGGCAGTAATCTTAAATAGGTTGGATCCCCCCTCCAGCCAAAAGATACCCTGGTGCAGTTACTGCACTGCCAATACCAAAGAAAAGTTAAATACTTATCCTCCCCTTTTTAATGAAACCCCTATGGCAAAGGCGTCATGGGGGTTTCATTTTCTCTGAAACACCCTATTTTCAATGATATCATAACTTTTCCATATAAGTTTTTCACATTCAAAAAAGATAAAATTTTTCTACTTATAACTTATCTTCAACTTTTGCAACATTGATTATACCATATATAAAAATAAAAATCCACCCTAAATCATAAGGTGGAAAGCCGTGGAAAATCCATTGTTTCATGCTAAAATAAAAGCTTGAAAATAAATGCTATTTAATAATTGTAAGTAGTACAAGAATAGTAAAAATAACTGCCCCTGACTTAGCCGGTCCTGCGGGCAGTTATAATCTGCAATTTAGGAGGTTAACCTGCCTATTCCATATATCCACCCTTCATAGGTGAACTGGCATACTGGGTGTATAGTTTTAGTACCCCTTCATGATATTTACTTTGAAATGGTTGTAAGGATTTTTGACGCAATAGTAGTATATGCTCCATTTCTTCCTCAGAACATTTTTCTCCATTCACACCAACAATCATTAGCTGCCTTTGTTCCACATCAATATAAATCAAATCATCTTCTTCAATTAATGCAATTGGCCCACCTTCTGCTGCTTCAGGGGATACATGTCCAATCACAGGTCCTTTTGAGGCACCAGAGAATCTTCCATCCGTTATTAAGGCAATGCTTTCTGCTAATGTTGGATCTGATGCGATAGCCTCGGTTGTATAAAACATTTCAGGCATTCCTGCACCCTTAGGTCCTTCATATCGAATAATAACAGCGTCCCCTGGCTTGATTTCATGAGATAAAATTGCTTTTATTGCCTCTTCTTCACAATTAAATGGTTTAGCTTTTAATAACGCCTTATGCATCTCTTTTGGTGCTGCGCTGTGCTTTATGATTGCACCTTGTGGTGCTAAATTTCCAGATAAAATCGCAACACTTCCATTTGCTCCAAGTGGGTTATTAAACTCTTTAATAATATTTGTTTTTATTAAACCAACATCTTTTAGAAGAGCATCACATTTATCATAAAAACCATTATTTTTAAGGTCTTCTAAATTTTCTCCTAGTGTTTTCCCTGTTATTGTCATTGCATCTAAATGTAATAATTCTTTTATTTCCTCCATAACACGAGGAACACCACCTGCATAGTAAAAATACTGGGCAGGCCATTTTCCAGTGGGGCGAATATTTAATAGGTAGGGAACCTGTCTGTGTATTATATCAAAAGTATCCGCAGAAATATCAATGCCAAATTCCTTAGCAATGGTAGGAATATGAAGCAATGCATTGGTAGATCCGGAAATAGCGGCATGAATCATAATTGCATTTTCAAAAGATTCCTTTGTTACAACATCTTTGGCACACATACCCTTTCTGGCCAATGCAACCGCATGTTTTCCTGCTTGAAATGCAATTTCTTCTAAATCTTTACTAGTGGCTGGCATTAACGCACTTCCAGGTAACATTAGTCCTAAAGCCTCTGCCATAATCTGCATTGTTGAAGCAGTTCCTATAAATGAACAAGCTCCACAAGAGGGGCAAGCATGTTGCTTATAAAATGTTAATTTCTCCTGAGTTATCTCTCCTCTTTCATACATAGCCGCATATTTACCGATTTGTTCTAATGTAAGTAATTCGTCTCCATAAGCATTCATCACCCCACCTGTAACCATAATAGAAGGGATATTGGAGCGACCAATTGCCATTAAATGCGCTGGCATAGCTTTATCACAACTTGCAATAAATACACCTGCGTCAAAAGAGGTTGCTTTGATATGAATTTCAATTAAGCTTGCCAATATATCTCTTGATACCAATGAATAATTAATTCCATCATGCCCTTGGGCCATACCATCACATATATCCGTGGCAAAATATTTTGCCCCTTTTCCTCCTGCGATTGTAATACCCTCATTGGCTTTATCCACTAGCTTATTTAAATGAACACTTCCTGGATGGCTATCTCCATATGTACTTTCTATAATTATTTGTGGTTTATCCAAATCTGAGACAGACCACCCCATACCCAATTTTAGAGGATCCATTTCAGGCGCTAATTTTCGAATCTGTTGACTTAAGTAATCCATTTTTACTCCTTTACATAAAAACTTTAAATTCTATGTTTACCATTTTGCCGAAGCTGTTGAAAATCTATCCTAATTTTAAAAGATAAACCTATTTTATCATCAAAAAATAGGTTTTGCGAATTATTTTTTTCAATTTTCTTTATATATCGTATTTTGTTAAAAAATTATAAGGCTTCCCCCCTACATTTCGGTTGCTAACTTTGCGCTTTTTGGCTAAACATCCATTTTTACATTCATATGTATCTGCATCTTTATTAAACGAAACAGATTCACTACTATATTCCTTACAATTTACGTGTCTTTTAACTTTGCTACTATATTTATCTTCTTCCATTCCAAACTTTAAAATATCACTGGTTGAATAAGACTTATCTCCTGCAACGTCTTTGATTTCTACACCAATGTCGCGAGTTTGATTTATTATATTTTCAAATTCTTTATTGTCCGCAGATGTTCCATTTGTTACTGTTAAGCCCGTTATTATTCCTTCTTCACTCATTGCTATATGATTCATATATCCAAAAAAATCTTTATTTTCTGATTTATGACCTTTTTTTGCATCTTCGTCTTCTGCACTTTGTAGTGTGTACATATCTATAGTTAATCCTATGTAAATAAAAATGATTATCCCATCAATCAAAAATCTAGGATAATCATTTTTTATTTGTCACTCCATTATTCAGCAAATATTTCTGGATAAAATGCTGCAGCCATACTCTCAACAGCAGGAGCCATTCGATTACCAGGAAGTACACTCTCAAGACTGATTACTGCAAATCTTTCATTTTTAACACAGTCAAGTTCAGAGAGCGTCGGATTGGCTTTTATTTCTGCTATCTTTTCCTCCACCGACGGCGCATCATAATCATGAATTAATATAACATCAGGCTCACGAACAAGTACTTCCTCATAACTTACGGTAATCCATTGTTTTTCATTTAAATCTGCAAATAAATTATTACCACCGGCTAATCCAATTAGTAAGGATTCAAAGTTGATACCAGAACAGGTAAATACCCCATCATTGCCGCTGTCATATACTAAGACCTTAACAGGTTCTGTATCTTTTAGTTTATCTCCCACCGCTTCTATTCGTGCCTTTTGGTCTGCAACAAAATCTTCTGCCTTTTCCTCCACGCCAAATATTTTTCCAATATCAAGAATTTCCTCATATTGTTCTTCTAGGGTAGTTGCCCCGTTCACATATACAGACATGCCGTAGTTAGAAACTTCTTCAATATTACATCCGCTTTCACTTATCTCCCAGTCCAGTGCATAAATAAAATCCGCACCACTCGTTAGAATGGCTTCACGGGTCGCTGAACCGTAGTTAAGTTGCGGTATGCTATTCACATCCTCTGCATACATCTCTAAAGGTCCACGACTATGATTAATAAGTGATCTTCCCACAACATAATCAGATAGCCCCAGTGCTGCAAATAATTCTGTACAATTTGGACCAAGGGTCAGAACCTTCTCCGGTTTTTTTGCAATTACAACTTCTCTTCCATCGTTATCAATTGTGATAGGGTAAACACTTCCACCTTCATTTTTAATATTTTCTTCATCATGATCAATCTCATTCATCTCTTGTTTAACGCTATCCTTCTCACTTCCATCCGACTGCTCTAAACCATTATCCGTCTTGTTACTACAGCCTGAAAATGTGGACACAATCAATATAACGCTTAATAATAAATATACTATTTTTTTCATTTGCACCTTTTTATCCTCCGTTGATATTTATTTTACTCCCCAGGGCAAGTAAGTAATATTCATCTTACCTGTAATAGGATGTTTAATAACTGCACTTCTAACTCCATATACATTGTAAATATTTTCTTCTGTCAGAATCTCCTCTGGCGTACCTTGTAACACCACCTGGCTATCCTTAAGTACATATATACGATCACAATACAAAGCTGCCATATTCAAATCGTGAATCGCAGAAAGCACTGTAACTTTAAGTCGTTTGATAAAGTCAAAAATTTGCATCTGATAGCTAATATCCAAATGGTTTGTTGGTTCATCCAATATGAAAAAATCACACTCTTGTGCTATAGCTCTTGCTAATATCACTCTTTGCTTTTCTCCACCAGATAGATGAAGATAATTGCGTCCTGCCATATCTTCCATACCAAGATGCCAAAGAGCATGTCGTACTATTTCTTTATCCTGCGGAGCATCCATATCAAATAGTTTCTTATGAGGTGAACGTCCCATGGCAACAATTTCTTCTACTAAAAAATCAAAGGGCACCTCGTTTTCCTGGCCCACAACAGCTAACTTACGAGCGGATTTTTTGTATGGCATAGTTAGCAAATTATCACCATCCAAAATTATTTTCCCACTATCTGGTACCAACCCTCTGTATACATTTTTTAATACCGTAGATTTACCACTGCCATTGGGTCCAATGAGTCCAACAAATTCCCCTTCTTTTACATACAGATTTATATTACGAATGGCATCCTTGTCCCCGTAGGAATACGTTAATCCTTCTATTTGCAGTCGCATATTAATCATCTCCTCTTGCTATTACGTTTTAGCATCCAAATAAAGATAGGTCCTCCAATCACTGCAGTAAGAATACCAACCGGAAGTTCTTCGGGTGCAATGAGTAATCTGGCTGCTACATCTACCCAAACCACAAGTATTCCACCCAGTAAAGCAGATATAGGTAATACTTTCTTATGATCACCACCTACCAGCATTCGTGTAAAATGAGGTACCATAAGCCCTACAAATCCAATAGCCCCACTTACAGCAATTGTGACACCAGCCATAAGAGAAGCCATAAGAATTAGTCCTTTTTGTAATCTTCGCACATTAATACCAAGTGCCCCTGCACTATCCTCCCCAAGTAAAAGTAAGTTTAGACCTCGATGATTAATCATTAAAAAAAACATACATAAGAGAAGTACGAAAAAAGGCAGTTTTAAATATGCCCACTTTGCACCAGCCAGACTTCCAGCCATCCAAAATTCTGCATTATGAAGACCTAGTGCATTGGGAGCACTAAGCTTAATAATACTTGTGATCCCTTCCATAATCATTGAAATCGCTACACCTGATAAAAGAAGTTGTGTTATATTGATTCGTCCTCTTACACGAGATATCACATAAACAAATATAATGGTAATCGCTGATCCAATAAAGGCACTAATAGACAAGGAATATGTACCCAGGAAAGAAAAAGCACCAAACAACATCCCAAGAGTCGCAAAAGCTGCTGCACCAGAAGAAACTCCCAAAATAAAGGGATCGGCCAGATTGTTGCGTACCAACGCCTGCATTGTCACACCACACACAGAAAGGGAGGCCCCTACCACCATACCAAGACAGACACGTGGCAAGCGCAAACCAAAAACAATATTGTAATCTAATGTTTCCCAGGTCTTTGTAATACGGTCTCCTAATACAGGAATTTTACTTAATAATAATTTTGCAGTTGTGGCTGGAGCAACAGAAACAGGCCCCATACCAGTTGCTAGAAGCATCGTTAAAATAGCCACTAGTACTAATATAATAAGAATAATTGGCGTACTAAATGTCTTTTGTTTGATTTTCCATCTCTTAAACCCCATTTATAAACGTCCTCTTTCGTTTTATTATAATTACACCTATCTTGACTAGCATTATATAACAATTAACATTTTTATGTAAGCCGGGGTGGGGGATGTCCTATAACAGTTATTCAAAGGATATTTACTAAAATGGGCAGATGCAATCCTTAGATTTACATCTGCCCATTTATATAATCATTTATTTTACAATAAGTTCTGGATATGCATTGGTACCATCACCAATTTTTTCACCAAAGAAAACAGATGAAAGCTTTACTCGTATGACTGGTCTGGCTGCATCGTTTCTTCTACCAACAAAATAACTTTCAGTTATGCTACCCACTGTAAATACATAGGCTGCGTATTGTTCTGTGATTCCAGGAGAACGAAGCCACCAGCAGGTATTTCCGTTATCCTTATTCACATATCCCTCTGCTAAGGCACTCTCCACTAATTTCATTTGTCTTGATTTACTCTTGTTACTTATGCCGCTTTGGAATCCGTAAGCATTATTTTGTGCTTCATCATAGGACAGTAAATATACTTTATCAACGGTATCATTTCCTCCACTTGTTTTATAAACTGAGCTGTCCTTATTAACTACCAGCGTATCCTTTATGGCATCTCTTTCTCTATTTGTAAAAGCAGTATCTAGAAATGCTCCATTGAGCCATGCCCTAAGGGTAGAAGTTTCCCAGGTAACGTTTGAAAAAGTATCATTATAGTTCTTGCATATTAGTCCATATTCAGAGAGTAATAACAAGTTATCATCAGCCACTTCAAGTACTCTCCAAAGTATTGGTTCCATACCATTTAAAGGGTTTTTATCCTGTTCATAGTGTCCAAAATACACACGACTACCACTCCAATCATCTTCTATGGTATAATCCTTTCCATTGACAGGATTGGTTACGGGAATCTCTATTTCTTTCTGTTTCTCAACCTTAATATTAACTTTCTCTGTCTTTGTTTTCCCACCAATATTAACCTTTATGGTAATCAAAGCATTTCCTTCATTTTTACCTACTACTACGCCATAATTTCCATCTATTGTAACCTCTGCCACTTCTTTATGATCAGAAGTATAGGATAAGCTGTTCACTACTCCAGAGGATACCATGGTTTTTATCCTAGTCGTATCTCCTACATTGATTACATCATTTTCTGTGGTTACAATGACTTTACCCGGCTTTACTGTTACTTCTGTTGTAAATTCATAATATTTATCCTTCACCAAGGCAGTCGTAATGATGGAGGTTTTCCCCACCCTTTCTCCTATTACAACTTTACCAGTCACCGTAGCAATGGATTCATCTAAAGATTTAAATGCTACCATCTTAATTGGTTTTACAGAAGCCTTCATTTTCATTTTTTCCGTATTGCCAAGATAAATGGTCATGGTTTCTGGTATTGAAACACTAATATTCTTATCCTCTAGTTCAGCTTTATCACTAATCACATAGGACTTATTTGCATTATCCGAGTGATTCGAATGATTCGAATTATTCCCATTACCCTGCTTGTTGTTTATTGTCACATCTTGGGTGCTGTCTACATCATTGGCTATCTCACCTGGTTCATTACTTTTTGATCTCTTAGATCCTATAATTGCAATAATAAATATAATCGCTACTATGCCAATGATTATCAAATATTTTCCTTCCATTCACTACCTCCATAAAACTTAATTCTATCTATTCAAAGTAAAAGTATACCTTCTCACCCATATCATCATTATTATGAAAATTCTTAGATACTATATGATAACAAACTTTAATTAGTTTAACAAGGCATTAATTATTGTTGATTATAGATAATTCGTAAGTAACGAGATAGTAGCATCTGAATATATTGACATAGAAAGCATGGTTTGGAGTATTTTATGGATTATTGGATATGTGTAGAACCAGGTGTTAATGTGACACTAACCCCGTCCCCTTGTCACTCCTGAATTTTTCAATATACATTTGTGTAGATTTTTATTATTTTGTTGATAAATTCCATGTGTATTTGTAAAGCTGAAAAATGGTTTTTCGCATTGGCTTAAATCATTATCACAGATCTTAATATTCTCATGTACATATCCCGCGAAAATCTTATTTTCTGGTTTCACAGCAATGATAGGGCTTTTACAGTTTACAAATTTATTATTTTTAATAGTTACATCTTTTACTGCCCCAGATTCATACCAACTTTTTCCATCATTAGCAATTAATATTGAAGCCATTGGTATATTTTCAAATAGATTATTTTTTATCACAATTTCCTTTTCTGTTGTTACCAAAATGGCTCGAGTTGGAACATTTCTTAAGATATTGTTTTCAATTAAAACCCTCGGAGTAGCACTTTTATTTTCCACAACAAACCCTAGCACATCATTCAATTCATCATCTAACATAATTTTCCATTCTTCATCAAATATTTTGTTAATACAGATGACTTTTGAAACAAACAATGTTTTTAAGGTTTTGGGATTTGTAATTCCTATTGAATCTCCTATCGCATAGGGTGCGAATCCAAATGTTTGGGGATGCATATATTTAATTAGCAATTCCTTGGTATTTATTTGTTTTATTATTTTCAGATGGGTTCCATGTATATTAATGCAATCATCATGGGCACCATCAAATTCAGAATTACTTATTTTTATATCTCCACTGCAACCAGAAAAATGCATTAAGTCTGCAAAGCCTGTCACTTGTCTTTGCGAGTTTTTCCTCGGTGTTAGCTTAACGTTTTTAAAATACAAATCCCTTGAAAATTGACTCACCACTCCCAATCCATGCATAAAATGAATAGTCACATTTTCAAACTTTATATTTTTACTTTTGTTAATAAAAACACCACAACTATCTCTTAACCCCGTTCTAAAGTGTAGTTTGTCACCTACATGATACGTATTTATGAAAGATAATTTGTAAAACTTAACTCTATCTCCTGCAGTTCTACTAAATATATAAGTTGACAGTAAACTATGTCCTCTCTTAAATATTCCTTTACTTACTTTCACCATCAGTGGTGTCTTAATTTTTTGTTCATTATAATTCCATGTAAATCTTCCTCTTTTCAGACTATAATTATATTCGTTGTTTATCTTGATTTCGCAAGTAAAAAAATTAGATTTTACTACTTCGCCTTCAAAAACTGTTGGATTCACGTAATCCATTGTTACATTGCATATTTTTATAGCTTCACAATCAATCATGACTAATTCGCACATTTTATCATGGAATAAAATGGTGGAATCTGAGAAATCTAATGTGATAAATTTACAATGGTGGAGAAATAAACCAATTTTTTTATTTAATATAAATCCTTCTTTTTTGGACATGGAATTAGTTATAAAAAATGGAATTTCCGTACTATGATTCTTTATATGGTAAATGCCTTTTTCAAAAATGAATTTAGTATTGTTGTTGTTTTCATATTTTTCAAAGATTTTTAGGGATTTTTCTATCCAATCATTTGTACATGGAGCTATTCCAAAATCCTTCATAATCACATCCATTCTGATACCCCTGCCTTTCACTTTTTGATGACCTATTCAAAAAGTGAATAGACCTTAATAAATAGTTTGAAAATTTACCTTCAAACTTTCACCTTCAGATAATAAGCTTCTTTAGACATACAAGAAAAATAAAAGTCTCCTTTTATAATTTCAATAGTTTCCTTTTCTACTAAACCTTTTCCAGTTATTTTAAAAACAGCTATTTCTCTTTTGTACTTTAAATCATCTGGCAAAGTCCATTTTTTGTTTGAATATCCTTCCCTGCTGTATAGTATTAAGTTCTTTTTGTTTCCCCATATTTCTTGAACTAATACATTATAATTTTCTCTCACTATATAATTATCTTGATAGATTAAATGATCTTTTGCACAAGAAACTACATTGCACTCATATTTAGCTTTTAATTTTTTTCCATAACCTTCAACTTTCAGACGTTTAAATCTATTCAAATAGAAGAAAGTCAACGAATCCAAACAGTATCTATCTAAAATATTTTTGAGCGAATCATCAGTGTTCCAAAACTCTTCTCCATGAATAGACTTACCAAAAATTCTGTCCAGATTCTTCCGAAACCCTTTATACTTTCTATTGGGTTTTCCACCACACAATAAAGAAGCCGGTCGACTCAAATAATCTTGTTTGGATTGATTAAGCCACCAAATCATTGGAACTAACCCAATTAAATCTACTTCTCCTTTCTCTCCGTATAGAAATTCTGTAGTTACGTCTATTCCCAAATCTCTAAAATATCTAATAATTTGTCTTCTATAACCTTTTTCTACATCAATAGCAATGTTTTGTCCTTTACTTTCCCTGCAAAAAAATGCATCAATATGAACTGTTCCAGCCTCTTTTAAATTTAGTTTTGTAACCAAATCATCAATTTTCTTTTTGCACACACCGCTATCCCATTCATTTTTGTAATTTATTTGGTATGCCGTTCGTCCGTTCCATTTACCAATTTTCAACGGTACATTCTTTTTTTTCTGACTAATAAGACCTTTTTCCCAATATTCATCCCATAGGTCAGACTCTTTATATGCATCAGTGAAATTCACATGACAGCTTATCGTGGTGTTATATTTTTTGCTTTCTCTCATTAGCCATATAAGACTATCTTTTGCACTAGCATCTTCTTTTCTTTTTAGTAAAGGATTTACAACACTCATATCAGGATATCCATCATCATGTCCGTTAAATTGCCAACCAACTAAATAAATAATTTTATGTATCGAAGGTGTAAGATTATTAAGTTCGATAACTCTATTTAAAGCCTCTTCAAATGTACAACTAACAATGGAATGCCTATCCTTTTTATCAGGCTTACTCATTAGCATCTTAACTGTTAAAGTTTTGGAATAGTCATGAATATATTCTCTTTCAGGCTTTTGGGTAATTCTCCAATCATATTTTTCCTGATCATTCTTTTTCATAATTAGTCTCCGTTCTATATTTAGTTCAAAAACTATTACCACCAAGGATTTTTTATCAACTTTGCTGACTTAACGTCCATAAACAACTAAAATAATCTCCGCGAATCAAAGGTACCACCAGACCAACTTCCATTAAATAACTTCCAGTATAAGAAATATCTAATTCATTCACTTCATAAACTGCTTCTTTCTTTAGTCCTTTTAATTTTAAATATTTTATTTTATCATTGGGCTGAACTAAGGTTTGATAATAACCCACTATAACCTCTTCTTTATTTTTAGAAACTACGGACCATGCACAGCTAATATTTTCAAAAGGATTTAACAATCTATAAAAATCACCAAAATGCATCAAACTTCTAATTTTTTTATAATTAGTCGTTTGTTCTTTAATTTGAAGCTGATCTTCTTTTGATAAATCTGTTAAATCAATCTCATAACCTAAATTACCAAAAAAGGCTACATCTCCTCGCATTTTCATTTTTGGGCTTCTAAAAACTTGATGATTTGGCACAGCAGAAATATGTGCCTCCATAAAAATCAAAGGAAACATGTAACTTGTTCCATATTGAATTTTTAATCTTTCTACAGCGTCACTATTATCACTTGTCCAGGCTTGCGGCATATAATAGAACATACCAGGGTCAAATCGCCCACCACCACCAGAACAACTTTCAAAAAGAACATTACTATGCTTTGTAGTTATGTACTCCAGTACTCTGTAAAGCCCCAGAATATATTTATGACAAAGCTCACCTTTGTTGTTTTTATTTAAGGATGGAGAGCCAATTTCTGTTAATGGTCTATTCATATCCCATTTAATATAATTGATTTTATTTTCGGTTAAAAGTTCGTCCATAAACTGGATGATGTAATCTTGAACTTCTTTTCTAGATAAATCTAAAACTAATTGTTGTCTGGCTTCTGTTCTTGGTCTATCCTCTACGTGAATACACCAATCTGGATGTGCTTCATATAACTTACTTTTCGGAGAAATCATTTCTGGCTCCACCCACAGACCAAATCCCATCCCTAAATTAGTTATTTTTTCACTTAAAGCTTTTAATCCTTCAGGAATTTTATCTGTATTAACCTTCCAATCCCCCAAAGATGAAGTGTCATCATTTCGCTTACCAAACCATCCATCATCTAGAACAAATTGCTCCATACCTAATTCTTTACCTTTTTCAGCAATTTCTAATAATTTTTCAGAGTGAAAATCAAAATAGGTAGCTTCCCAATTATTAATGACAACTGGTCTAGGTAAATCTTTAAAAGTTGATCTAACTAAATTATTTCTGTACAAATCATGGAATGTTCTAGACATCTGTCCCAATCCATTATTTGAGTACACCATGACACATTCTGGTGATTGAAAGCTTTCACCAACATTCAAATTCCATTTAAACTGAAAAGAATTTATCCCTAACATAAGTCTAGCGGTTTGAAATTGGTCTACTTCAACCAACCCTTGAAAATTGCCACTATATACCAGGTTGAATCCATAAACTGCACCTGTATCCTCTGTGGCTTCCGTATCAACTAACGCTAAAAAAGGGCTATGTTGATGGGAGCTAACACCTCTTTTGCTTTCAAAACACTGTATTCCATTTAAAAGTTTATTTCTCTCTATATGTCTTTCTTTCCCCCATGCCCCATACAAATGGATTAATTCATACTCATTTGTTGGAAAATCTATGGAAAGACTAGAAACTTTGTTTAGATAAATATCTGTGTCTCCTTCGTTTATGAATCTGACATTTCTAGTTATTACATCCAGGGAATTAAAAACAGTATAGGATAAAATCATCTTTAATCCGGAATACTTATCCACCAAGATTATGTCCAAAGTTGTTGTCTGATTTTCATAATCAAAGCAGGATGGAAGTCCATCTAAACTGTTTTTTCCAGCATAAATATTATGCTCTACATATCTCATATCACTAACAGAATTCCCATTTGAATCTGTGACTTCAAAAGCTGGCGTCCTGAAATCTGATGTTCCGAAACTAGGATACTCTTGTGGTAAATGATCTAGTGAAAAAGTTAAATCCGTAATATCTGGTGTCGGTGAAAAAGCAACCCTCTCTCTTCTTTCAATATTAAATTGTCCATTAACCAAATCTATTCTCTTACCAAAATATCCATGTGCTAAATAATTTTCTTTTACAATTTGAATAACAATGTCATTTAGTTAACGTTAATATCCATAAGGTTATATTTCCTACGTTAGGGGGTGTAACCTTATTTTTTAATTAATTTCAAATATTTTAAATAGTCGTTGACACAAATACCAAAATGTGCGGCCGCTTTCGCTACTGATGATTTTTAGATGTTGCGAAAGCGGCCCTTAAATTAGAACTATATTTTTCTTAATTTAAGGAGGCACACAATTATGACGCATGAAACTATTAAATCTTTTTTAAATGATGCTATTGCATACACTGTGAATGATATCTCAAAGTATACTGTACGTCCTAATGTTGATTTAGTACGTAATAAAAAACTTCCTGCTGATAAGCTATTATCTTTCTTGATTTGCCAAG